>NZ_JBHSBN010000008.1:0-298698 GCF_042650605.1 Micromonospora zhanjiangensis | reverse complement strand
CGCTCGACTTGCATGTGTTAAGCACGCCGCCAGCGTTCGTCCTGAGCCAGGATCAAACTCTCCAACAAAAAATTAGAGAAAATCCTGACAACAAAAATGTTGCCAAAGGAATCCCAGCCGAACCAGCAAAAAATGCCGACCCGACACGGGGTATAAAACAATTGGCACTGGCTTATCAAGCACCCTGTTGAGTTCTCAAAGAACAAACACACACCGGAGTTAACCCCCGCTTGCGGCGGGCGTTACCCTCGGGGCAACTTGCCTAACTTACCCGGTCGACCTCGCGGCGTCAAGCTGATCTCTCAGCTCTTCTTCGCATCGCCCGGTTTTCTCCAGCAGAACGAGCACCGAAGATCGGTGGTCGTATCGTAGGAGGAAGTCCGCAGACCGGCCGGCCACCGCTTCAGCGGCACACCCGCCCGGCTCCTGCCGGCTCCGAGTACTATACGCGGTCGGTTTCGCGATCTCAAGTCCGGCTTCGCCGGCGATCGCACCACCCGCCCGGTCCCGATCGACGGTCACCCGCCCCGGATCCGGTGCCCACGGTTCCGGCTGTTTTGTCCGGTGTCCCGCGTGCAGAGAGAAAGTTACGCGTACGGCAGCGGGAAAGCAAATCGGCAGGTGTCGTTGCCGTCGCGCGCTCGGTCCCGGGCGCCCGGACGTGCGAGAGTGGCGGGCATGGACGATGGCGTACCGGTGCCGGCCGGTCACGTGCTCGCCGAGGAGGCCGTCCTCGGGCTGTTGCTCCCGATGTGGCACCTGGTCATCGGGGCGCTGGTGCTGTTCGCCGTGGTCGCCTCGGTGCGCCGGCTGGCCCGCCGCGGCCGGTCGAGGATGACCACGGCGCTGCTGGTCACCGCCGGCACGATCATCAGCTTCGCGGTCATCGGCATCCTGCTGCAGAGCCGCTGAACCGCCGGCGCTCCGGAGGCGCCTGGACGGCAACCGCCCGGCCATCCGGCGCTCCCGAAAGCCACAGCCGAGCCAGCCATCCTGGGCTACAGCCGGCGGTTGGCGAGGCTGGGCAGCTCGCGTCGGATGGTGACCGAACGGTCCAGGTCGATGTCGGCCACCGCCACACCTACCGTGTCCGGCATCTGCGCGACCACGGTGCCCCACGGGTCGATCACCATGCTCCGGCCGAAGCAGGTCCGGCCCGGGTCGTGGTCGCCGATCTGACCCGCGGCGATCACCCAGCACTGGTTCTCGATCGCCCGGGCGCGCAACAGGATCTCCCAGTGGTCGCGTCCGGTGTGCAGCATGAACGCCGCGGGGACGACCAGCACCTGGGCGCCACCGGCCACGGCCAGCTCCCGGTAGAGCTCCGGGAAGCGCAGGTCGTAGCAGATGGACAGGCCGACCGGCACGCCCTCGATCTCGGCCACCACCGGTTCCGTGCCGGCGGCCACCCCGTCGGACTCCCGGTAGGACACCCGACCGGGGATCTCCACGTCGTACAGGTGGATCTTGCGGTAGTGGGCGCGGCGGGTGCCGGTCCGGTCGAAGACCAGGCTGGTGTTGTAGGTGCGTCGGGGGTCCGGGCCGACCTCGTGGAACGACCCGGCGTGCACCCAGATCCCCAGCCGGCGCGCGGCCTCGGCGAAGAAGGCGGCGAACTCGCCGTCGAGCGGTTCGGGCGTCGGTGCGTCGGCCGCGGGGCCCAGGTAGTCCACGTACTCGGGCAGGACGGCCAGGTCGGCGCCGGCGTCGGCGGCCTGGGCGAGCAGCTCACCGGCGGCGGCCAGGTTGGCGGCCCGGTCGGCGCGGGCATTGAGCTGGCAGACGGCTACGCGCATGGCGACAGCCTACGGCCGCCGGCGACGCGGTGGGCGGGCGTCCAACCGCCCGGAACGGTCCGCCCGTGCCGCATCCGACGGTACGGGCCGGAGCGTCGACGGGTGCCCGCCGGCTCCGGGCCGCGGTGGTCGACCCGCGGCCGGACGCCGGATCAGGCGGACTTCTCCTCGCGGTCCCGACGGCGGCGGCCGCCGGTGAACTCCCGCGGCACGATCGTCGGGTTGACGTTCTCCAGGACCACCTCGCGGGTGATCAGTACGCGGGCGGCGTCGGGGTTGCTCGGCACCTCGTACATCACCGACTGGAGGACCTCCTCCATGATGGCCCGCAGCCCTCGCGCGCCGGTGCCGCGCAGCATCGCCTGGTCGGCGATGGCGGCCAGGGCGGCCGGTTCGAACTCCAGCTCGACGCCGTCCAGCTCGAACAGGCGTTGATACTGCCGGACCAGGGCGTTGCGCGGTTCGGTGAGGATCTGCACCAGGGCCTCGCGGTCCAGGCTGCGCACGTTGGTGATGACCGGCAGCCGGCCGATGAACTCGGGGATCAGCCCGAACTTGAGCATGTCCTCCGGCATGACCTTGCCGAAGATGTCGTCCGTGGAGCGTTCGGAGACCGAGCGCAGGTGGGCGCCGAAGCCGAGGCCACCCTGACCGGTACGGGACTCGATGATCTGGTCGAGGCCGGCGAACGCGCCACCGCAGATGAACAGCACGTTGGTGGTGTCGATCTGGATGAACTCCTGGTGCGGGTGCTTGCGGCCGCCCTGCGGCGGGACGTTCGCCACGGTCCCTTCGAGGATCTTCAGCAGCGCCTGCTGCACGCCCTCGCCGGAGACGTCCCGGGTGATCGACGGGTTTTCCGACTTCCGGGCGATCTTGTCGACCTCGTCGATGTAGATGATCCCGGTCTCGGCCCGCTTGACGTCGTAGTCGGCCGCCTGGATCAGTTTCAGCAGGATGTTCTCCACGTCCTCGCCGACGTAGCCGGCCTCGGTGAGCGCCGTCGCGTCGGCGATGGCGAACGGGACGTTGAGCATCCGGGCCAGGGTCTGCGCCAGGTGTGTCTTGCCGCACCCGGTGGGGCCGATCAGCATGATGTTGGACTTGGCCAGCTCGACGGCGTCACCGCCGGAGCCGGGCGCGTTGGACGCCTCGGCCTGGATCCGCTTGTAGTGGTTGTAGACCGCCACGGAGAGGGCCTTCTTCGCCTGGTCCTGGCCCACCACGTACTGGTCGAGGAACTGGCAGATCTCCATCGGCTTGGGGAGTTCTTCCCACTTGACCTCGCCGGTCTCGGCCAACTCCTCTTCGATGATCTCGTTACAGAGATCGATACACTCGTCGCAGATGTAGACCCCGGGGCCCGCGATGAGCTTCTTGACCTGCTTCTGCGACTTGCCGCAGAAGGAGCACTTCAGTAGGTCGCCGCCGTCACCGATCCGTGCCACCTACGTTCTCCCTGCGCTCATCGGTCCGGCGGTGCCGGCCCTGGGCTTGAGGTCTGTCCGCCTCGTCGGTCTTCGATCCCCCGCGGGCCGGACCGATGGACGGTGCAGACCCGACGTTACCCCCTTGGGGGGCATTCTCCGACCCCCAAAACGGGTGTGTCAGAGGCCGGTCGCCGTCCCGTGGGCGCGACCGACCTCTGACCCGTGCGTTGTCAGCTCGCGGCGTTGGCCGCCAGCAGACCCTTCTTCCGACTGGTCAGGACGGTGTCGATGAGCCCGTACTCGCGGGTCTCCTCGGCGGTCATGATCTTGTCCCGGTCGATGTCCTTGCGGACCTGGTCGACCGGCTTGCCGCTGTGCCGGGAGAGCATCTCCTCCAGCTGGGTACGCATCCGGAGGATCTCCCGGGCCTGGATCTCGATGTCCGAGCCCTGCCCGTAGCCGCCCTCGGTGGCCGGCTGGTGGATGATGATCCGCGAGTGCGGCAGCGCCATCCGCTTGCCCGGGGTGCCCGCGCCGAGCAGCACGGCGGCGGCGCTGGCCGCCTGCCCCAGGCAGACCGTGGCGATGTCCGGCCGGACGTACTGCATGGTGTCGTAGATCGCCGTCATCGCCGTGAACGACCCGCCCGGCGAGTTGATGTACATGGTGATGTCCCGGTCCGGGTCGCTGCTCTCCAGGGTGAGCAACTGGGCCATGATGTCGTTCGCCGAGGCGTCGTCCACCTGGACGCCGAGGAAGATGATCCGGTCCTCGAACATCTTGTTGTACGGGTTGGACTCCTTCACCCCGTACGACGTGCGCTCGACGAACGACGGCAGGATGTAGCGGTTGTGCACCGGCGCGAAGTGCGGCGGAAGCGTCATGTCGGTCATCGTCAACTCCTCAGCTCAGGGTCCCGGCGCCCTCGGGAACCTGGGTGGCTCCCGTGATCACCTTGTCGATGAAGCCGTAGTCCCTGGCCTCGGCGGCGGTGAACCAGCGGTCCCGGTCCGAGTCGGCCTCGATCTGCGCCTGGTCCTGCCCGGTGTGGTGCGCCACCCGCTCCTGGAACATCCGCTTGGTGTACAGCATCTGCTCGGCCTGGATGGCGATGTCGGAGGCGGTGCCCCCCATCCCACCGGACGGCTGGTGCATCATGATCCGCGCGTGCGGCAGGGCGTACCGCTTGCCCCTGGTGCCGGCGCAGAGCAGCAGCTGGCCCATCGAGGCCGCCATGCCCATGGCGACCGTGGACACGTCGTTGTCGATGAACTGCATCGTGTCGTAGATGGCCATGCCGGAGTAGACCGAGCCACCCGGCGAGTTGATCCACAGGTTGATGTCGCGGTCGGGATCCTCCGCGGCGAGCAGCAGCAGCTGCGCGCAGATCCGGTTGGCGACCTGATCGGTCACCTCACTGCCCAGGAAGATGATCCGCTCCTTGAGCAGCCGGTTGTAGACCGAGTCGTCGAGGTTGCCAATGGAGTCCCCGCCGCGGGCGTCAACCGCGCGCAGGGGCATCGCTGGGATGTGCATATCGGTCATGGCAGCCCTTCGCTCTCCGTACCGTCTATAGGCCCGACACTAACCGCTCCCCCGGGCCGCAGCGCCCCCGTCTGCGCGGTTTTCGCTAACAGCGCACGTGCGCCGGGACGTACCCCGGAAAGCGGTTTCGGCCGCCGTGCGCCACGGGTTCCGGGCGCGCGGCGGCCGACCGCGACGGCTCAGTGCTCGTGGTCGTGCTCTTCGCCGGCGGCGGCGCGGAGCTCGTCCAGGGTGACCTGGTTGCCGGCCGCGTCCGTGATCTTGATCTTCTCCATCACCGAGGCGAGGGCCTTGCCGCGCCGGACGTCACCGAAGACCGCGCCCGCAGCACCGGAGCGGACCAGCTGGTCGTAGTACTGCTGCGGGGCCATCCCGGCGCGCTGCGCCCGGTGCACGATCTCGTGCCCGAACTCGTCGTCGGAGACCTGGATCTCCTCGGCGTCGGCCAGGGTGTCCAGCAGCAGCTGGATCCGCACGCCTTCGGTGGCGGCCTCGCGCAGCTCGGTGTCGATCTGCTCCTCGGTCTTCTCCTCGGCCGAGAGGTAGTCCTCCATCGAGGCGCCGATCCGCTCCAGCTGGTCGACCATCGCCTGCTTGCGGTGCTCGACCTCGTCGGCCACCACGCCCTCCGGCGCCGGCACCTCGGCGGCCGCGACGAGCTGCTCCAGGGCCTTGTCCCGGGCGGCGTAGATCTGCTCGACCCGCTTGCCCTTGGTGACCCGCTCGCGCAGGTCGGCGCGCAGCTCCTCCAGGGTGTCGAACTCGCTGGCCAGGCCGGCGAACTCGTCGTCCAGCGCGGGCAGCTCCTTCTCCTTGACCGTGCGCACGGTCACCGCGACGTCCGCGTCCTGGCCGGCGAAGTCACCGCCGACGAGCTGGGTCACGAAGGTCTTGGACTCGTCGGCGGACATGCCGACCAGCACCTCGTCCAGGCCCGGCAGCAGCTGCTTGCTGCCCACCTCGTGCGAGATGTTGCTGGCCGAGCCGCCCGGCACGTCCTCGCCGTTCACCGTGGCCGCCAGGTCGAGCTGCACGTAGTCGCCCTCCTGGGCGGCCCGCTCGACGGTCTTCAGGGTGGCGAACCGCTCCCGCAGGCTCTCCACCTGCTGGTCGATCTCGCTCTCGTCGATCTGCAACTCGTCGACCGTCACCTCGATGGTGGACAGGTCCGGGATGGTGATCTCCGGCCGGACGTCGACCTCGGCGGTGAACTTCAGCGTGTCCCGGTCGTTGAACTCGGTGATCTCCACCTCGGGCCGGCCGAGCGTCTTCACGTCGTGCTCACGGACCGCGGCGAGGATGTTCTCCGGGATGGCGTCCTGGACCGCCTCGTTGAGCACCGCACCCCGACCGACGCGCTGGTCGATCACGGCGCTCGGAACCTTGCCCTTACGGAAGCCGGGCACCGTGACCTGCTGGCCGATCTCCCGGTACGCCTTCTTGAGGCTCGGCTCGAGCTCGACGAACGGCACCTCGATGGTGAGCCGGACGCGCGTCGGGCTCAAAGTCTCGACGGTGCTCTTCACAGGCGTACTCCTTGATGGATCTCAGTCTTTGTCTGGGCGTGCTTCAGCCCATCGAGCATAGTCGGGCCGCAACGACGGCCCGGCGGCGCCCGGCGACCGCGGACGTGATAGTGATCCACTCCGCGGTGCGGACGACAGTCGGGGTGGCGGGATTTGAACCCACGGCCCCTCGCTCCCAAAGCGAGTGCGCTACCAAGCTGCGCCACACCCCGTGACGAAAGGAAGTGTATGCCTTCCGCGCCCGCCCGCGTCGCCTGGTGCCCGCGCGCCGCATTTCGCCCGCGTCCGCGCGCTTCGTCCGATTCGACAACCATCGAGGGATTGGCGGCTTCCGGCAGTTCCGGTCCGCGCCGGATTGGCGGCCTGCGGTCCGCCCGGCCCGGCGGGTCGCGTTCGCCGCCGGCCACCCCGGGGGTACGGGTCGTCAGCGCGCGCCGGGGATACCGGTGGAGCGGATGCGGGGGCGTTCGGTAGTCTTGGTGCCACGCCCGGGCGACCGGGCGACGCGGGCGTAGCTCAATGGTAGAGCCTCAGTCTTCCAAACTGATTACGCGAGTTCGATTCTCGTCGCCCGCTCCGAACGTCCCGGCCCAGGTCAGCGGCATGATCGCCGCACCTGGGCCGCTGTCGTTCCAGCCCTCTTTGATCTCGTCTACCAGTGGCGCTGTCGTTCATGACTCCGTGGCTTCCGATCGCTGTCCACCCCCGGGGCACTCCTCGGGCGGGGCGTAGGCACGAATGGTGCCGTTGTGCCACGCGACTCTTCCGTCAGTGGTGAGGGCTACGACGCGGTTACAGACGGGGCACCGACCCCGCTGGTGCTGCGAACGCTCAATCACCGTGCCTCCCGGGTGGGTCGTTGTTACGTCGTCGGGGCTCATCCGCCGAGCCGTGCCACCCATCGTTGCCGATCGAGGCTCGGAAGCGGCCTGACGGTCTACGACTGCCCGGTGAGCGATCCGCTTTCAACGACCAAGAAATCGCACGATGGCGTCGCGAAGCAGCCAGTCCGGATCGCGAAGCTGAAGATCAGGATCGTTGAACGGCGGGCCGGCAACGAGCTCGCCAAGGACCGACGCCAGCCGCTTCCGTTCCGCTCGCAGGTTCCGCCAGGCCGTGTCGGGGAGCCGCAGTACCGTGGCGAGCAGGTCGCCCGGGTAGTAGTCGCCCTCCGACATGGGATTGCGGAGCAGTGCCTTTGCCGCGAGAGGCAGCAGAGCAGGCACGCCGATCTCTTGCCCGAGCATGATGCGCAGGTCTTCGACCGTGAACTCGGCGAGCGGCTTGCGTCGCAGTTCGGTGCAACGCCTCACGAGTGACGTGGCGTCCGGACCGGGGTCCGGCCACGCGCTCCCTTCAAGCTGTTCGATCGTCGTCACGGCGGTCAGGGTAGCCCGCCGCCACGGACGCGAATCGCTACGCCGACATGCGCTCGGCAGGTCGAGGAGTTGATGTGCATTTCGTCGTACGTTCGTGGCTGACATCCGTCGTCAGGTGACGGCGCAGACCGAGAGCGCGGCGATCGGCCGGCTCCGCTTCTATGCGGCCGGGCTCTCCATCGCCCTCGGAATGCTGGGCGTCGTCGCTTTCCTGCCCCTGGCCCGAGGAGACGTCTCGTGGGCAGCAGCGCCAGGCTGCCTTCTGATGATCGCCGGAGGCGCACTCGGGATCGGTTCACCTGCCTGCTCTCCTGAGGCACCGCGCACCTCTCACCTCCGGTCAGGTCCGCGGAGGCCGAAGTATAAGAGTCAAGGTGCAGCCAGCTGCACGCCGTCGACGTCTTCGTCACGTAGCAGCCGGTCCAGGTCCTCTGGCCTCATCCGCTTGATCGCAGCCTCAAGCTCGCGGCTGTACGAGCGGTCGTTCGGGTCGCTGCCGTTGCCGGCCGCTACCAGGCCATACGCCTTCATGAAGGGTCCGGGTTCGCCTCGGATCCGATCTTCTCGGCGGCTCATGCCTCAACGGTAGGTGGCGAAAGTCGTTCGTCGACAGCGATATGGGCGGCTGAGCAGCGCGGCTACATGTCACGGGTTCAGAAGCTCGTCCCAGTCCGCGAGGGCATCCAGCTCTTCGACATGTTTTCGGAGTGCTTTCGCAGTGGTCGGGGTCATGGCGCAGATGGCTAGTTCCAAGACCCGACGATGATCGAGTGGATCCAGGCAGCACGAGAGTTGGCCGCAGCCACGCATCTCGGCTCGTTGCTGCCGAGAGGCATGAACGAACAACCTCCACTCGCGTAGCGACTCAGCTACCGCGCCGGGATGCAGGCGGGACCGCTCAAGTTGGGCTATCTCAGACTGGCCACGGCGAGGGACGCCAGGGACCACGGCGATTCGTTCTCCGGGCTGCGGGCGCCGACGGAAGCCGGCGCGGGTCTGAGCTGGCGATCTACGAGACACGGCTCTTTCGGGTAATCGACATAAGGCACATGATCCCATGGGCCGTGCATGGAAAGGAGCCGTCCCACCGCTAGGCCGTGACGATCGCGTAAACGGTCAGCCGTCGTCGAGGCGGGGCGATCGCTGCCACACCCGCTGCGCGGCTTGCCATTGGATGACGAGGACCAGGCCGCGGTGCAGCCGGTCCGATGGGAAGCCGCCCCCGGCCCAAAGGCCGGGGCGGTAGCCGCCCGACGTCGGAGCTACTGGTGGGCGAGGCAGCCATCACCGTCGAAGTGGACGAATCGCAGCTCACGAGCAAGGGCGTTGATGGCCCGTTGGAGCTGTGTCTGACCAGCTTCCTCGTTCACCCTGAAGGCCAGCCAGCCTTCCTGGGCGGCCTCTTCAACCACCACATGGGCGAGACGTTCAATCGACTGGAGGTAGTCGACGTCTCCGCAATTGTCAGCCCGATCCACGGCACCTCCCACCTTTGATCGATCGACCGTACAGCCAAGAAGGCCATCCTCGGGCACCCAGAGTGCAACGTGCAGAGTGCTTGCAATGATCTTGGCTTGCGGAACCGGTGGACGTCTCAGACGTACAGGTCACCGACAGGTTCGGCGGCCCGACTCAGTCGCCTTTGTAAGCCGTGTGTCGCATATACACACTTCTGAGTACAGTAGCCGCACCCGGACCGAAGGCCGGGAGCGGTGAGCCGAAGGATGCCGGACAACCGCGCCCCAGCGCGCCGCCGCCCGGCCCGACGAAACATCGGGCCGGGCGCGCGTCGATTGAGCTACGCCACGAAGCGGGAACGGCGTCGGCGTCCGATCACGTAGCCCACGGCGCCGAGGAGCAGCAGCGCACCGCCGATGCTGGCCACGGTCGCGGTGGCGGCACCGGTCACGGGCAGCCCACCGCCCTCGCCGCCGGGGGCACCCGGGCTGGCGGAGGGAGCAGCGGTCGGCGCGGCGGTCGCCGTGGCGCTCGGAGTCGGTGTGGGCGCAGCCGCGCAGTCAAGCGCGCGTGCGACGTACAGGCCGTTGTTCAGATACTCCAGGAGGGCGTCGATGGTCCCGTCGTCGAGCGTCTTCTGCGCGGCCGCCTTCACGTTGGCGCCGGCGCGCGTCATGGTCTGGCCCACGGTGATCCGCAGCGCCGTCGTCCAGGTGTTCTGCAGGTCCTTCTTGAGGAATGCGCGGAGTGCGTCCGCGGTGCCGTTCAGCCGCTCCTCCAGCCGGCCGGGCAGGACGGGCAGCGACTCGGCGTTCGCCGTGTCCAGGATCCGGTAGGCCAGCAGCCGCAACTCTGCCTCGTTGGCGGCGTCCAGGTCGATGGTGACCAGTTCGCGGATGTCCTTGTACACCTTGCGTTCGATCGTCTGGCAGGACTCGTTCTGCCCGGGCGCCTGGGCGTGGACTTGGGCCACCGCCGGCGCCGCCGGAATCAGAAAGGCCAGCGCCATGAGGACGCCGGCCGGGATCTTCCATCGCATGTGGATCTTCCTCCCCGTTGCAGTCAAAACACGGGGATAGTACCGGCGGGTCATCGGGCTTGTGCGCGGATGTTGTCCGGCCAGTGCGACTGGACTCCGAGATCGGACAGGACCGACTGAAATTCGGCGCACAGGTCCGACCTCGACCAGACGTCCCGCCCGAGGTTCGGTCGGCGCAGCGCTCTGCCGGCCTCCGGTTCCTCGGCGGCCCAGCCGATTCCCCGGAGTTTGTGAACGTCTGGTGTCGCTCCAGCAGCACCAGATGCACCCAAACCCGTCGGCGCGGCGACAGCGGCGGGCGGGACGGGTATCGGGGATACGAGCGGGCGGGCGTAGGCGTCGGGCAATTGTCGAAAATCGGACCCGGCCACCGCTCCTGACGGCCTGGTTGGGCGGTGGTTCCCCCATTGCTGCCTGCCAGCGGCGGAGGAACCGTCAGCCGGCGTCGGTGAGGATCTCGCGGAGGCGGGCCAGCAGGTCGGGGCGGCTGGTGCAGTTCAGCCGGGACCGCATCCGGGCCACGTGGTGTTCGACGGTCTTGGCCGAGATGAACAGCCGGTCCCCGATCTGCCGGTAGGTCAACCCGTCCAGCACCAGCCCGGCCACCTCCCGCTCCCGCTCGCTGAGCGGGGACTCGGCCGCGGCGGCCGGCACCCCGGCCGTCCCGGCCATCCCGGTCGTCGGGGCCAGCGCGGCGGCGCTCGGCTGCTCGGGCGGTACGGCGGCGCGGGCCGACGGTCGGCCCTGCAGCGCCCGGGCGCACTCCAGGAGCGTGGTCATCGCCCGCCGGTCGGTGGTACGGATGGCCGCCTGCCCGGCCAGCCGTGCGGCGTCCCAGCACAGGCCCACGTCGGACAGTTCGCGGGCCGCCGCCTCGACGCGTACCGGGTCGATGTCGGCGCGCAGCACGGCCCGCCAGGCGTCGGCGGCGCCGGCCAGGGCGGCGGCGTACCGGCCGTGGCCGGCGGCCCGGCGCAGCGCGGCGGTGTGTTCGTCGGCGGCGGCCGGGTGTTCGGCGGCGATCGCCGCGTGCAGCAGGTTCCAGTGCAGCGGCGTCGACCAGAGCACCGGGTCGCCGAGCCGGTGCAGCACCGCGCGGGCCTCGGCGAGCTGCGGGCCGAGCCGGTCCAACTCGCCGAGGCGGGCGGCGGCCACCGCGAGTTCGCCGAGCGGCAGCAGGGTGAACAGGTCGACGGGGTGGCGCAGCACGGCCTCCCGGGCGTACCCCCAGGCACGCCGCAGGGTCGGCAGGTCGCTGTTGCGGCGGGCGATGCCGACCTGGAGGGCGGCGTGCAGCAGCAGGTCGCGCGGTTCCAGCGGGCGGCCGTCGGCGACGGCCGCGGCGGTCTCCTCGGCCGCCGCGGCGGTCCGACCGCCGAGCATCGCGACGCAGGCGCGCAGCAGCCGGTGCCGGCGGGCCAGCAGCGGACCGCCGGTACGGGCGGCCACGGCCCGGTCGAGCACCCGCGCGCCGATCTCCAGTTCGCCGCAGTGCAGCGCGGTCAGCGCGGCCAGCGCCGCCGGGCTGTCCGGCAGCAGCGCGGCCCGGCCGGCCGGTTCCAGCAGCGCGGCGGCCTGCACGAACGCGGAAAGTGCGGCGGTGGGCGCCCCGGTGAGGGTTTCCCGCAGGCCGCGGGCGGTCAGGTTGGCGGCCCCGGCGAGCAGGGTGGGCGGCTCGTCGACCGGCGGTTCGAACGGCTCGTCGAGCCGGCCGGTGCCCACCGCGCCGACCGTGGCGTGGGCCAGCGAGGTGGCGGTGCCGGCCCAGCGGTACAGCTCGGCGCTGCGGGCAAGTTGGCCCCGGTGCGCGAGCGCGGTCGCGGCGACGGTGGCCGCCTCGGCGCGGCTGGCCGGGTTGGCCGTACCGATCAGCCGGTCGGCCAGCCGCAGCGCGGCGTCCAGGTCGCCGGCGAGCGCGGCGGCGGCGGCCTGCCGGGCGGTGCCGCCGCGGCCGTCGGCGGCCGCCGCGGCGAAGAGTTCGGCGGCGTACCCGGGGTCGTCGGCGAGCGCCTCCTCGGCGGCGGCGGCCAGCATCGCGGCCGGGTAACCGCCGTCGGCGCCGACCGCGCGCAGCGTCCGGACCAGCGGCAGCACCGGGCCGCCGCGGGCCAGCCGCAGCTCGGTGAGCCGCTGCCAGACGGCGTCCCGCGCGGCGGCCGGGGCGAGGGTGGCGATCGCGCGGGCGACAAGCGGGGCGAGCCGGCCGTCCGGGCCGAGCAGCCCGGCCGCGGCCGCCTCGGCGACCGCCTCGCCCACGGCCGCCGGGTCGCGCCGCAGCAGCGCCGCGAGCAGTTCCACCGGCAGCGGCCCGCCGGCCGCGGCGGCCAGCAGCAACGCCCGGGTGTCCGGGCCGAGGGCGTCCAGATCGGGCCCGAGTTCGAGGACGACGGACCGGGGCACCGCCCGCTCGGCCCGCCGGCCGGTCCCGCCCGGCACGGGTACGGCGTGCTCGCGCACCCCGCGCGCCAACCGCTCGACGTCCCGGGGCACCCCACCGGTCTGTGCCTGCACGAACCGGGCCACCGCGGGATCGGTCAGGCCCACCGTGTCGGCCAGGTGCGCGGCGGTCTGCGCCGGGGTGAACGGGGGCAGCGGCAGCGGCTGCCCGTGCCGGCGGAGCAGGTCGACCAGCCGGGCCAGGGCCGGCGGCTGCGGCCACGGCCGGTAGCCGACCACCAGCCGGACCGGTCCGCTCTCCAGCAGGTCGCCCAGCGCCCGCAGCCGGGCCTCGTCGAGCAGGTGCGCGTCGTCCAGCAGCAGCACCTGGTCCGCGCCGAGCCGGCCGGCGCCGACCCGGTCCAGCTCGGTCCGGTCCGGTCCGAACCGGTCGCCGTCGGAGCGGTCGACGTCGACCCGGTTGCCGTCCGAATGGTCGGGGTCGGATCGGTCGGGGTCGGAACGGTCGGGGTCGGAACGGATCGGGTACTCGGTGAGCACGGTCAGGCCGGCTCGGCGGTAGGCGCGGGCGAACGCGTCCAGCAGCACGGTCTTGCCGTGCCCGCCGGGCGCCGGCAGGGCCAGGCAGAGCGGCCCGTACGGGTCGGCCGCCACGCCGGCGAGCAGGGCGCCGGCGCGTTCGCCGAGGACCGGCCGGACGCCGTCGACGGTGCGCGGGTCCACGGTGGTCATGATGGTCATTCGGCGCGTCCCCGGCCGCGAACCAGGGCCAGCCGGGACGCCTTGGGCAGCTCCAGCGGGGCGAGTCGGACCGGCGGTCGGGGCGGTGGTTCCGGGGCGTCGTCGCCGTATCCGGTGTCGGCCGGGTAGCGGGTCGGGTCGCCGTGCCGCGCCTCGTCCGGGTAGCGGTCCAGGGTGCCCGCCCGGCGGTGGGCGAGCTCGTTGCCGTACCGGTCGGGGACGGCGCCGTGGTGGGCCTGGTCGGCGGGGGCGACACCGTGCCGGTCGGCCGGGTCGTGACGCCGGTCCGGCGCGGGCGACCGGGGCGCGGGCCGGGCCGGCCGGACGCCGGTGCTGCGGGCCGCGACCTGGCAGCCGGCGAGCGCGGCGCCGGTCGCGGCGGTGGTCCGCGGTTCGGCCTGCACCTGCACCGGGCCGGGGAACCGCGCGGTCAGCAGCTCGGTGAGCAGCGGGATCCGGGCCGACCCGCCGGCCAGCAGCACCCCGTCGAGTTGGTCCGGCGCCAGCCCGGCCCAACGGACCGCCCGGTCCAGCAGGTCCACGGTGGTACGCAGGGCCGGACGGATCATCTCCTCGTACTCGGCCCGGGTCACCGGGATCCGCACCGGGCCGGCGGGCGACCGGACCAACACGTCGGTCTCGGTGGCCACGGCCAGGTCCCGCCGCGCCCGCGCGCAGGCGGCCCGCAGGTCGGGCGGCGCGGACCCGCCGGCCGACCGACCGCCGACCGCCGACCGGCCCAGGACGGTACGCACGTGCTCGGCCAGGATCTCGTCCAACTCCGCGCCGCCGAACTCGTCCAGCCGCTGCGCCAGCCCGACCGTGGCGAACCCGCCGCGCTCGGTGGCCCGGACCGCGGTCGCCTCGAAGCTGGTGCCGCCCAGGGTGTAGACCGCCGCGGTGGTGCCGCCGAAGCCGCGGGCGGCGTGGCTCTCGGTCGCCGCCACCGCCCGGGGCAGCAGCACCGCGTCACCGAGGCCGATCTCCCACAGCGCCCGGTGCAGCAACCCCCGGCGGTACGCCCCCCAGCCGCTCGGATGGGCCAGGACGATCGCCTCGGGGCGTTCGCCGACCCCGGTGGTGACCCGGTCGACCACCCACCGGGCCAGTACCGCGGTGAGTTCCTCGGCGGTGCACGAGCGGCCACCCACCAGCACCGGTACGTCGTCACCGACCCGTCCGACGAAGTCGCGCGCCTTGCGCTCGCCGTCCGGGCTGCCGGCCGGCGGGTCGCCGACGGCCAGCTCGCCGTGCTCGGCCAGGTACACCACGGACGGTACGGCGGTCGAGCCCGGTTCGAGCTCCACCGGTTCGGGACGGGTCCAGGTCCCGCCGCGGATCCGGGACACCGCGGCGGCGGTGGTGCTGCTGCCTGCGTCGATTCCGAGGACGTACGGCATCCGTTGGTTACCCCCACCACGAGTCGAGCGGTCGGTCCGGGGGCGGTACCGCGGCGCGGCGTACCGGTCCCCGACTGTCGTATCGCGCCGGGGCGGCCAGACGTAACAGATCGGGGCGGACGTCCGTTCGGTGTGACCCGTTCCCCCTAACGTCCAATCCGGACGATCCCCTAACGCGGGTGGACCGGATACGGGACGCCGCCCCGATGACCGGACCGTGGCGCCGCCCCTAGCGTCGTAACCGCGCCGCCGTCCCGGCTTCGAACGGGTCGCCGCGGACGACAGCCATCCGGCCACTGTTGAGGAGAACCAGCACAATGAGCTCGGCCCAGACGCTGCACGACTTCGTGCTCAACCTGTTGACCGACCCGGACGCCCGGTCGGCGTTCGACCTGGACCCCGAGGGCGCCCTGCACGACGCCGGGCTGGCCGACGTCACCGCCGCCGACGTGCAGGACGTCGTGCCGCTGGTGGTCGACTCCGTACCGGTGCCGGAGGCCGCGGCCCTGGGCGCGCTCGGCCAGCCGGTCGACCTGGGTGGCCTGACCGACATCGACCCGGTCGGCCAGCTCCAGCTGATCACGTCGCACCTGCCGGTCACCGCGCCGTCGGCGAACCTGGACGTCAGCGCCGGCATCGCCGGCGCCCTCGCGGTCGACGCGGGCAGCTACGCCGCCGGGGCCACGATCATGCCGGGCCTCGCCTTCGGCGTCGGGCCGGCGGGCCTGACCAGCGACCTGAGCGCGGTGCACGACGTGGCCGGCTCGCTCGACGTGACCGACCTCAACACGCCGGCCGGCGACGTGCTCGGCACCGACGCGGTGACCGGCCCGGCGCTGTCCGGCGTGCAGGAGCACGTCGACGGCCTGACGGCGGGCGGGCTCACCGGCGGGTCGTTGGACGTGTCCTCGACCCTGCACACCGCGACCGGGCTGGTCGGCTCCACCGGCCTGACCGACCACCTGGGTGGCGTCGGGCACACCGCGGACGGCGTGCTGGGCGGCGTCACCGGCACGGCCGACGGCGTGCTGGGCGGCGTGACCGGGCACACCGACGGCGCGCTGGGCGGCCTGAACGGCACCCTGCACGGGGCGACGTCCGGGCTGACCGACTCGGTGCACGGCCTGACCGGTGGTCTGACCGGCAGCGTCAGCGGCGGCGCGAGCGCCGGCGCCCACGCGGAGACCGAGACCTCGGCCCACCACGGCGGCCTGCTCGGTCTCGACCTGCTGCACTGAGTCACCGCGCCACAACCCGATGAACCTCATGTGACCTCTCCCACACTGAACGCGCTTCCTGTCACGGTCCGGCACGCGGGCGCGATTGCAGGTTGAAGAGGCTCACTGAGCTGCGACCTTCCGCTCAGCACAGGGCGCGGGCCGGATCTCATCTGCCATGATCCGGCCCGCGCCCGCCCCTCTTCCTCTTGAAAAATGTAGAAATTTCAGCACAATTGCAGCGTGATCGCCCCGATCTGGTTGGACGTGCTGGACGAAGTCGCCCGGCTCTGTGTCGCCCACGGGCGCAGTGACCTGCTCCGCAACGTCCAGCACAAGCGCGCCCACCTGCTCGACCCGGCGCTTCGGGTGCTGGTCGTCGGTGAGCCCAAGCAGGGCAAGAGCCAACTGGTCAACGCTCTGATCAACGCCCCGGTGTGCCCGGTCGGCGACGGACCCACCACCGCCCTGCCGACGGTGGTCCGGCACGCACCCGCCCCCGCCGCGGCCCTGGTGAGCGCGGCCATCGCCGGCGGCGGGTCGCCGGCCAACCCGGTGGACGGTGGCGTCGACCGGACACCCGTACCGCTGGACCAGGTCGCGGCCCGGATCGCCGGCCGCGGTGGTCGACCCGGCGGGCCGGCCACGCACGTCGAGATCGGCGTCCCCCGGGAGTTGCTGAACGCGGGCCTGGTGCTGGTCGACACGCCCGGCACCGACGCCGCCGGCACACCCGGCGGTACGGCGGTGCCGGAGGCCACCACCGTCCGGGCCGACACGGTGCTGCTGGTGTCCGACTCGACCCGGGAGTTGTCGGTCGGCGAGTTGAACCTGCTGCTGCACGTCATGCAGTCGCACAGCAACGTGGTCGTGGTGCAGACCAAGACCGACCTGGTGCCGGACTGGCGTACGGTGGCCGACCGCAACCGGGGACACCTGGCCGGCGCCGGCATCCCCGCCGCACTGATCTGCGTCTCGGCGGCGCTGCGGCTGCGGGCCGCCGGCACCGACGACCGGGCGCTCAACGCCGAGTCGGGCTTCCCGGAACTGATCGCCCGGCTGCGCCGGGACCTGACCGGCAAGGCCGACACACTGGCCCGGTCCGCGGTCGCGTTGATCGTCCGCAACGTCGTCGAGCAGTTGGCCGCGCCGCTGCGCGCGGAACTGTCCGACCAGGACGCCGGCGAGCAGTCCGCGCCGATGTCGCGGCTGCGCGCCGCCCAGCGCGAGGTCGACGAGCTGCGCCGGTGCACCGCCCGCTGGCAGAACATGCTGGGCGACGAGATGGCCGACCTGATCTCCGACGTCGAGTACGACCTGCGGGACCGGACCCGGCGCATCCTCAAGGTGGTGGACGAGGCGTTCGACACGGCCGACCCGCTGACCGGCTGGGACGACTTCCAGCGGTGGCTGGAGCAGAGCCTGATCGAGGCGACCCGGGACAACCGGCGCTGGTTCGCCCAGCGCTGCGACTGGACCGCCCGCCGGGTCGCCGACAACTTCGCCCGGTACGGCCGGGACGCCCTGCCCGGCTGGTCACCGGCGCGGCTGGCGGAGTCGGCCGACGAGTTGCCCGTCCTGGACCGGCCGACGATCGACAAGTTCTCCGCCAGTCACAAGCTGATCACCGGGATGAAGGGCTCGTACGGTGGGGTGCTGATGTTCGGCCTGGCCACCACCCTCGCCGGCATGCCCATGATCAACGTGGTGTCGGTCGGCGCCGGCGCGGTCTTCGGCGGCAAGAGCGTCTGGGACGAGAGCAGGTCCCTGCTGCGGCGTCGCCAGTCGATGGTGAAGACCGCCGTCCAGCGGTACGTCGACGACTACTTCGTCCGGGTGACCAAGGAGGTCCGGGACACCGCCCGGCAGGTGCAACGGACGCTGCGGGACCACTTCGCGGCGTCGACCGAGCAGTTGCAGGAGGCCATCGTCCAGTCGTTCCGCACCGCCAAGCAGGAGGCGGACGCCGACGCGGCGATCCGCGAACAGCGGCAACGGGAGATCCAGCAGAAGATGGCCCGGCTGGCCGCCGTCTACGAGCAGGCCCAGCGGCTGGGCATGCCGCGCGGCGCGGCTCCCGGACTGGCCACCAAGCTGTGACGTACGGGCTGCGGCTGGCCGAGGCGGTCTGGGGCACGCTGCAGGACGCCCTGGCGGTCTACGCCGACGACCGCCGGGCCACCGGCCACCTGCGGCAGCAGCTCGGCCGGCTGGAGGAGCCGGTCCGGCTGGCGGTGGCCGGGCCGTGGCGGTCCGGCAAGTCGACCGTGATCAACGCGGTCATGGGCGAGGAGGTCGCCCCGCTCGGCGTCGAGCCCGCCGGTCGGGCCTTCGTCTGGTACGAGGACGGTCCGCAGCCGCGGGCCACCGCCTACCCGGTCACCGGCCCGGCGCAGGAGTTGACGGTCGCCAAGTCGGCCGCCGGGCTGCGGATCGACCCGGTCGGCTGGCCGTCGGGCGAGGTCGAGGATGTCGTGGTGCGGTGGCCGACCCGGGCCCTGCGGCAGGCCACGCTGATCGACACTCCCGCGGTCGACGACCCGGACGGCAACCGGCCCTCGCCGGTGCTGGACCGGGTGCTGCGGGACGCCGACGCGGTGCTGTACCTGACCCGCGACGGGCGGGACACCGACCTGCGGGCGCTGGAACCCGTCCGGGACAGCGCGGTGGGGCAGGCCGCGCCGGTGAACGTCCTGCTGGTGCTGTCCCGGGCCGACGAGGTCGGCGGTGGCCGGGTGGACGCCCTGCTCACCGCCCAGCAACTGGCCCGTCGTCAGCGCCGGGACCAGCGGGTTGCGGCATGCTGCGTGGACGCGGTGGCGGTCAGCGGCGTGGTGGGCCTGGCCGGCCGGGTGATGAGCGAGTCGGACTTCACCGCGCTGGCCGCGCTGGCCGACGCGGACCGGGTGGAACGGGACGCGGCGCTGCTCTCCGCCGACCGGTTCCTCCGCGCGAACCTGCCGAGATACCTGGACGCCCCGGTGCGAGCCGCGCTGCTGGACCGGTTCGGACTGTTCGGGCTGCGACTGGCGAGCACGCTGATCCGCTCCGGCGCGGACAGCCGGGCCCGGCTGTCCGCCGAGCTGATCCGGCGCAGCGGGCTGGCCGAGCTGCGTACCGCGGTGGCCCGCTACTTCATCGAACGGACCGACGTGCTCAAGGCACGGTCGGCGCTGCTCGGGCTGGAGTCGCTGGCCCGGACGGCGCGCCGGCCCGGCAGCGCGGAACTGCTCGCGGCGGTCGAGCAGATCCTCGCGGGCGCGCACGACTTCCGGGAGCTGCGGCTGCTCGCGGCGTTGGGCGACCCGCGACTCGGCCTGGCCGCCGACCTGACGGCCGACGCGCACCGGCTGGTCGGCGGGCAGGGCGTCAGCCTGCCCGCCCGGCTGGGGCTAAACGACACCGCCGACGACGACGGGTTGTGGACCGCCACCTGCGACGCGTTGGTGCGCTGGCGCGAACTCGCGGAGCAGCCGGAATCGACGGCGGCCCGGCAACGGGCGGCCCGGGTGGTGGTCCGCACCTGCGAGGGCATCCTCGCCGAGATCACCGAGGGCGGTCGCTGAGCGGTCAGCGCCCGGCGTCGGCCGGCTCGTCGGGGCAGCGCCCGGCCTCGGCCGGGCAGGCGTCCTGACCGAGCCGCTCGATCACCTGGGTGGCGAGCCGTTCCAGCTCGGCGAGCTGGCCGCGGTCGAGGCCGTCGAGGAAGTAGCGCCGGACCGCGTCGACATGGCCCGGCGCGGCGGTCTCGATGGCCCGCCGGCCGGCATCGGTGATCACCACGAAGGCGCCCCGCGCGTCGGACGGGCACTCCTCCCGGCCGACCAGGCCCCGACGCTGCATCCGGGCCAGGTGGTGCGACAGCCGGCTCTGCTCCCACTCCAGGCTCCGCTGCAACTCGTACGGCCGGAGCCGGCCGTCGGGGGCCTCGGTGAGCTGCACGAGCACGTGGTAGTCGGCCAGCGACAGGCCGGCGTCGGCCTGCAACTGCCGGCCCAGCCGGGCGGTCAGCCGGGCCTGCATCTGCAGGTACGCCCGCCAGGCGCGCTGTTCGTCGGCGTCAAGCCATCGGGTGCCGGTCATGGCTCCAGCGTACCAGTGGTACATGACACATCATCTTTGGAATGAATGATGCGTCATGTAAGTTGAGTGAGGTGTAGATGACACATCATCGACCGAGGGAGACACCGAGATGACCACCACCACCACCGACCTGAGCTCGCTGACCGGCAGCTACACCATCGACCCGAGCCACACCCGGATCGGCTTCGTGGCCCGACACGCGATGGTGACCAAGGTCCGCGGCGCGTTCAACGAGTTCGAGGGCACCGCCACCTTCGACGCGGCCAACCCGGCCGCCACCGCCGTCACGGTGCGGATCACCGCCAAGAGCATCGACACCCGCAACGCGCAGCGGGACGAGCACCTGCGCGGCAACGACTTCCTGGCGATGGAGACGTACCCGGAGATCACCTTCGTCTCCACGGCCTTCACCCAGACCGGCGAGGCCAGCTTCGACCTGACCGGCGACCTGACCGTCAAGGGCGTCACCAACTCGGTGACCATCCCCTTCGCGTACGAGGGCGCGGCCACCGACCCGTTCGGCAACCTGCGGGTCGGCTTCGAGGGCGCGGTGACCATCAACCGCAAGGACTACGGCGTGACCTGGAACGCGGCGCTGGAGGCCGGTGGCGTGCTGGTCAGCGACAAGATCACCCTGGAGTTCGAGGTCTCCGCGATCAAGAACGCCTGAACCGGCTCGGGACGGGCCCCGGCCGGACCGGGGCCCGTTCCCGACCACCCGCACCACCGCGACCAGCCGGGAGGAAAGATCCCATGAGCACCCTGTTGACCCCGAAGACGGACATCCGCCGCGCCGGTGACCGCTTCAAGACCAAGATCTCCTGGCTGGACTCGAAGCACTCGTTCTCGTTCGGCGGACACCACGACCCGGCCAACACCCACCACGGGCTGCTGCTGGTCAACAACGACGACGTGGTGACCCCCGGCTCGGGCTTCGAGACCCACCCGCACCGGGACATGGAGATCGTCACCTGGGTGCTGCGCGGTTCGCTGGTGCACCAGGACTCCACCGGCCACTCCGGGGTCATCTACCCGGGCCTGGCCCAGCGGATGAGCGCCGGCACCGGCATCCTGCACTCGGAGAAGAACGACTCCTGGCGCCTCGGCGGCGACCAGCACACCGACCCGGTCCACTTCGTCCAGATGTGGGTGGTCCCCGACGAGCCCGGCATCACGCCCGGCTACGAACAGCTCGAGATCGACGGCGAGTTGCTCTCCGGCGACCTGGTGCCCGTCGCGTCCGGCATGGCCAAGCACGACGGCGCCGCCGCCATCCGGATCAAGAACCGGTACGCCGCGCTCTACGCCGCCCGGCTGGACGCCGGCCAGAGCGTGGAACTGCCCGACGCGCCGTTCCTGCACCTGTTCGTGCCCCGCGGCGCGGTCCACCTCGAAGGCACGCAACCGCTCGGCACCGGCGACGCGGTCCGCTTCACCGCCACCGGCGGGCAGCGGGTCACCGCCACCGAACCGGCCGAGATCCTGGTCTGGGAGATGCACGCCACCCTCGGCTGAACCCCGCCCCGCGGCACCTGTAACACCATCCACGGCACCGGAAGGAGCCACACCCCGATGACCCTCAGCAAGCCGGCCGACACCTCGGCCGCCCTGCACCCGCTGCTGGCCCAGCGGTGGAGCCCGCGCGGCTTCGACCAGGTCCACGAACTCGACGACGAGCGGCTGACCACGCTGCTGGAGGCCGCCCGCTGGGCCTCCTCGGCGGCCAACACCCAGCCCTGGCGGTTCCTGGTCACCCGGCGCGGTGAGGTCGCCTTCAAGCGGCTGTTCGGCACCCTGGCGCCGGGCAACCAGACCTGGGCCGGTGGCGCCAGCGCCCTGGTGCTGGTGGCCGCCCGGACCGTGGCCGAGAACGGCGACGAGTTGCCCTGGGCGCTCTACGACACCGGGCAGGCGGTCGCCTCGCTGGTGGTCCAGGCGCAGGCGGACGGCCTGGCCGTACACCAGATGGGCGGGTTCGACCGGGCGGCGGTGGCCGCGGAGTTCTGCCTCGACGCGGGCCTGACCCCGCTGGTGGTGGTGGCCGTCGGCCGGGCCGACCACACCGTCGACCTGCCGACCCCGCTGGCCGAGCGGGAACGCGCACCCCGGGCCCGGCACCCGCTCGGCACGCTGCTGCTGCCTGCCGAGGCACGGTCCGCCGCCTAACGGCGGCTGCACATCGGCACCCCGAGGGGCTGGGGAGTCTGAGTGTCGTCCCGACGACAATCAGATTCCCCAGCCCCTTGTCCGGCCGAACCGACCGGTGGTCGGGGAGGTAAGGCACCGCTTGCGTACGATGCGGGGCCGGACACCCCTCGTACCGGCCGGAGGTTGACGGGAGATGGCAGACCAGCCCTACGGGTTCGCCCTGGGCGTCGACCTCGGCACGTCCAACACCGTGGCGGTGCTGCGCTGGCCGGACGGGCGTACCCGGCCGCTGCTGGTGGACGGGCAGCCGATCCTGCCGTCCGGCGTCTACGCCGACCACGAGGGCCGGCTGCACGTCGGGCGGGACGCGCAGCGGCTGGCGCAGGCCGAACCGACCCGCTACGAGGCCCACCCCAAGCGCCGGATCGACGACCGGAGCGTCCGGTTGGGCGACCGCGAGTACGCCCCCGCCGACCTGCTCGCCGCGACCCTGCGTACGGTCGCCGACTCGGCGGTGGCCGCCACCGGCTTCCTGCCGCCGGCGGTGCTCACCTGCCCGGCGACCTGGAACGAGGCCCGCCGGCAGGTGCTCGCCGACGCGCTGGCGCGGGCCGGTTGGCCGGCCGCGGCCGAGCACACCATGGCCGGACCCATCCCCGCCGGCACCCGCCTGCTGCGCGAACCGGTGGCCGCCGCCCGCTACTACACCGAGGTGCTGCGCCGGCCCGTGCCGATGGGTACGGCGATCGCGGTCTTCGACCTCGGCGGCGGCACGCTCGACGTGGCGGTGGTCCGCAACGAGGGCGCCGACCCGTGGGGCGACTCGGGCTTCGAGGTGATCGCCGCCGGCGGCATCGACGACCTGGGCGGGCTGGACCTGGACGCGGCCCTGGTCGCCCGGCTCGGTGAACTGGTCGCCGCCGAGCATCCGGCGCAGTGGAAACAGCTGGAGCAGCCGGCGGACACCGGCCAGTGGCGGGCCCGGCACCAGCTCTGGGACACCGTACGCGGCGCGAAGGAGATGCTGTCCCGGACCACCGTGGCGCCGGTGGCCGTACCGGGGGTGGAGGTGGCCGTCCAGCTCACCCGGGCCGACCTGGAACGGGTGGCCACGCCGCTGCTGCGTCGGGCGGTGACCGAGACCCGGAACGTGATCGCCGCCGCCGGCCTGGCCCCGGAGCAGTTGACCGGCCTGTTCCTGGTCGGCGGGGCGACCCGGACACCGCTGGTGGCCCGGCTGCTGCACGCCGACCTGGGCGTCGCGCCGACCGTGCTGGAACAGCCCGAACTACCGGTGGCCGAGGGCGCACTCACCGACCTGCCCACCCGCCCGGCACCGCGCTCCGGACCACCCGTCGCCGTACCGGTGAGTGCCGCACCCGCGTCCCCCGCCGTGGCGCCGGCGTCGACGCCGCCCGGAGGCGCATCGCCGCACCTCGGGGTGCCCGGGTCCGCAGCACCGTATCCCGGGGTGCCCGGCTCCGCGCCGCCGTATTCCAGGGCGCCCGGCTCCGCGGCACCGGCCTCCCCGGCTCCGGTACCCGGATCGGGTCCGCCGGCGGCACCCGCCGTACCCCACGGGTCGGCCGTGCCCGGCGGCGCCGCGCCGTACCCGATCCTCGGGCCGGGCGGGACGGTGCGGGAGATACCCGGGTTCGGGGCGCCGGCCGGTCCCCCGCCGCCGGGCACCGGCGGGAACGGCTCGGCGAACCGACGCCGGCGGGCGCTCTGGATCACGGCCGGCGCGGTCGTCGCGCTCGCCGGGGTGGTCACCGCGGCGGTGCTCTACCTGACCCGGGACCGCTACCCGGAACTGGAGTACCTGCACTCGGTCAGCGAGGTGGCCCGGATCCCGACCGGGGCGGCGGACCGGCCGGGCGACATGTTCACCGCGGTGCTCGGCGACCGGGCCTACGTCGCCTGGCCGAGCGAGGACGACCACCTGGAGGTCGTCGCGGTCGACGTCACCACCGGCAGCCAGCGGTGGCGGACCCGGACCGGGTCGACCGCCCAGCAGTGGTACGGGCTCGCCTCCGTCCCCGGCGGGATCGCGGTCTACGCCGACGCGGCCGGCGACTCCACTCCCCGGGACATGACGGTGTTCGACGCGGGCACCGGCGCCCAACGGTGGACCCGCCCGATCCACGGCAACGACCAGGTCCACTTCTCGAAGGACACGGCGGTGCTGGCCGACCAGGAGGGCCACCGGCTGGTCGGGCTCCGGCTGACCGACGGCGAGCCGAAGTGGACCCTGGACTACCCGCGTGATCAGCGCGGCGGCCAGCGGGCCACCGTCCGCGTGGTGGGCGGCGAGAAGGGGGGCAACGGGCCGGCCACCGTGTTTGGGACGCCGCGTGACCCGTACGGCGACGCCCCCCAGCGGTTGGTGCTGATCGGCGCGGACCGGTCGGTGCGCCTGATCGACAGCCGCAGCGGAGAGGTCCTGGCGACCCGCGCCGACGTCGCCGACTACGACGACGTCATCACCGCGTACGGCGACCGGCTCTACGTCGCGAACGACGACAGCAAGTACGGGCTCCTCGCGTACGACCTGACGAAACTCGGCGCGGAGCCGACCGTGCTGTACACCGTGACGGACGACCAGCGCCGGCCGAAGTCGGTGGTGCCGTGCGGCGAGCACCGGGCCTGCCTGCTGGAGGTGCGCGGCTACGACAACGAGACCGCCGAGATCGTGGCCGCCACCGAGGGCGAGGGCACGAGGCACTGGCCCGCGCCGGGCACCACGTCGCTGGTGCCGGTCGGCGACCACGTACTCGCCGCGCACGGTTCGCCGGGCGAGTCCGTCACGCTCTTCGACCCCACCGGCAAGGCCGTGCTGCGGGCCCGCAAGGGGGTCGCCGCGCGACTCGACGCCGGCAACGTCCTGGTCTTCAACAAGGAACTGGGCACGAGTACGGACGACCGCGCCCTGGCCGGCGTCGGGGTGCGGTCCGGCAAGGTCACCGAGCTGGGCGGGGTCAGCAACGTGCGCAGCCGGACCTGCTCGTGGAACACCCGGTTGAT
The DNA here is from genome assembly GCF_042650605.1 of Micromonospora zhanjiangensis. Classification (NCBI taxonomy): domain Bacteria; kingdom Bacillati; phylum Actinomycetota; class Actinomycetes; order Micromonosporales; family Micromonosporaceae; genus Micromonospora; species Micromonospora zhanjiangensis. The sequence goes on along the minus strand of NZ_JBHSBN010000008.1, from coordinate 273,515 downwards.
CGTCTGCGGCGCGGAGAAGGACTTCGTCGTCTACCGGTTCGCCGCGGACTGACCCGGGACGTGGTTTGGCCGAAAGATCGACAAGGCATTAACAGTGTCGTGACCACGCGCGACGCGGCCGGCGGAACCGGCGACCCCGGCGCCGGGACGGATGACCGGACGACCCGGACCCGGCCGGTGCCCCGCTGGGTGGCGCCCGTCTTCGGCGTGCTCGCGCTGCTGACCGTGCCCTGGATCGGCTACCTCGCGGTCACCCTGCCCCGGCAGTCGGTCAGCGCGCACTACCGCAGCGCCTGGGTGGGTTTCGACATCGGCCTGGTGCTCGGGCTCGCGGTCACCGCCGTGCTGGCGTACCGGGGGCACCGGCGGGTGGGGCTGGCCGCCACCGCCACCGCGACGCTGCTGGTGGTCGACGCCTGGTTCGACGTGACCAGCACCCCGGCCGGACCGGACCTGCTGGCCTCGGTGGTGCTCGCGCTGCTGGTGGAGTTGCCGCTGGCCGCGGTCTGCCTGTGGATCGCCGGCAACGCCGAACGGGTCACCGAACGCCGGATCCGGCAACTGGCGCTGCGGGCCCGGCTCGCCACCGAGCGGGCCCGGGTCGCGGAGCAGACGATGGCCGAACCCCGGCGGGGTTGGCGGGCCCGCCGGGCGAGGTCGTCCACAGCGGCGGAAAGGTAATCTGCACGGGCCGGTCCGGGCCTTGCCGCCAGCGGGGAGACCGGTAGCCTCAGAAGAGCAGTCCCCCTTCGACCAAGCGGAGCCATGGCGCGCACACTTATCGTTTCCGCGGAACGCCCCGGTGCCTACCCGACCATCCGGGACGCCCTGGAGATCGCCCCCGACGGATCAGTCATCTCCATCGAACCCGGCGTCTACCCCGAGACGGTCCGCCTCGTCGGGCGGCGGTTGAGCCTGGTCGCGGCCAAGGAGGCCGGCTCGGTGACGATCGACGCCAGCGAGGCGCGCGGCTCCGCGGTGGCCTGCGAGGGCGGCGAGACCACCCTGCAGGGACTCGTCCTGCGCGCGGCCGACTACCCCGCGTTGAGCGTGGTCGGCGGCCGGGCCACGGTCGAGAAGTGTGAACTCGCCGCCCGGTACGCGGCGGCCGGCACCGCCACCGACGGCGCGACGCTGACCGCCACCGACGTGAAGGTCACCGCCGGCCAGTACGGCCTGGTCGTCGAGGACGCCGGCGGACTGCTGGACAAGTGCGAGATCCGGGACGTCACCGACGACGGGATCATCGTCCGGCTCGGCGCCAACCCGACCATCCGCAACTGCACGGTCGTCGACTGCGGATACCGCGGCCTCTACATCTACCAGGCGGGCCAGCCGACGATCGAGCGCTGCGACGTCTCGAACACCGGGGACGTGGGCATTTCGGTGGCCCACCAGAGCTCGCCCACCATCACCGAGAGCTGGGTGCACGACACCCGCGGCGTCGGCATCCTGTTCGGACGCGGCTGCGGAGGTCTGGTCGAGGGCACCCGGATCGAGGACACGGCCGCGCCGGGGATCGAGGTCGAGGACGGCGCCACGCCCACCATCCGCGAGGCCCAGGACGACGGGCACAAGCCGAAGGTCGGCGTCAGCGCGATCGAGGGGTCCACCCAGCGGGACACCGAGAAGGTCGACAAGCTGCTGGCCGAACTGGACTCGATGATCGGGCTGGCCGGCGTCAAGGCCGAGGTCCGCGCGCTGATCGACGAGATCCAGGTCAACGAGTGGCGGCGCAGTGCCGGGCTGGCCGTCGGCGCGGCCAGCAACCACCTCATCTTCACCGGAGCGCCCGGCACCGGTAAGACCACCGTGGCCCGCATCTACGGCCAGTTGCTCAAGGCGCTCGGCGTACTGCCCAACGGACTGTTCCGCGAGGTGTCCCGGCGGGACCTGGTGGGCCAGTACATCGGTCACACCGCGGAGAAGACCACCAAGGTCTTCGAGGAGGCGCTCGGCGGTGTGCTGTTCATCGACGAGGCGTACACCCTGTCCCGGTCCGCCGGAGCGACCTCCGACTTCGGTCAGGAGGCGATCGACACGCTGGTGAAGCTGATGGAGGACCACCGGGACCAGGTCGCCGTCATCGTCGCCGGGTACACCACCGAGATGCTCGACTTCCTGGACGCGAACTCCGGTCTGGCGTCCCGGTTCGCCAAGACGCTGGAGTTCGAGAACTACGCGCCGGACGAACTGGTGCTGATCGTCCGGCGGATCGCCCGCAACGACGACTACCTGCTCGGCACCGGTCTGGACGACGCGCTGCTGGAGTGGTTCGGTCAGATCGAGCGGGACCGCAACTTCGGTAACGCCCGCGAGGCACGCAAGCTCCTCGAAGGCATGCGCAAGGCACAGTCCGGCCGGTTGCGTTCGCTCGGCCGGATGCCCAGCCGGGACGACCTCCGAACGCTCGTCCTCGACGACCTGCTCGTCGCGACCAGGTAGCCGGGCGGTCGGCGGAGACGGCGGTCGGCGGAGACCGGGCGGGCGTTCCTATGATGGGCGGGCCCGAATTGGGCGGCGAGCTAGGCAGGGGGTAGCAGCCGGCATGAGCCAACGCAGCGCGGCCGCGGCGACGGTGCCGACGCGGCCGGAAGGGGACGCCGCGGCGGATCGCACCACTACCCGGGGCCAGTCCCGGCCGCCGATCCTGACCCCCCGTCGCAGACCCGGTCACCTCGGCCCGATCCACGTCACGCAGCTCCTGCTGATCGAGGCGGTGCTGGTCGCGATCGCCGCGATCAGCCCGTACGGGTTGCTCGCCGTGGTGCCGGTGGTGCTCGTCTCGGTGGTGTTGCTGGGCGTCGTACTGGCCCGCCGCAAGGGTCGGTGGTGGTTGGAACGCCGGATCATGACCCGCCAGTTCCGGCGCCGCCAGCAGGGCGTGGCCGGGGCGACGCTCGGCGCCGACCCACGACTGGCGGCATTGCGGGCGCTCGCCCCGGGGCTGGTGGTGGAGAACGTCACCACCAGCGACGGTGCCCGGATCGGGGTGGCCCGGGACGACGCGGGCTGGTACGCGGTGGCCTCGGTGGCCCCGGACTCCCCGGTGGACGACGGGCCGACCACGTTGCCGCTGGAGAAACTGGCCAGCACCTTCGTCGAGGCCGACCAGCCGGGCGCGGTGCTGCAACTGGTCACCCACACCCTGCCGGCGCCGAGCATCGACACGCATCCGTCGTCGCCGGCCGGGCACTCGTACCGGCAGCTGCTGGCCCAGTTCGGCACGGTGGCCGTGCCGGCGGACCGGGCCACCTGGCTCGCCGTACGGCTGGATGCGCGGACCTTGGCCCAGGCGCTCGGCGACGACCCGGCGGACCTGGAACAGGCGCCCGCGGTGACCGCCGCGCTGATCCGTCGGGTGACCAAGTCGTTGCACCGGGACGGCATCGCGCACCGGCTGCTGGACGCCGACGGGCTGCTCGCCGCGCTGGCCCGCTCCTGCGACCTGGAGCCCACCGGGCAACCGGTCGAGGCCGTGTCGCCGCGCGAAGAGTGGACCGAGTGGCGCTCACCGCGGTTGGCGCACCGGTCCTACTGGGTCCGCGGTTGGCCGCCGGTGGGGCAGGCCGGCGCCGTGCTCGGCACCTTGAGCGGGGTACCGGCGGCGATGACCAGCGTCGCGCTGATCCTGGCCCAGGACGACGACAACGGTCTGCTGGATCTGCGCGGCCTGGTCCGGGTGGCCGCACCGGCCGGTGAGTTGGCGCAGACCTGCCACGGACTGACCCGCGCCGCCCAACAGGTGCGCGCCGAACTGTTCCAACTGGACGGAGAGCAGGGGCCGGCGGTGTACGCCACGGCACCGACCGGGGGTGGCGCGCGATGACGAGGCCCGGAGACCAGGAACGCCCGCGCGACGACCAGTACGGCGTCGTGCCGCCGGCCGTGCCCGGATCGATCGGGCGGGCCACCGTCCGGCCCGGACAGAATCCGCCCGCCGGGCAACAGCCACCGGGCCAACCGCCGCAGGGACAGCCGCAACCGGGACAGCCGCAGCCGGGACAGCCACGGTTGCCCGGCCAGCCGTACCCGCGACAGGGCTATCCGCAGCAGGCTGGCCAGCCACATCCCCACCAGGCCCACCAGCCGCACCAGGCCCAGCAGCCGCAGCCGGGACAGCAGTATCCCCGGCAGGGACAGCCGGTGCCGCCGCAGCGGGGCTACCCGCAACCGGGCTACCCGCAGCAACAGCCGTACCCGCACCAGGGGGCGCCGCAGCCGGGACGGCCGCAGCAGCCGTACCCGCAGCAGGGCTATCCGCAGCAGGGCTATCCGCAGCAGCCGTACCCGGCGGTGGCGCCGCAGCCGCCCGGCGGTGGTCAGGGCGCGGCGGTGATCGGCCGGCCCGCCGCGCCGGCTCAGGCGCAGGCCGCGCCGGCACCGGCTCAGGCCGCGCCGGCACCGCCAGCGGCGGCGTCCCCGGTCTCGGCGCCGGTCCACGGGCCGGCGCAGACCGCGCCGGCGCCGGTCGCCGGCGCACAGGGTGCCGCGGCGGCAACGGCGACCGCCGCGGCGGTCGCCACAGCCCGGCCGACCGCCGCGCAACTGCCCGCCTCGCTGGCGCTGCCGGGTACCGAGCAGAAGGGTCCGGACACCGAGGGCCCTCACCCGCCGGACAAGGACGGCTTCCGGAGCCTGGGTGGTCGGATGGCCCGGCTCCGGATCGGCTCACACACCGTCTCCCGGTCGGCGTTGACGCAGTTCCGGGTCTCCGGCCGGGGCACCGGCCTGATCCTCGGCGCCGACCAGCACAAGTCGCCCGTCTCGGTCCGGCTCTTCCGGCCGCAACCGACCCGCGTAGCGCTGGTCGGCGGCGCCTGGGCGAGCCAACTCGTCGCCTTCCGGGCGCTCGCGCTGGGCACCCGGGTCGCGGTGATCACCAACCAGCCGCACGGCTGGCAGGGTTTCGGCGAGCGGGTCACCGGCCGCACCGACCGGATGTCGGTGTACGGCGCCGAGCAGCAGGTCACGCTCAGCGGCACCGCCGCCCAACCGGTGCTGATCATCCAGGACCTCGGCCTGGGCGGCAGCGCCCGATCGGTGCCGCTCGGCCCGTGGCAGACCCAGCTCACCGTGCTCCGGACCCTGGACCGGTCCGGTCTGCCGGCGGTGCAGGACGCCGATCTGGTGCTGCTGCAACGGATCGCGGCGACCGAGGCGCCGTTCGTCACGAGCGCACTGCGGCTGCCGACGAACAGCGTCCGGTACCTGCAGACGATGGCCGACGACATGATGGCCCTGGTGGCCGGCGGCACCGACCACTACCTCTGGTTCGCCCAGACCGACGTCGAGCGCCAGTACGGCGGCCCACCCCGCCGCTGAGCCACGCCACCGCCGTGCCCCGCGGCGGCCCGGCGCGGCCCGGCCGACGCCGGGCCGCGGTGGGTTCGCGTCGGCCGCCTACTGAGCCGGTGGGGTCCAGGCCAGCTGGACCAGTTGGGCGCCGTGCCGGCGGGTGAACAGCCAGGCTCGGCCGGGCGGCAGGAACTGCGGCTTCATGTTGCCGAAGAGCGCGCCCTCCTCGCGCGGGCCGGACATCATGATGCCGGGTGAGGCGAGTTCCCGGATCCGGGCGATGATCGGGTCGAACATCGCCCGGCCGGCGCCACCGATCCGGCGGGTCATGATGAGGTGCAGGCCGATGTCCCGGGCCTGGGGCAGGTACTCCAGCAGCGGCCCCAGCGGGTTCGTCGCCGCGCCCGCGACCAGGTCGTAGTCGTCGACCAGGAGGTAGAGGTCCGGGCCCTTCCACCAGCTGCGGTTGCGCAGCTGTTCCGGGGTCACCTCCGGGCCGGGCAGCCGCTCCTGCATCACCGTGACCACCTGCTTGACCAGGTCCGCGGTGGTCTGCTGGGACGTGCCGTAGCCGATCAGGTGGTCGGTCTCGACCGTGCCGAGCAGGCTGCGCCGCAGGTCAACCAGGATCAGCCGGGCCTCGCTCGGTTGGAAGTTGGCCGTGATGGTCTTGGCCATGCTGCGCAGGAACGAACTCTTGCCGGCCTCGATGTCGCCGAACAGCAGCAGGTGCGGCTCGGCGTCGAAGTCGAGGTGGACCGGTTGCAGGTCGGCCTCGGCGATGCCGATCGGCAGCCGGCTGCCCTGGGCCGCCGGGAGCAGCTCGTACGGCAGCTCGTTCGGCAGCAGGCGGACCGCCGGGGCCGGCGGACCGGACCAGTACGAGCGGGCGTACGTGACGAACTCGGCGACCGCCTCGCCCAGGTCGTCGACCCGCTGCGCGTCGTCCAGCCGGGGCAGGCCGGCGAGGAAGTGGAAGCCGTCCGGGGTGAGGCCGCGACCCGGCGTCTTCTCCGGCACGTTCACCGCCGCCCGGCGGTTGATCACCGAGTCGGCGGTGTCGCCCAGCCGCAGCTCGATCTTGGTGCCGAACATGTCCCGGGCCGCCGGGCGGACGTCCATCCAGCGGTTCGTCGCGGCGAGCAGGTGGATGCCGTAGCCGAGACCGCGGTTGCCGATCTCGTTGACCAGCGGCTCCAGGTCCTCGAACTCGGCCCGGACGGTGGACCAGCCGTCGATCACCAGGAACACGTCGCCGAACGGGTCGTCGGTGAACCGGCCCTGCTGCTTGGCCCGGCGGTAGGCGGTGATCCCCTCCACCCCGTTGGTGTCGAAGAACGCCTCCCGGCTGCGCAGCAGGCCGTGCACCTCGGCGATGGTCCGCCGGACCTTGTCGGTGTCCCGCCGGCTGGCCATCCCGCCGACGTGCGGCAGGCCGGACATCACGGACAGGCCACCGCCGCCGAAGTCGAGGCCGTAGAACTGCACCTCGCGCGGGGTGTGCCGCAACACCAGGCTGCCGATCAACGTACGCAGGAAGTTGCTCTTGCCGCTCTGCGCGCCACCGACCAGCATGACGTTGCCGCCGCTGCCGCTCAGGTCGATCCACATCGGCTCGCGCAGCTGCTCGAACGGCTTGTCGACGATGCCGACCAGGCCGTGCAGGGCACGGTCCGGGTCCGGGTCGCTCACGGTGAGGCCACGGTCCGGCGACGGACCGACCGGCCCGAGCAGCTGGGTCAGCGTGGGCGGGTCGTCCAACGGCGGCAGCCAGACCTGGTGGGCCGCGGGCCCCTGGCCCTCCATCCGGGCCACCAGCACGTCCAGCAGGGTCTCGCCGACCGCGTTCTCCTCGTCCTCCGGGTCGACCTCGCTCTCGCCTTCCTCCCGCTCCTGGGGCGGCGCCACGTAGTAGGTGGTGAAGTCGCGGACCGGATCCACCGGACGGCCGCCCACCAGCGCCTGGAACCCGTCCTGCCGGACGATCCCGGAGACGTACGCGGCGCGGAACCGGATCAACCCCTCGGTCCCGGTACGCAGGTAGCCGTGACCCGGCGCCCGGGGCAGCTCGTACGCGTCCGGGACGCCCAGCACCGCCCGACTGTCCATCGAGGAGAAGGTCCGCAGCCCGACCCGGTAGGACAGGTGCGCCTCCAGGCCACGCAGCCGGCCCTCCTCCAGCTTCTGCGAGGCGAGCAGCAGGTGGATGCCGAGCGACCGGCCCAGCCGGCCGATCTGCACGAACATGTCGATGAAGTCGGGGCGGGCGGTGAGCAGCTCGCTGAACTCGTCGACGATGATCATCAGGCTGGGCAGCGGCGCCAGTGGCACCCCGGCGGCCCGGGCCCGTTCGTAGTCGCGCTGTGACGCGTAGTTCCCCGCCTTGCGCAGCAGCTCCTGGCGGCGGACCAGCTCACCGCCGATGGCGCCGAGCATCCGGTCGACCAGGGACAGTTCGTCGGCCAGGTTGGTGATGACCGCGCTGGTGTGCGGCAACCGGTCCAGCGCGGTGAAGGTGGCACCGCCCTTGAAGTCGACCAGGACGAAGTTCAGGATCTCCGAGCTGTGCGTGACGGCCAACGCCAGCACCAGCGTGCGCAGCAGCTCCGACTTGCCGGAACCGGTCGCGCCGACCAGCAGACCGTGCGGGCCCATGCCGTCCTGGGCCGACTCCTTGAAGTCCAGTTCGATCGGGCGGCCGTCCGGTCCGACGCCGATGGGCACCCGGAGCCGGTCCCGGTTGGGTCGACTGGCCCAGGTGGTGGAGAGGTCGAAATCCTGCGGCGAGCCGAGTTCGAGCAGCTCGGCCAGGCCCAGGTCGACGGTGGTGCCGCCCTGCTGGTCGGCGTACGAGGTGGCGGACATCCGCAGCGGGGACAGCTCGCGGCCGAGCACCTCGGCCTGCGCGGCGTCCAACCGGTCGGCCCGGCCCACCTGGGTCGAACCGTCCATCGTCGTACCGGTGATCTCGCCGTCCTCGGCGACGTCCAGCACCACCGACATCTCGTCCAGCAGGCGCGGCGGTTGGTTGGACAGGTCGAGGATGGTCACCCCGGCCACGCCGCCCTCGGTCATCAGGTGGTCGGACCCGGTGGTGGAGCCACCGTCGATGACGACCACCACGTGCGCACCGGGTACCGACTGGGCCGCGCCGGGGTCGAACCGGGGCCGGTTGGCCAGCACGTCGTCGAGCATCGCCTCCAGCGAGGTGACCGCCCCGGCGAACAGCCGGATCGGTCCGACCGCGTCGACCTTGTCGGGGTGCTGCGCGTGCGGCAGCCACTTCGCCCACTCCCAGTCCGGCCGGCGCTCGTCCGACACGCACAGCCCGATCAGCAGGTCGTCCGGCGCGTGGAAGGTGGCCGACTGGGCCAGCAGGGCGCGGACCAGGTCCCGCGCCGCGTCGCCCGGGCCGCGCAGGTAGACGTACGAGAAGTCGCGCAGCGCGATGGCCACCGGCAGGTCCGGGACGACCGAGTAGGTGGCGACGAACTTGCGCAGCGCCATCGCGCAGAGCGGTTCGAGTTCGTCGACCGGCCGGGTCTGCGGCGGGATCAGGGGCGTGGCGACCTCCTGGGCGCCGAGCCCGATCCGGACCACGCTGAAGTCCGCGTCGGACCGGCGGCGTTCCCACAACCGGCCGCCCGTGCTGACCGCCGACCACAGCGCGTCCGGGTCCGGGTGCCGGTAGTGGATCGCCTCCTGCTGCTCCCGGATGGTGGTCCGGATCTGGGCGCGCAGCTGGGACAGCCGCCGCATGTACTGCCGGCGTGCCTCGATCATCTCCTTCTTGCCCGGCCCGCTCTGGTTGACCGCCATCATCGCGATCATGCCCAGGATCGACACGCCGTACATGCCACCGGCCACATAGGTCAGTGGGCCGCCGCGCTGGGCACCCATCATCAGGCCCATCGCCGCCGCGCCCGCGCCCATCGGCAGGATCATCAGCATCCGGGTCCACGCCTTGCCGGCGGCGTTGGGCACCTCGGGCGGCGGGTCCAGCACCACCTCGCCGGACGGTAGGGGCGGCGCCGGACGGCGTGGTGGCCGCTTGACGATCACCGATGTCATCCGCTGGACCCTCCCCCTGCGCCGCGGAACGAGCGGGCCAATCCTATAGACCACCTGGCGGGCCGGGCACGCGGCCGAGCCGGCCGGTGCCGCCGTGCTAGGTTGAGCGCCGGAAAACGGCGGCTGACGAACGCAGGGTACGGGGAGGTGACCAGCGTGACGGCCCCGGGTGGCCTCTCTCTGGCCAGAGTTACGGTCGCGGCCCCGAAACGCCGCATGGACGTCGCGTTGCCCGACAATCTGCTCGTCGCGGAGTTGCTGCCGCACCTGCTCCGGCACGCGGGCGACGACCTGGGCGGCACCGACGAGCGACACGGTGGCTGGGTGTTGCGGCGCGCCACCGGCGCCGTGCTGGAGCCGAACCGCAACCTCTCCGTGCAGGGCATCCGCGACGGTGAGCTGCTGCACCTCGCGCCGCGCCGGGAGGACTGGCCGGAACTGGCGTACGACGACGTGGTCGAGGTGATCGCGGGCGGCGCCCGGCGGGCCGGCCGGTCCTGGGGCAACGCGGCGACCCGCCGCTGCGGGATCGCCGTCGCCAGCCTGGTCTTCGGCCTCGGCCTGGTCGCGTTGCTGCTGTCCGGTCCGCCGTGGCCGCTGCCCGCCGGGGTGGCCCTCGGTGTCGCCGCGGTGCTGGCGATCCTCGGCATCCTGCTGTCCCGCGCCTTCTCCGACGCCGGCGCGGGAGCCGGGGTGGCGGCCGCCGGCCTGCCGTACGCCTTCGTCGGCGGCGCCCTGGTGGCCGCGCCCAGCGGACTGGCCCTCGACGTCACCCAGCTCGGCGCGTCCAACCTGCTGCTCGGCTCGGCGGCGCTGCTGCTGTTCAGCATCGTCGGGTACACCGGCGTCGCCGCGGTGCAGCGACTGTTCATGGCCGGCATCGCCCTGTCGCTCACCGGTCTGCTGGCCGCGCTGCTCTCGCTCGGCGGTACGGCACCGGCCGGCGCCGCGGCGGTCAGCCTGACCGTGGTCATCGGGCTGCTGCCCGGCTACCCGCTGATCGCCAGCTGGATCGGCCGGCTGCCGGTGCCGGAGCTGCCGAACCGGCCGGAGGAGATCCTGGCCGACCGGCCGGTGCCCAAACGCTCCGACGTGTTCGCCGCCGTGGCCCGGGCCACCGAGTTGCTCACCGGGATGCTGCTGGCCGCCGCGATCAGCAGCACGGTCGCCATGGTGGTGCTGGTCATCGTCGACCGCCAGTTCGCGGGTGGCCTGCTGGCGCTGGCCGGCTCGGCCGCGCTGCTGCTGCGCGCCCGGCTGTTCGGCGGCCCGCACCAACGGGTTCCCATGCTGGCCGCCGGCATCGCCGGGCTGGGTCTGCTGGCGCTCGGCTACGCGCTGTCCTCGGGTACCGGCGGTCGACTGCTGGTGCTCGCGCTGCTGATCCTGGCGGCGGCCGCCGTGCTGGCCGCCGGGCTGCTCTACAGCAAGCGCAACCCGTCGCCGTACCTGGGCCGGGCCGCGGACATCCTCGACGTCCTCGCGATCATCGCGCTGATTCCGCTCGCCTGCGCGGTCACCGGCCTGTTCGGCACGATCCAGGGCATGTTCGCGTCCATCGGCGGCTAGCCCCCGTACCGCTTCTGTCCAGCGCCTTCCCGCCACGTGGCGTGGACCGGAAGGAGAGAAGGATTCCATGGCGACACGGCGCGACCAACTCCAGTCGTACCAGTTCATGACCCAGCGGGTGATCTCGGCGTTCGTGATGCGCGAGACCGACCCGGCGCAGTCGCCGCTGCGGCGCGGTGTCGGCGCGGTCTTCGGCGGCCTGATGGTCGCCGTCCTGGTCGCGGCGGGCTTCGGCATCTACGGGCTGCTCACGAAGATCGGCAGCGCCAAGTGGAAGAACGAGGGCGCCGTCGTCGTCGAGAAGGAAACCGGGGCGACCTACGTCTACGTCGGTGGCGTGCTGCACCCGACGCTGAACTTCGCCTCCGCGATGCTGGCCAGCGGCCGGCCCAACCCGGCGGTGTTCCCGGTCTCGGCCAACTCGCTCGACGGGGTGCCGCGCGACACCACGATCGGCATCCCCGGCGCGCCCACCTCGCTGCCCGGCGTCAAGAAGTTGGCCGGCATGCCGTGGTCGGTGTGTGCCGTACCGGGCACCGACGCCGGGGGGCAGCCGAGCAACGTCATCGGGCTCGCCGTGTCGTCGGCACCCACCGGTGCCGTCCGGATGGGCGACGATGGGCTGCTGGTCACCGACGGCAGGGGCGGGCTGACGTACCTGGTCTGGCACGGTCAGCGGTACCGGGTGCACGACGCGAAGCACATCGTGCCGGCGCTGTTCGGCGCGGTCACCCCGGTCCGGGTCGGCACCGCCTGGCTGGACGCCATGCCGGCCGGCTCGGACATCGAGAACGTGCAGGTCGACAAGCGTGGCGAGCCGTCCGGTTCGGTGCCCGGCCGGCAGATCGGCGACGTGCTGGTGGCGCAGACCGGTTCCGGACCGCAGTCGTACCTGGTCTTCGCCGACGGACTGGCCCCGATCACCCCGTTGCAACAGGCCATCCTCAGCATCGACAAGCAGGTACGGCCGGTGGAGGTGACCGTCGGCGAGGTGACCTCGGCACCGCGGTCGGGCCGGCTGCGGTCACCCACCGGGAACGCCCAGCCCCCGACCTCACCGCCGAAGCTGGTCAACCCGGCGCCCGACGCCCCGGTCTGCGCGGTCACCTCCAACGCCAAGGACAACCCCGTCGTGATGGTCGGCGGGACGGTCTCCGGCCTCGACACCGCGCCACGTACCCCCTCCTCGACGTCGACCGGGGTGTCGCTCGCCGACCGGGTGCTGGTGCCGGCCGGACGGGTCGCCGTGGTCCGCGGCATGGGCTCGCCGACCGCCGAGTCGGGTCCGTACTACGTCGTCACCGACCTCGGCATCAAGTACCCCGTGCCCAGCGCGGCCGTGCTGCCGCTGCTCGGCTACGCGCCGGACCAGGCCACCGACGTACCGGTCGGCCTGGTCAGCCGGATCCCCAGCGGTCCGACGCTGGACCCGGCCGAGGCGATCAAGCCGGCCCCCGTCACCGACGCCCGCGCGGGCGGCTGACCCGACGCGGGCCGCGCCGGGCGGCGACCCGCCGGTCGACGGTCGACGGTCCAGCGGCCCGCCGGACGACGGCGGCGGCTCAGGCGGTGGGCCTGGACTCGTCGAAGAGCTGCAGCGGCGGTCCGGGCTCGGTCGGGTCGCTCCGGGTCGGAACCGGGCGGGCGATGGTCGAGCGCCAGAACCGGCGCCGGCCGCGGGGCAGCGCGATCGCCACGAAGACCAGGACGAACCCGACGGCCAGCACGCCGGTGGTGCCGATCAGCGCGAGCTGCCGGCTCCGCGCCCAGACCCCGGCCCCGGGGTCGGCCGGCCGGGTCATCGGCCGCATCGCGACCGGTTTCTGGTCCGACAACTGGTCGTTCAGCGCCGCGTACGGGTTCACGATGCCGTGACCGTAATCGTCGCCGCCGGCCGCCGGAGTGGCGGTCGCGAAGAGCAGCCGGATGAGTTCCCGGGCGTCCAGGTCACCGCGCTTGGCCCTGGTCAGTGCCACCGTCGCGGCGACGAAGCCGCAGGCAACGCCGGTGCCGTTGACGCCGGCGGCCATTCCCCGGCCGCGCTGCAGGGACAGTACGTCGGCGCCCGGCGCCACCAGGTCGACGTAGTCGCCGTGCTGGGAGTTCTGCCACCGGGCGCTGTCCGGGCCGATGGCGCCCACCCCGATCACCCCGTCGTAGCCGGCCGGGTAGGGCTGCGGGTTGCCGCCGTTGGCGTCGCCGAGGTCGCCCACCGCGGCCACCAGGATCACGCCCTTGGCCTGGGCCTTGGCGACCGATTCCTGCAGGGCGGGGCTGCCGGAGTAGCTGACCGTGGAGATCGCGACCACCTTGGCTCCCCGGGCCACCGCCGCGTCGATCCCCCGGGCCAGGACGGCCGGCTCGGCGGTCGACGGGCCGAAGGTCTGCTTGTCGGTCACCCGGACCGGCAGGATGGTCACACCGGGCGCGAGGCCGCTGAACCCGCCGGAACCGGTCGCCTGGGCCGCGATGACGCCGGCGACCCGGGTGCCGGTGCCGGTGCAGTCGGTGTTCGCCGGGCCGCCGTTGCCGGTGGCGTCGAACCCGGCGCTGACATGTCCGCGCAGCTGCGGATGGTTGCCGTCGACTCCGGAGTCGAGCACCGCGACGGTGATCCCGCGACCCTGCGCGAACGGCCAGATCCGCTCCGGCCCGAACATCTGCTGCGGCCAGGGCACCTGGGTGATGACCTGGCCCGGCTCGGCGCAGTTGTCCTTCGGCGCGGCGACGGCCGGCGGGGCCGGCGGGGCCGGGAAGGCGCCGGCCGACGCCACGGCCACGGACACGGCCAACGTGGCGCGCCAGATGCGTCGCATAGCCCGTCGGATCCCTTCTCGTTCAGCGGCGCGAGGGCCGGCAGTGGTCGGCGCTGCGATCCGGCCGGCAGGCAGGCCGCCGCCGCGCCACTACTCGTAGCGGAGCTTCATCTCCATCCGGAAGCCCTCGAGCCGTGCTTCCAGGCGTTCCCGGGTGAACTGGGCCGGGTAGCGTTCCCGCTCGGCCCGGCCGTGCGGCGTCCAGAACGCCGAGTCCGGCACCTCGTCGGTGCCTTCCGGCAGGAACTTGAGCATCTCGGCGAACGCCGCGACGCCCAGGGCGAACGCCTGCTTCCGCTCGGTCTCCCTCTCGGGACTCCCGCTCGGCGGAGCCGAGCCGTCACGGATTCCCATGGTCGCGACCAGGGACCATTCGCCGGCATCGAGCAGCTGCGACGGCTCGGGACCGCCGAAGAAGAACACATCGTCCGGACCCGGCAGGGCCGGGCGCTCCGGCAGCCGGAAGACGAACTCGCGCGGCGCGCGGCAGCTCTGGCACACGCCGTGGTAGCGCCGCGCGGGCGCGTCCTCGTCGTCGGTCAGCGCGCTGTCCCAGGTGATGTCCACACCGCCGCAACGGTCGCACGGATGCAGGTCCATGTAGAGGTGCGCCTCGTCGCGGCTGCGCACGACCGGTAGAGCCATCCTCGCGCCTCCCGTGAACCGTCGAGCGTCCGCCAATCTAGCAGCGCCCGGTGGTCGGGCACGAACGTCGCCCGGCGGCCACGGCGCGCGTACCCGACGGGAACCGTGGTCGTCGTGTCGCACCGTATATCCTGGCGGGCACGAGGCGGGGGAGGCGTGCGCGTGGTCGATCTGTGGGAGTCCCAACTGATCGCGGCCCCCTGGGTCGGCCAGGACGGGTCCGTCGGAGCGCTACCCACGTTCGGGGTGCACGAGTTCGACCTGGGTTATGTCTTCTGGCGCACGCGTCCGTTGGGCCGGCCCGAGGACGTCGGGTCGGGTCGGATCGTCGTCGACCGGCGCAACGGCGAGGTGACCCACTGGCCCTCGATTCCCGTGCCGAGCGTGGTCGAGCAGTACCGTGCGTTCCGCGACCACACGCCCCTCGCGCCGCTCACCTGGGATCCCGTCGAGCGGGCCCGGCGCGATCGAGTGCGCGCGCAGTTTCCGGAGAACGTCACCCACCTGAGCTTTCCCGACGGGCGGCTGCGCACCGGGCGCAGCATGAAGGGCGAGGGTGTCCCCAACCTGCACCCACTGGTGCGCGACATCCTCGACGGACTGCCGGTCGAGTACCGGGAACGCGGCAACGACCGGTGCTCCGAGGTGGCCGTCCTCTCCGACGTGCTGCACGTCGAGGACGCCCGCCGGACTGCGGCCGGCGAGGAGGGGCTGTCGCTCGACGAGGCGCGTGACCGGTTGCTGCGCGGCGCGGACCTGGTGACGTACCGGATTCGCGAGCCCGGCGACCCGTGGGGCGGGCAGACCGTACCGCCGTGCGTCTCCTGCCAGGCGCTGCTGGATCGCCTGGGCTTCGCCCTGCGATCGCCGACGGAGGACGTGTGATGGCCGACCGTTTCAACCCGGAGGTGGAGGCGGCGCTGCGCGACGCCGGATGGACCCCGGGCCGGCATCTGTCCCCCGACGCGGTCACGGCCATGCACCGCGCGGTCGCCGCCGGCCGGGGGCGGTACGACGGTCAGTTGACCTCGGCCTACCTCGCCGACCCGGTGCTGGCCGAGTTCGGCGGGCTGGTGATCGCCCGCGACGGCGCCGGGGTGGACCTCAACCCCCGGCCGTTCGCCATCGACCCGTCCCTGGCCGTGCGGAACGTCGAGACGCTCATCGACGTGGGTCGCGCCATGGGCAGTACCCTCTACCCGCTCGGCGTCGAGGGCATGGACGAGGCCGTCCTCGCCATCACCGACCAGGGCAAGGTGATATCGATCGATCCGGTCGGCGAGTGGTTCCTCGGGAACACGTTCGACGAGGCACTCGACACACTCGTCACCGGCCGCACGCCCCGGCCGGTCGGCCCCGAAGACGGCCGCACTCCCCCGTGGGTCCCTCCGTCGGAGCATCCCACGGAGAGCCTTCCGCTGGGAAGCCTGAGGCGCCCAGTCGGCGCGGCGTTCTTCCTGCCGAAGACGCCGTTCAACCTGCACTACATGTGGTTGCCGAACACCCTGATCCGGATGGGGATCGTCCCGCTGGCCGACCCGACCAACCCGGGCCGGTTCAATGTTAACGAATGGGGTGGGATGCGGTGCGAAGTCCACGTCCTCGACCTGGACTTCTACACCGTCCTTCTGCTCGCCTTCGACCTGCGTGACTACTTCGACCAACGCGCCGAAGCCACCCGCGAGACCGCGGCCGGAGCCACCGGCGAGGACGGGACGCGGATAGACGGAACGACGGTGGGGCGTGCCTTCCAGGTGGCGTGCTCCGCGCTCGCACCGGATCTCCAGGCGGCCTTCCTGCACGTCCACCGTGTGCCGGACCTGCTCCGCTTCGCCGCCGAGGTGGAACTCGACGTGGTGACCGTGGACGGTGACGCGCTGCTCGACCGTGGCTTCGACATGCTCTACCTGACCGACCAGGTCGACTACGACGTGGCCGGGACCCTGGAGATCCGGCCCCGGTACGAACTTCCGGTCAGCGGCGGCCGGCTCGTCCTCGCCGACACAAGGCCGTCTTGATGGACCTTGCCGCGCCCGACGCGGCGCTGGTGCGGTCGTGGAACGACGTGCGCCGCAAAGTCGTCAAGCACCTCCCCCGTGGGGAACGGGAACACCTCGACGCTCTCGTGATGGGCCTGATCGCGCCGGCGAGGCAATCCGTGGGGGCGGAAGAGTTCGATCGGGTTGACCGGACCGACCGCGTGACGATCGGCGCCGAGACCGCCGCGGTCCTCGCCAAGCAGGGTGTGACGGACCTGGAGGTGCTCGCGGCCGCGATCGCGCTCCCATGGTACGACAGCGATCTGGCCGGCAATCGGAACCTGCTGGAGAGCGTCCGCCCGCTCACGTGGCCCGCCGCCATGACCCTGGCGATGACGCGACCGCTCTCCCGGACGAGCGGACATCCGCCGTGGCGTCGGACCGCATACGTGCATCAGCTTCGCACCCTTCCGCCGGTGCTGCGTGCCGCAGCCGTCGTGGTGCGGGACGTCGCGGCTGCGCTGTCGCGGCGTTCGCCGTACTCGCACGTCGCCCAGGCGCGTCCCTTCGATCTCACGGAGATCGCCTCGCTGGAGCAGCCCGTGCCGCCCAGCAATCGGGCGCCGGGCCAGCCGCTTGCCTCGATGCCGCCGCCGGTCGGCAGCCCACGCGAAGCCGTCGACCTCGTCAGGGCTCGTCCATCCGAGCGGTTCGACGCCTATTACATGGAGGTGCCCAGCCTGGGCGTGAACCGTCCGGAGTACGTCGCGGAGGCCCGGGGACTGGTGTACCTCGTACGCTGGGACGTTCCGCCCGAGGAGATCCAGGCGGTGGGACCGCCGGTGAACTACCCCGGCGACACCGGGTACCGCCAACCGTACAAGGAGCCGGGCTGGCTGGTCGACCGGATCACCCGCGAGGTCCGGACCGTCGACCTGCGGTGGCTGCACGTTTCCCGTCTCTGGGCCACACCGCTGCCGCCCGGGTGGCGGCCGAGCGGACGGCCGGCCATCGCGGACGGTCTCGCCGCCGACCTCGCCATGGTGCTGCCGGCGCCGCTGTGCGCCGCGCTCGAACCGGTCATGCGCGAGGTCACCGCCCGCTACGGCCACCTGCTGGCCACCGATACCTGGCCCGACCTGATCGTCGCCTGGCAGATCGCCCGACACACCGTATGGCTGCTCACCGCCACGGGTTGCGCCGATCCGGAACTACTCACCGCGGCCCTCCTGACCGCCCGCGGTACGGCGCCCGCCGACACTCTCGTCGACGACGATTCCGACCTGTGGCGAACCCCCGCGGGCGCCCACGCGAGGACGGCCCGCCCCGCGGACGCCGAGACGGACGACCCCGAGGCCACGGCCCGGGCGCACCGACTCACCACCGCCCCCGCACCGCTGCGCGCCCTGGTCTTCGCCAACGCGTGGGCCCGCAGGCACGCCGAGACCGAACTGTTCGGCAGCACCCCCACCGCCCGCACCCGCGAACTGAACGCCCTGTCGACACTCGTGCACGACCTGCCGACACTCCATCAATTCGTTTAGGATCCGGGGATGACCGAGCCGTCCCAGCCCGCCGACGCCGACCGTTCCGTGACGGCGCGGCCGCTCGAGCCCAGGCCGGCCCCGGCGGCCGCGCAGCCGTCCGAGGCCGGACCGGCCCAGCCGGCGCCCCGGCCGATGGGCGATCAGCGGACACCCGCCAAGCGGGCCAGCGACAAGCTGAAGGACGGGCTGGTGTTCGCCGCCCTCGGTGCGGGGCTCGTGATCCTCACCTGCGTGGGTATCGGCTTCCTGGTCGGCCACGACTTCCCGGGCGTGAAACTGGTGGGCTTCCTGAGCCTCTGCCTCCTCGCGCTCGGGCTGTTCGGCTTCGTGCTCGGGGTCTTCTGGACGGTCCAGGGCATCCTGTGGAGCGTCAAAGCACGCCGCGACCGCTGACCGGGACGAGTCCCGGTCAGCCCCGTCGAATCAGCGCGACGGCCCGGTCCAGTCGCTCCTGGTCCACCTCGGACAGTCGGTACTGCCGCTGGGCCATGTGCCGCAGGAAGTCCGGTTCGGGCGGTACGCCGTACCGGTCGGCGAAGTAGGCCAGCGACTCGGACCACACCCATTCGCCGTCCGTGCGCATGTTCAACGGCACCACCTGCACCCGGTCCGGGTCGAACGGGTCCTCGTCGTACCCCCAGGCGACCGCCACCAACGGCGCCTCACGCAGGTACGCGACCACCGCCGGTCGTTCCGCCTCGTGCAGCCGCGCCGTCGGCAGCACCGCCGTACCGGTCGCGTCCCGCACCCCGTCGACCGCCGCCGCCAGGCGCATCCGTGGGGTGCCGGGGGGCAGCTTCTCCTCCTCCGCCGCCCGGGCGGCGAGCGTGCGCCACCACCGGACGACCTGCTCGGCCGCCTCGATGTCCAGCGGCCGCAGCTCGTCGTCGATCTCGCCGATGTCCGCCCATTCCAGCGTGTCCGTCGGGCGCCAGACACCGTCGGTGTGCAGCGCCTCGTCCACGTTCGACGATCCGATCCGGCTCCGCCGCAGCAGGCCCTTGGGCCGCTCCGGGACGTCCGTCAGACCGAGCCGGGCGAAGTACTCGATGCGGATCATCTCCAGGCCGAGCTCCGGCAGCGGCAGCGGCCGGGACCCGCCCTGCGTGCCGACGGTGGCCTGGTACGCCAGGTAGTTCGGCGAGCCCAGCCGGAGGACGTCCCGGAATCCCGCCACGATGTGCTCCGCCAGCCCCCGGTACTGGGCGGTCGTCGCGGGCCAGTCAAGTTCCATCCGCCAGAACTGGTCCGGGTCGTCGTCGAGCGGCAGCCAGCCCGCCGCCCGCAACCGCTCCTGCTGCTGCCCGGAGAGCCGCCGGTCGGGTACGCGGCCGATGTTGCCCGCGAGTTCCACGTACAGCCGGCCCGGGTTCTGCCAGATCTGCGCGTAGTCGCCGCCGACCGGTTGCCGCACCTCGTGCAACTTCAGCAGCGTGCCAGTGGGCAGCCGACTCAGCACGTCGGCCAGCACGGCAGCGAACTCGTCCCAGGTCATCGGCCGGGTCACCAGGCATCACCCTCCTCGGAATCCGCCAACTCGGCCAGCATCCGGTCGTACGCGGCGCGCGCCGCCTCCAACCGCACCCGACCGAACCGGCCCGGCTCGGCGTCCCGGACCGCGCGCCCCCGCTCGGACCAGAAGGCCGTGTCCGGCACCTCGCCGGCGTCTCCCGGAAGGAACTTGAGCACCTCCAGCACGGCCGCCCGGGCGGCCAGCAGATCGGTACGCAGTTGCCGGCGGGCCGACGCGGAGAGGTTGAAGTGGTCCGTGGACCGGCTGGCGTAGGTGTCCGCCACCCAGAGCCACTCCCCCGCGTCGAGCAACTCGGACGGCCGGTCGCCGTCGGCCCAGACCGTCTCGTCGGGGATCGTGATCTCCGCCGGTTGACGGAACTCGTACGCCCGGGGTCGGCCGCACGCCGCGCACTCGCCGGAGTACCGGCAGATCCAGTCGTCGCCGACCTGGCTCAGCGAACTGGTCGGCTCGAAGTCCGGTTCGCCGCACGGGCACGGATGCAGCTCCAGGAACAGGTGTGCCTCTTCGTTGGTACGGGCCAGCGGCGCGGTCACGTCAGCGACCATAGCGCGTGGGGAACTCGGCCAGCCGCTCGTACCGTTGCTCCCGCAGCCGGGTCACCCGATCACGGCGGAACCAGTCCGGGTCGTGCCGGTGGAACTCGCGGCCGGTCGGCGTCCAGCAGGCGTCCGCCGGCAACGCCTCGACGCCCGGCGGGAAGAACTTGAGCACCTCGTCCAGCGCCCCCGCCGCGCCGGTCAGCAGCCGAAGCAGTTCGTCGTCGTCGAGCAGCGCGGCCTCGTCGGGCTGCAGCGCGCCGTCCGCGACGGCGTCCGGCAGCCAGGCGTAGCCGACGCTGACGGCGGCCCAGTCGCCCGGGTCCAGCAGCCGGGACGGTCCGTCGTCGGGGAAGCTGAACAGGTACGGCGAGCCGGGCGGCAGCCCCGGGCGGGGCGGCAGCCGGAAGGTGAACTCGCGCGGCGCCCCGCAGCCCTCGCACGGGCCGGCGTACCGCAGCACCGCACCGTCCTCGTCGTCGGCCAGCACCCGCATCCGGCTCCGGTCGAACAGTCCGGATCCGCAGTCGCACGGATGCAGGTCCATGTAGACGTGCGCCTCGGCGTACGTCCGCGCGGGCAACGGCTCGTCCGCTCCGGAGTCCGCGGACGGGAGGCGTTCCGCCTCGGGCGGGGTCCGCGGCGCCGGTACCCGGGCGACGGACCCGGTCGCCGTTGTCCGGTCGGCTCCCGCCTCGACGCCCCGCGACTCGGCGGACCGCAGAGCGCCCCGCGATTCGGCGGACCGCAGCTCGTCGGCACGGCGCTCGTAGAAGCGGCGCACGTCGGCCAACCGGTCGCGCCGGAAGGCGTCCCGGCGCAGCGAGCGGACCCGCCGGCCGTGTTCGGTCCAGAACGCCCCGGACGGCACCTCGTCGCCCTCCGCGGGCAGGAACTTCGCCACCTCACCGGCCGCCGCGGCCGCCGCCGCCCAGGCGTCGACGACCGCCCGGTACGTCTGCTCGTCGATCCCGCCGTCAGCCTGGTCCAGCCCGGCCTGCGCCATCCCCGCGTACGCCGCCTCGAGGGCGTACCACTGGCCGGCGTCCACCAGGGTGGACCGGCCGGGGCCGAACCTCTGCCCGGCCTCCTCGGCGGCCCGGTGCGTGACGTGCGGGATTCGTACCTCCCGGCTGATCCGGCGTCCCTCGTACGGCCCGTCGAAGCGCAGGACGTAGTGCTCGTCCTCGCTGTGCAGGGTGGTGTACCGGTCGTGGTCGAGCCAGCTCTCCCCGGCCGGCAGGGTCAACTCCAGAAAGGCGTACGCCTCGGCGATCGTCCTGGCCTCGGGAACTCGGTTCACCAGGCGTCACCCGCCGCCTCGTCGTCCTCGTCTTCGAAGGACAGCTCCAACGCCTCGTCCCGGCGGCGGAGGTACTTCTCGGAGACCAGCGCGAGCTCGACGAAGTACAGGCCCTGGGTCACCCGCAGCGTTCCGCTCGTCGCGGGCCAGCGCACCTCGGGATCCTCGCCCGGTCGACGGTCCACCGCCTCGCCGACGACGTCGGTGACCGCCCGGACCGCGGTCGCGAACGCGTCCCGGTTCACTTCGGTCGCGGTCACCGTCCCCTTGTCCGCCGGGTCGCTGACCTTGACGACGATCTCTCCCTCGCCGTCGCCGAACAGTGCGACGGAGGCCAGCCCGTCGAACACCGCGAGCCCGGTCCGCGCGATCGCGGCGTCCCCCTCGTGCCGGGGCGGCGCCTCGACGGTCCAGCCGAGCTCGTCGGTCAGCCGGCCCAACTCCGCGAGCGACCAGGACAACCGCAGCCCCGCCAGCCGGGTGGCCAGCTCCGAGATCTGCTCCGGCGTCAGGACGTGCTGCTGCGGCATGGGCAGATCGTAGCCAACCCGGTCCCGGCGCTGTACGCCCCGCGACGGAGGGACGCGTGCCCCGCGGTGGCCTCGTCCCACCGGCGGCCGGCCGGATCAGTCGTACGGCAGTTCCTCGCCCTGGTAGGCGGCGTCCATCCGGGCGCGCAGCCGCCGCCGCAGCGGACCGTCCGGTCCCTCGAGGTCGACCAGGTCCGCGACGATCGTCCGTGCCTCGGTCTCGGCGAGACCGGGTCGGCCGGCCCGGACCAGCGCCTCACACCGGCGGATCCGGGCCGCGAAGACCGAGTCCAGCGCGCCGATGACCCGCCGCTCGCCGGCGTAGTCCCTGGCCAGTCCGGCGAGCACCTCGGCGTACTCGGCGAACCTGCCCTCCCGCCAGAGCGGCTCGGCGGCCAGGAAACGATCGTCGATCGCGTTGACCCGGCGCACGGCCCGCCGATTCCGCCACCGGGCGAGCGGGCCGGGCCGCACCGCGTCGCGTCCGCTCACTGTGTCAGCGCCCACAGCCGACCGGGGCCGGCCACGAATACGGTGCCGTCCGGGCCGACCGCCGGGCGATAGGTCAGCGGAACCGGGGCACGCCAGGTCCACACCTGCTCGCCGGCCACACCGACGCAGCGGACCAGGCACTCGTCGGACAGGTCGTACCACCGGTGGTAGTCGTTCCACCGGTCGAGCGTCGGGCCGCACACCACCAGCGCCCGGTCCGGGGCCGGGGCGAGCAGTGCCTGCGGCGGGGTCGGCAGGGGATGTGACCAGACCAGCCGGCCCGTGTCGTCGGTCAGGTGCATCGCGCCGCCGACGCCGCCCGACGCGGCCCGCCCGCCCGGTCCGGCGGCGACCAGCCGCCCCGGCCCGTCGCCCGGCAGCACGGCCACCGGGCTGCGCAGGCCGACCGGTGCCGCCAACCGGTCCACCGTGGCGGCCGCCGGGTCGAGCAGATAGAAGCCGTGCCCGTCCGGCTCGGCGAACTCGACCAGGATCCGGCCGTCGGGCAGTGCCCGCAGCGGACCGTGCACCCGACCGTCGGTCGGCGTCGGCGCGTCCGGCTCGCGGAAGCCGTCCCGGTCGGCGCTCCAGAGCGCCGTTCCGGCCAGGTCGTACGCCCGCACGCTGCCGCCGTCGGCGACCAGCACCCGGTCCCGCGTCGCGAGCAGGGTGACGAACGGTTCGGTCAGCGGCACGGCCCAGCGGACGGGCCCGTCCGGCGCGGATCGGCACAGCATCGGCCCGCGGTCCTGGATCCAGGCGGAGTGCAGCAGGTCGCCGTCCGGACCGGCGGCCATCCCGGAGACCCCGGGGACGGCGATGCTGACCGTGGTAGCGCCGGTGGTGAGGTCCCGGGTGACCAGGTTGCCGTCCTCGTCACGGAGCACCTTGTCACCGGCCAGCAGAACCGGTTCGCCGAGCAGTCCGAGATCCGTGCGTACCAGCCAGCCCGGCCGGCCGGAGGGGTGCACCACGGCCAGGAATCGGCGGGTGGAGACGACGACCCGACCGTCCGGCGTGACCAGGAGGTGCCCGTCGTCGGCCGGCGGAAGGTCGATCGACCATTGGACACGCTCGTCGCGGAGCGCCGGGGCGCTCTCGGTCGCGTCGGGCGGGTCGGCTCCGTCGACGAGGCGCATCAGTTCGTCCCCTCCTGGCCGGCGTACGGCGGGCTCGGACACCCGCGACCGCCGGTCCCGCGGTCGCCGGTCCACCCCAGGCTACCGAACCCGGCACCGGGTACGGTGGAACGCGAGGTGCCGCCTCTGAGTCGAACCAGCGCGGAAGCGCATCTCTACATGGACCTGCGGCCGTGCGAGTGCGGCGGGTCCGGGTTCGCCCGGGACAGTGCCGTGGTGGTCCTGCCCGACGGCGGTATGGCCACCCGCTACACGGGGGCCTGCGACCGGTGCGGCCGGCCACGGGAGTTCCTGTTCCGGTTGCCCGACGAGGTGGCGATGCCGCCCGCCGACGACCGGATCAGCTACGGCGGTGACGAGCCGTCCCACCTGCTCGACCCCGGCGAGTGGCTGTGGGTCGCGGACGCGTACGCGGCGAGCGCGCCGGCGGACCCGGCGACCGCCGACCCCGAGCAACGACGCCGGATCACGCCGAACTGATCCGCGGCGCCGTACGCGGCTCCAACAGCACGCGGATGGGCGGGGAGGTGGCGGGTCGCGGCCAGCGCCTCGGCGGCGTGCCGCAGGTCCGGTCCGGCACCGTCTCCGGCCTGGCCACCAGGTCCTCCCGGATCGACCGGATGACCGGGGCCACCGGGCGGGCCGGGATCATCCGGGTGACCGGGGCCGTCCGTCCGGGCCGGCCGGATCGGTGCCGTCGAGCATCCGCCGGATCTCGGCCAACTGGTCGTGGGCCCGCCGGGCCAGGTTCTCCGGGATGATGGACGCGTCGTGCGGCACCTCGCCGAAGAGCATGCGTCGCGTGCCGTGCAGGGCCAGCGCCAGCCCGGACGCCCGCGACCAGGTCAACGCGTGCTCCGGCAGTGGCCGGCCGCCCGCGTCCTGGTAACCGTCGAAGAACTGTCGTTGCAGCTCCGGCAGCAGCGGCGCGATGTCGAAGTTGTGCGCGAACGCGGACATCACCCGCTCGAAGACGCCGACGTCCAGCGCGGCGACGCCGACCGGACGCCCGTGCGCGTCCATCGAGCTGTGCATGCCCTCCAGGTCGATGACGGTCACCCGACCGGTGACCGGGTCGTGGAAGAAGTTGCCCGGATGCGGGTCGCCGTGCACCAGGGCGGCGGCGCCGGGGTCACGACGCATCGCCGCGCCGAGTTCCTCGAACCGCCGGATCAGGTGCTCGCCGTCGAATCCGTACCGGCGTTGGAAGCCCTCGTGGCCGGCCCATTCCCGGATCGCGTCGAACGCCCGCGTGACACCGGGCCGGTCGGCGAACCAGTCGGCCACCGGGCCACCCGAGTCGGCCGGCCGGTTGTGCAGCTCGGCCAGGGCCGCGCCGGTGTCCCGCATCGCCCGGCCCAGGTCCGCGACGGCGGCCGCCCGGGTCTCCGGTCCGGCGTCCCGGACCGCCGCCATGAGGTCGTCCAGCGGTCGGCCCTTGGCGACCGAGCTGACCAGTACGCCCGCGGTCGCGTCCGTCGCGCGGGCCACGCCGACCGACAGCGCCCGCGGTACGTCGAGCCGGTCGAAGGACTCGGCCGACAGGCGTTGCAGCGCGGACAGTTCCCGGGCGAACTCCTCGACCTTCGGGAAGACCTTGACCACGGCGACCCGGGCGCCGGCCTCGTCCCGGATCCAGAAGACCGGTGCGCCGGACGCGCCCTTGGCGCCGCCCGGACCGCCGATCCGGTCGATGGTCAGCCCTTCGGCCGGACGACCCAACGCCTCGGCCGCGTGCCGCAGCAGCGCCTGCCGCTGCGCCGCGCCCGGACTGTCCACCGGCCCGTCGTGGTGCAGCAGTTCGGCGAGCCCGCGAACCGTGGGATGACCGTCCAGGCCCTCGACCGTGGGCAGGCTGTCGACCAACCGGCGCAGCCCCTGGCCGTCGAGTTCCCCGGTGTCGGAGCGCACCTCGGCGGCCCGGTCCAAGGCCTCGGCCGGAGTGTGGTGGTCGGCGATCGGCTCCGCGCCGGACAGCTCGACCGCCCGGTGCACGATCTCGGGATGGTCGGCCAGGCCGGGAATCCGGTTCACCATGTCGGCGAGGGTGGTGAAACCCCGGCCGGGCTCGCCCAGCAGCAGGTCGGGGGCGGTCAACTGGGCGCCCCGCAACACCTCGTAGAGCGAGTGGTCACCGGACGGCAGCATCCAGCCCAGCAGCGCGTGCAGGAACCCGACCCGGGCGGAGTCGGGCACGTCCAGCCAGTCGAACGCGGCCAGCAGTCGGGCTGCGGTCCCGGAGATACCGGCGGTGACCGGCAGTCCCGAACCGTCGACCACCTCGCGGTGCCAGGCGTGTTCGGGATTCATCGCGTAGCGCGCCGAGCCGTCGACCCAGCCGACCGGCAACTCCGGGCCGAAGGCACCGGGCGGCAGGTCGTGCAGCCGGGGGTTGACCACCCGCTCGCCGTCGCGGACCTCCAGCCACACCTCGCGGACCACCCGCGCGCCGGAGGCGTCGGTGAGGTGGCCGCCGCGTCCGTCCGAGGCATAGTTCACGTGTACGGCGAGGACGTCGGGCCGCCGCAGCAGCGCCTGCACGTCCGGCTCGCCGTCGGCGGTGTACGGCACCCGGTCCGCCGGCACGGCCTCGGCGTGCTGTCCCACCATGGTGATCGCGTCGTGCTCGACCAGTGCGCGGTACTCCGCGTCGTGCAGCGGTGTGCCGAATTCGACCAGGCTCCGACGGTCCCGCAGGAACACCCGCTGCTCCTCGGGCGTCCGTTCCGTCCTCGCCTGCTGGCTGGCCGCGTGCTCGGCCGCGATCAGCCCACCGTGCCCGTCGGCACCGGCCAGCGTACGGGTGTCCATCAGGTCCGGTCTGTCGGTGGCGAGCAGCCGGTCCCGGACCGGGCGCAGTCGCTCGACGTCCAGACCTGCCTCGCGCAGCCGGGATTCCCAGCCCTCCTCGCCCAGCACCCTGGTCAGCGTGTGCTTGAGGTCGAGCGGGTGGTGGCTCTCCAGCACGCCGTTGTAGAAGGCGGTCATCAGCATCCGCAGATTGCCCTGCGACCGCACCTCGGTCAGCGTGGTGTGCTCGGCGCTGACCTGTCCCGCGTTGCGGAAGTCCTCGCCGAAGAGCATCGCCTCGACGTCGGCCCGGCTGTGTTCCGGGTGGTGCAGCGCGGCGAGCGCGTCAACGAGCCGGTGCAGGGCCGCGTCGGCGGCCTGCCGGGCGGCCGGGTCGGCGAAGAACTGCCGCCCCAACTCGACCTCGAACCGGCGTACCCGCTCGACGTCCCGGGCTGACGCCTCCGGCGAAGCACCGTGCTCCGTGGCAGCGGGCCGTTCGTGCCGGACGTGCAGCCCGGAGTCCCGCCCGTCCACGACCGGCCCGTCCTGCCGATCGGTGGTGGGTGCGTCGTTCCGGTCGGTGGTGGGTGCGTCGTTCCGGTCGGTGGTGGGTGCCTCCTCCCGGTGGGTCGCGTCCGGGGTCGTGCCGTCGTGGTCCTGCGGTCGGGTCCCGTCACCGTCGTGCGAGGGCGTGCCATCGTCGTGCGGGGTCGTGCCGTCGTGGCCGTGCGGCGGGGTTCCGTCGCCCCAGACGGCCGGCGGGCCGGAGCGGGTCACGTCACCGTCCCGGAACAGGGGCGGCCGCTCGTCCGGCGGCAGCGACCGGGCGATCTCCTCCAGATGCTGGATCCGGTCGTGCGCCCACCAGGTCCGGTGCAGCAGCTGGTCGGCATCCGACCGGAAGACGGCCAGGTGATCGTCCGGCGCGGTGCCGAAGTAACGCCGCAGCAGCTCCGAGCGGGACATGCTGACCGACTCCCGCTCGTGGTCCGCCGCCACACCGGCCAGTTCGCGGGCACCGGCACCGACCGCGGAGTTGCCGGTCATCACACCCGTCCCGGTCGCGGCCTCGCCCACCCGGGACGCCGGCGTGCTCGGCCGCGGATGGGCCGGTTGCGGATGGCCGGGCGCCGGATGGGGCGCCGGCTCGGGTACGAACGCCTTGAAGCCGAGGTTGACCAACCCGGAGAACACCTGGTTGCGGACATCCCGACCGAAGCTGAGCAGCCGCGGCTTGACACCGGCCAGGCCAGACGGGCTGTGCGCCACCCGCTCGATCTCGTGATTCAGCCACTCCCGTACCCCGCGGGTGATCTCCTCCGGCGACCGGGTCGGGTCCACGCGGAGCTCGTGCGTGACGTCGGAGTTCACCCGGTGCGCGGTCACCACGGCGTCACCCCGTCCGGTGCCGATCTCGAAGGTGATCACCTCCGGGCGTCTACCCGCCCCCCGGAACGAGACCTGGAACGTGTTGTCCGCGCCGTCGACCGGATGGATCCTGGCGTGCCGCGGCAGGTCGGGCAGATCCACGACGTGCCGACTCACCTCGGGCAGCAGGACGTCGTCCGGGGTGGGGATGTCGCCGTACCGGTCGCGCATCGCCGCCACCTCGTCGGCGGTACGCGGATCCGCAGCCAACTGCCGTTCCAGCTCGCGGGCCCGGCGTTCCAGATCCTGCACCGGATCGCGCTGCTCGCGCAGCCCGTCCCGCAGGTCCTGCGGGCTGACGTCGCGGACGTCCGTACCGGCCAGGGCCTGCATGAGTTCGAGGTCGTTCATCCGGAACTGGTTCAACCGGTTGATGCCGCCCTCGAACAGCATCATGCCCGCCCCGACACCCGCCAACATGCCGAGCGGTGCCGCGGTGAGCATTCCGACGCCCACGGCGGCCGCACCCCGACCGGCGGCCGGGAGCAGGTCCTGATAGAACCGCTGCCGCCACGGCAGCCGGTGTTCCCGATCGAACAACAGGTTGTCGGTGATCCGGTCCAGGGTCCGGGCGATCCGGGCCGGGTCGGCGTCCACGTTGACGTCGAAGTCGAACCGGCTCGCGTAGTGGTCCGGCCGCAGCCAGCCGAGCTGGCTGCGGGGGGAGAACCGGATCCGGTCATCCGTCGGGGTCACCGCCCCGCCCTCGCCGCCGTCCCGGAAGTGCAGCCGGAGCTCGACGCTGCGGGCCCACCCGGGCCGTTCGATCCGGTACCGGACCTCAGTCACGCTGTTGCCCGCGTCGTGCGTCTCGATACGGACGCTGCCCCCGCCGTGCTGCCGGCCGACCAACGTCCGCTGGATGGCCTCCGCGACCGCCCGGTGGCCCGGCGACACCGCCGGTTGTCCACCCGGCCGCGGGCCCGGGTGTGTTCCGTCGAGCCGGTCGGCGAACGACTGGGCCAGGTCGCGTCCGTTGTGCGCCAGGTCGACGATCTGGTTGCCGATCGTGCGCCGGACGTCGTCGTCCAGCCAGGGCCGGTCCCTGCTGTCGTGCTGCCAGCGCAGGTCGTCCAGCTCCATGGTGCGCCGACCCATCACCCGGTCGGCGATCAGTTGCACGATCGTCCGGGCAGCGCCCGACGAGGTGATCACCGTTCCCAGCCGGGCGACGAGGTTCTCCCCCGCCAGGAAGAGGGGCAGCGCCGACAGCCCTTGAGCCAGCATCGACTTCTCGAACCGAACAACCAGTGAACGGTCAAGGTTGATCATGTGCTGCCGCTCGGCGACGGCGGCGAGCGCGTCCCGTACGGCCGTGTGCAGGTCCGCCCCCGGATGCCCCAGTTCCGGCGGCACCCGCAGGGTGATCTGCCCTTCGGTGTAGCGCACCTCGATCTTCGACGGGTCGGGGGTGTGCCCGACCTCGACGTGCAGCACCGGCTTGACGCCCCGCCCGACCACCAACCGGTACCGGTCACCGGGGAGCTCCGTCAACCGCCGCAGGTGGTCGATGGGTTCGGTGCCGAGCCGCTGGATGATCCGGTCGATCCGCTGCTTCACCTCGCCGCGCAGGGCGTTGGCCTCCGACTCGGGAATCGGGTTGGTGCCCGCGGTGCGTTCCGGGTCGGGCGTGACGGTGCGGTCCATCAACGACCGGTCGCCGAGCGCACCCTCGGCGAAGTCGGCGGCGACCCGGTAGCTGTGCTCGATGTCCGACTGCAGCCGCCCGCCCTCCACGGCGGACCGGTCGGGCATCATCGCCAGCGTCCGGTCGTGGCCGCGTTCCAGCGCCTCCAGTTCGAGGCGGCGACCGGAGTGCAGGTTGGTGGCGACGTCGGCGACCGTCCGGGCGACGCCGCCGATGGCGAGCCGGGGGTTGCCGGACAGCGCCGCGACGGCGGTCGTGGTGACCGCGCCCGCCACCGACGGCGCGTTGGTCCAGACCCGGTCCCTCAA
The DNA here is from genome assembly GCF_042650605.1 of Micromonospora zhanjiangensis. Taxonomy (NCBI): domain Bacteria; kingdom Bacillati; phylum Actinomycetota; class Actinomycetes; order Micromonosporales; family Micromonosporaceae; genus Micromonospora; species Micromonospora zhanjiangensis. The sequence goes on along the minus strand of NZ_JBHSBN010000008.1, from coordinate 243,876 downwards.
CCGGGCCGGTACGTCGGGTGCGCGGTCGTGTTCCTGCCGGATGTGGTCGGTGATGACCTGGTGCAGCGCGACGCGGAACCGGCGCCCGAGGAACGGGTCGACCGGACCGTCAGGATGGTGCGCGGCGAACTGGGCGCGGTCGACCACCAGGACGAAGTGCTGCTGCAGCCCCCCGGCCTCGAACCGGGCGACCCCGCCGGGCACGTCCCCGGACCGCAACTCGTACGTGAACGAGGCTCGCCCCTCGCCGACCCAGTTGTTCGGTTCGACCCGGAAGTGCTGCTGGTCGCGCACCCGCACCGGAGTGATCCGGGCGCCGTCGTGATGCCGGTCGACCAGCAGTTTGCGGGTGCCGGCGACCACGGGGTCCGAATCCCGACGCCAGTCCCGCAGGTCGTCGAGCAGCCCGGCCGCCGTGTCGGACAGATGCCGGCGCGCCATGACGTTCCGCACGTCCGCCCCCGGCATGCCTTCCCGCAGGCCGTGCCGCTCGATGAACCGGCCGAGTTCCGCCTCGACCGCGGCCCGCTCCGGACCGGTCAGGTGCTCGTGCAGCCGGGCCAGCGCGTCGAACTCGGCGAGCCGGACCAGATCGCCGTGGCTGGGCCGGCGGGCGGACCGCCCCGGCGTCGGGTCGTTCACCAGCGCGTCGTGGCCGTTCAGCCGGCCACCGTGCAGGCCGACGAACCGGCCGAGGCGACCGCCACGACCGGCCGCCACCTCGCCGCCGGTGTGCCCGATCGCGCGGGTCACCAACCGGTCCAGTTCGGCCCGGCTCAACCCGTCGGCGTGGTCGGCGGAGAACTCGACGCGGTGCACCCCGCCCTCACCCAGCCGTACGGTGAACGGCGCGCCGTCGGCGGCGCCGAGCGCCAACTCGATCCGGTACGGCCGGCCCCGGCTCGGCTGGACGTCGAGGGTGTGCGCGTCCACGACCGACACCCGGTCGATGCCGTGCCGGGGGCCACCCGGTTCGAAGACGTGCGCGATCCGCTGCGCGGCGTGGTGCAGCCGCTCGCCCAGCCGGGCGTCCATGGCACTCGACGCCGGCGGCAGCCGGTCCGCCACGCCCCGCAGGTCCAGCCCGTCGAGCCGGGCGCGTTCGGTGGTGACGGAGACGTGGTGGTTGCCGTCGACGTCGACCCGCACCCGGTGCATCTCGACGGTGAGGTCGCCCCGGCGCAGCGCCCGGTGCAACTCGTCGAGCAGTTCCGGATGCCGTTGCAGGTGCTCGTGCAGCCGTGAGCTGGTCTGCAGCACGTCCCGGACGTACTCCGGGGTGCCCCGCTCGGTGAGCGTGCCGTCCTGCAACCGGTGTGTGCTGCCGGTGAGGTCACCGGTCTCCAGCACCACCAGCCGGTGGTTGTTCCGGTCGAACCCGGCGACGGCGAACTCGCCGCCGGCGCGGCCGCCCTCACCGGGGCGGCCGGTCAGCACGTCGTCCGGGTGGATGTCGAACCGGTCCGCCAGCACGTGCCGGGCCGCGGCCCGAGGAACCTCGCCGGCCGCCTTCCTGACGTCGCCGACGAGGTCGGCGTGCCGCAACGCCGCGTCCTGCAGACTCCGTACGGCGCGCTGGTGCGCCGGGTCGGCGCTTGCCGCCTCGAGCCGCTGGATGGTCCCGCTCAGTCGCCTGCTCGACAACTCGCTGAGGTTCCGCACGCCGAGTTCGTCCATCATCGGCCGCAGCGTCCCGTCCCGGTGCTGCTGCAGCGCCTGCCGCGCCGCGTCCAGGTCCCGCTGGGCCTGGACCACCTCGTCCGGCTGCCGGTGCGACTGATGGGTCTCGGGTGGGTCGACGACGGCGTGGTGGTCGACGGTGCGCGACGGGTCCGTCGACGGGTCGTTCACCCGCTCACCGGTCACGCTGTCGCGCAACTGGAAGGTGCGTTCGGTCCGGTACGTGCCCGGCCGGTCGCCGTACCGGTGGTAGTCCCGGTGGTCGGTGCCGTCCCGGTAGCTGCCCTCCCGGTCCCCGGGCCGGTGGAGGTGGCCGTCGGGGTCCCGGTGGCTCCGCCAGCCGTCCCCGACGGCGTGGTTGCGACCGTCGCTGCCCACATGGGTCAGCGGACCGGCCCGGGTGCCGCCACCGGCCGACGGCTGGGCGGTCGTCGCCGGGTTGACCGTGCCCTGGTTCGCCGGGCCGGCATCGATCTCCCGTCCGTCCGGTCCGAAGGTGCGCCACCGGCCGTCCGCCGGTTCGGTGGGCACCCGCCCGTCGCGGGCGTCCGGGCTGGACACGATCTCGGTGCCGTCCAGGTACGTCCACACCTTGTCGGTGGCGCCGGTAACCTCACGGCCCAACTGCCGGGCCAGCGCGGCGGCCACCGGATGGTGTCCCGCCCCGGAATGGCAGGAGACCAGCTTGATCCGGCCGGTGCCGAGGTCGATGCGACCGGTCCGGTGCAGCTCGGCCAGGCCACGGGCGAGGTCGGCGCCGCTCATCCGGTGCCCGCCGACCACCACCTGACCGTTCTCCAGGCCGTGCAGTGCGATCTTGACTACGCCGGGTTCGGCGCGCAGCGCCTCGGCGTAGCGGCGCATCTCCGGGTCGCCGGTGAGTTCCAGGCCGGAACGGGTGTCCCGGACGAAGTCCCGCAGCGCCTGGAGCGCCTCCTCGCCCCGCACCAGCGGCAACTGGTGGTGGTCGGGTCGGTTGTCCCAGCGGCCCGGTCCGTCGTCCGACGCCTGCCGGTCGTCCGGGCGTCCGGCCTCCGGGGCGTCGTCACGATGGGTGGGAGCGGTGTCCCGGTGCGAACTGCCGCCGGGGTGCTGCCCGGGCGTGGCGTGGTCGCCTGGCACGACCCCGGCCAGGGCTTCCGCGATCGAGGTGCGGTGCGGCAGTCGTACGTCGTCGAGGCCCTCCGGCACCCGCACCGCCGCGCGGGCGGCCTGTTCCCGGGCGAGCAGGTCGCGCTGGTGCTCGGCGCTGACGTCGACGCCACGCGCCGCCAACCGGTCCAGGGCGGCCTGGTGTGCCGCCCGACTCTCCGGGGTGTCGATCCGGACCTGGAAGTGCTGACCGGTGCCGGGGTCACGCCAGTGGGTGACCACGCCGCCAGAGCGGCCGTCGGTCCACAGGTTCTCCGACCGGATCGGCTCGTAGCCCCGCGCGATCAGGTCGTCGACGGTACGCCGGAGGCCGTCGGCGTACCGGTCGTGCGGCAGTTCGACGGTGTGCCGCAGCGGGCCGGACGGCGCGGCGGCGTGCCGCTCCGGTGCGTGGGCCGGACTCGCCTCGACCAGTTCGCCGCTCAGGATGCGTTCGATGCGGCTGCGCCCGTCGGCGGGTCGGGTCTCGTCGACGCGGGTCCCGCCGCCCTCGCCGGCCGCCTCGGCGACCGCGGCGGCGATGGTGGCCCGGTGGTCGGGCGGATCGGTCAGGCCGCGCACACCAGGTGCCGGTCCATCGTCGGGTAGCCGAAGATGTACTCCATCTCCTGGCCGTTCTCCCGGACTTTCCGGAAGTCGATGAGCTTGGCCACCGCCGGTGCCTCGCGCCTCCCGCCCGCCGTCGGTCCCGTCGTGCGCCGGGGTGACGTGCTGGGGCGTCTTGACGCCCTCCCACAGCGAACCGAGCATGGCCCGCTTGCCGATCCAGGAGGATTCCGGGCCCCGCTGCCCGGTCCAGCCCGCCCGGCTGATCTCGGCCGGGGTCGGGTAGCCGTCGCTGCCGAAGCTGTGCCGGGCCGCCCGGTCGAGGATGTCCTGCGCGCCGTCCCGCTGCCGGGCCAGTTGGTCACGCAGGTCCGCCGGATCGTCGACGCCGTGCCGCTCCCGGAGTCCCTGGATGTCGACGCTCGGGTCACCGGCCTGCCAGCGGTGCACCAGCGCGATGTCGTCGTCCAGTCGGTCGAGTTCGTTCCGCAGGCGATCGAGCACCTGCTCGGCGCGGTGCGACTGACCGGGCGCCCAGTCGAACCCGGCCCGGGCCCAGGCGTAACCGCCGACGGTGGAGGCCGCCCGCACCTCGATCCGCGCCACCCCGGAATCGGCGAACCAGCCCTCCAGGTCGCGGGTGAAGGCGCCGATGAAGCCGTGCCCCTGCAGCCGGTCGGACATGTGGAAGGTGACGTACCGGGCAACGACCTCGCCGTCCACGGTGCGGCGCAGCTCGATGACCACATTGCCGACCAGGCCGTGTTCCGGATGGACCACGTCAGGACGCATCACGACGGCGTCACGGTAGACGGTGACCTGCCGGTCGTCGAGCAAATCGATCCGGCTGCGCATGCCGCCGTGCTCGAAACCGCCGACCCGGTCGGCCAACGCCGTCCGGATCGCGCCGTCCCAGGCGCTGGCCTCGGCATCCGTACGTGGGATCAGGTCGGTCGCCGACGGCGGGTGGTCGGCTCCGGACCACGGCGCCGAGTCCGTCGGCGCCTGCCCGTCGGCGCGCGAAAGGTCGGTGTGGCCATCCGGGTGCAGACTCGGCTCGGCGTGCCGCGGTGCCGGCGTCCCGTTCGCCGCGTCGTGGTGCATCGGCGGCGGGTTCAGGTGGATCGGCGGCGCCTGGTGCGCCCGCGGCCCCGGATCCACCGGTACGTCCCGTGGCGCGGGCCGCGGCGGCGGTGCGTGATGCTCGGGGCGTGGCACCTCGTGCGGCGGCGCCTGGTGCGGAGCCGGGTGCCCCTGATGCGGCGGAGCCGGCGCCTGGTGCGGAGCCGGCGGCACCTGATGCACCGGCGGAGCCTGATGGGCCCACGGGCCCTGATGCACCGACGGCTGACCGTGGTACGTCGGGGTCTGGCGCACCGGACCGCTGTTGACGACGGCGGCCCACGGCGGAGCACCGTGCGTCGGCGTGCCGGCACCGGCGAACGGGTGCGCGGATCGGCCCAGCCCGGCGAGCTCGTGGTCGACGCCGGCGAGATCGCGGACCAGCGCGGCCCGGTGCTCCGGCGTGGTCGCCATGCTGATCTGCCGGAGCAGGACGTTCCGGTCGTTCATCAGGGCCCGCTGGTGCGGGTCGACCTGGTGCGTCGGCGCGTCCTGGTGGCCGAACAGTGCGGCCAGCCTGTGCATCGCCCGGCGGATCAGCCCCTGCGATTCGGGCCGGTGCGCCTCGGCGCGCTGCTGGTGCACCGTCTCGGTGATCTCACGCACCCAGGCCCGGGTCAGGTGCTCGCCGGCCACCCGGTGGTTGACCACGCTGACGTGCGGATCCTGGGGCGTACCGGCGCGCATCGTCGTCTCCGCGACGTTGTGCATGCCGTGACCCACCTCGGGCCGGAACCAGGTCGTACGGCCGTCGGCGGTGTCCACCCGGACCAGGCCGCCTTCGGGGCGTACGCCGACGATGCCGTCGTTGCCGAAGTCGGTCCGGGCCACCTGGCCGGCCGACCAGAGCAACTCCGGCCGGCTGACGTCGCCGACGTGCGGCGGACGGCCGTCGGGCAGGAACCCCATGCCGTGCTGAGGGCTCGCCGGGTGGGTGGGGCCGGGGACGCCGGTGGGCGAACCCGGGTGGGCCCCGGGGTGGGTGGGCGCCTCGGCGGGTCCCGTCTGATGCGGCACGCCGGGCGCGCCGCCGGGTGGTTCCGGCGTGCCGGGGGCGCCACCGGAGTGTTCCGGCGCGCCGGGGGCGGCCGGGTCCGCGGTCCTGGCGCCCTCTCCCGGCGGCCCGAGCCGCTCGCCAACGATCTTGACGTGGTGGGGCAGTTCGACGCCTGTCACAGGGTGCCTGGCGCGCGTCCCTTCCAGCGCGGCCGCCACCTGCGCGTCCACCCCGCGGGTGAAGTGCCACTCCAGCTGCGGCGGGTGGCCGTCCACGTGGAACTCTCCGCCGAGCGCGGCGATGATCAGCTGCCTTCTGAGCTGGTCCGACAGCTTTTCGAACGTCCTGCTGCCCATGCCGAACTGGTTGTAGTTCTTGGCGTCCAGCCATTTACGACCGCCATCGGCGACAACGTCGACGTCACTCTCGTACAACTTGCCGTCCGGACCGGTCAGAGAGACCTTCCGGCCCACCTCCTGAACATCGGCCGTCCGCTCGGCGAGTTCCACCTCACCCTCGACGCCCTGCACCGTGTTGCCGTGGTCCCGAGCGAGTTGGACCGACGGTCTGCCCTGCCCGAGTCGCTCCTTCTGGAGCGGCCGCACCTCATCGTTGAGGTCCTGCCGCCAGCTATCGATCCCCCGGACCTCGGGATGACGTTCGGCGTACGCGTCGATCCAGGCGCGTACGTCGCTGATGGCGTTGAGCTGTGCGTCGATCTCACGGATCACGTCCGGGGGCGGTGGCGTCTCCTCCTGGCGGGCTGCGTGTTTCGCCTGTGCCTGCTCGTGCCGGTCGGCGAGCGCCTCCTCCAGCGTGCTGCCCTGGGCATGGGCCTTCTTCTCCATACCGTCGAGCGCGGCGGCCAGGTGCTGCTCATTGCCGATCTGGGAGTGCATCCGCGCGAACTGCTCCCGCGCGTGGGGGTCGTGCAGGGCGTCGTACCGGCTACGCAGGTGATCCGGCAGGTCGTCCGGCCGGAACTCGCCCGTACGGGGCGTTTCCGGGCTGCCGGGATCGACGTTCTGCCAGCCGCGCAGGTTCTGATGCGCCTCCGCCGCGGCGGCGTGGTGCTGTTGCTCGGCGGTCCGGTCGGTCGCGGCGGCGTGGCGTTCGGCCGTCGCGGCCGCGTCGGCGGCCTGCGCCACCTGGCCGTCGTACGCCGCGTCCGCCCGTGCCTGGTCCCGGGCCGCGGCGTGCTGGGTCGCCTCGTCCCGGTGCTGCCCGGCCGCCCGCTCGTGCGCCTCGGCCCGGCGCAGGTGCTCCTCCGCCTGCTGCCGGTCGGCGGGGTGTTCGCGGGCGGCGAGTTCGCCGGCCGCGCGGCGCAGCTCGACCGCTTCCGCGTCGAGTGCGCGGGCCCGCTCCTCGGCCTCGGCCCGGCGCTGCTCGTGCTCGTGCGCCGCCCGGTCGTGGGCCGCCGACTGTTGCCGGTGCCGCTCGGCCCGCTGGGTGTGGTCGCGCGCCAGCCGCTCGTGGTGGTCGGCCGACAGGCCGCGCTGGTGCGCCGCCCGGTAGTGGTCGCCCGCGTGCTGCGCGACGTCGGCGAGGCGCTGGTGGTGTTGGGCCCGCTGCTGCGCGAGCGGCCGGACCGGGTCGTTCGGGGCCCGGTGCGCCGCGTCCTGCGCGTGCTGGGCTGTCTCGGCCCGGTGCTGGGCGGCCCGCTGGTGATGGGCGGTCGCCGCCTGGTCCGTCTGCTGCGCCAGGCGCGCCTCCGCCTGTGCCGCCCGCTGCTCGTGCAGCCCGGCGGTGTGCTCGGCCCACTCGGCGACGCGGGCGGCGTCGCGCCACTGGTTCTCGGCGTTGCTGGCCCGTTCGCCCGCCCGCTGCTGGTCGAACTCGGCCTGCCGGCGCAGGCCCTCCTGCTGGTGCGCCGCGTCGCGCAGCCGCTGTGCCTCGTGGCGGGCCTGCTCCGCGCCGGCACGGTGCTGCTCGGCGAGCTGGTGTGCCTGCTGCCGCTCCGGCGGCGTACCCGTGTGTTCGCGCTCGGCGTGGTGCCGCGCGGCCGCCTCGTGCTGGGCGGCGACCTGGTCGCGCTGGTGGGCGGCGCTCCAGGCCGCGTCCCGCTGATTTTCGTGTACGCCGGCCCGCTGACCGGCGTCCTGCGCCTGTTGCCGCGCCGTGGCCAGGTCGGCGGCGTGTTGCTGCTCCGCCTGCCGGGCCTGGTTGGCCTGGTCGGTGTGGTGCCGGGCCGCGTTCCGTTCGGTGTCCAGTGCGGAGCGGGTGGCGTTCGTCGCCTCGGTCGCCTGGATGTGCGGCGGCTGCCGGTGCAGGTACTCGGGCGGCAGGGGCTCCGTGTTCCAGGTGCCGGGTGGCCGGTCCGCGAACGGCATCGGGTGGCCGTTCCGGTCGACCACCAGCGCGTCCATCGTGGTGATGACGCCCTGGTCATGGACGGGATGGCCGACGTCCTGGCCGCTGTGCGGGTCAACGTAACGCAGGTTGCCGAGGTGGTCGGGAACGGCGACCACGACACGGCCGCCCTGCGGGTCGATGAAGTGGACGACACCGTCGTGGTTGACCGCCGCCCACGCGTGCGACCCACCGCCCCGCCAGGCCGTGATGATCGAGGCGAACGAGCCGTGCCCGCCGGCGAGCAGTTGCCGGTGCAGCTGCTGGAAGGCGTCACCCACCTTCGGCGCCGCCTGCGCCGGATGCTGGTTGGAGACGTCCGCCAGCAGCGACTGGTAGCGGCCGCCGGTGAGGCGCTCCATCCGCCCGGGGCCACCGGCCTCGCCGCCGAGCGGCATACGCGGGTTGCTGGCGTGGTAGCCGTCGAAGGTGCGCGGCGCGGCGACCGTGGGACGCCCGTGCACGTAGGTGTCGTAGAGCGCGGCGACCGTGTCCAGGCAGTTCTGGGTACGCGTCGGGTCGCCGTCGATGCCGAACGCGTTCAGCAACCGCAGCCACGGGCCCTTCGGATCCGGCGTACGCGGGTAGCCACCGTGCCCGTCGGCGAGCGCCCGCTCCAACCGGGCCTGGTCCACGTGCAGCGGATGGCGGAGCCCGCCGACCTGCCCGTACGGGCGGTTGGCCCAGACGGGCGGCGGTACGTCGCGTCCGGTCAACGCGGAGACGCGGGGGCCCTCGCGAACCACCCCGCCGCCCTCGGATACGCCCACCCGGTCGAAGCCCCGCTCGGCGTCGACGTTCGCCCACCGCCAGGCCGCGTCCTGATTGCCGCGCGCCTCCGCCGTGATCCGGTCGGCGCGGGCGTTCGCCTCCTGGAGCCGGGTGCGCGCGTCGGCCGCCCGCTGCTCGCTCGCCTGTGCCCGTTGCTCGGCGCGCTGCGCCTCGTCGGCCCGCTGCTTCGCGTAGGCGTCGACCTGGTCCGCGTGCCGCCGGGTCGACTCCTCCCACGGGCCCATGTGTTCCGCCCGCGCCCGCTCGAGCTGCGCGTCGGCCCGCGCCTTCGCCGCCTCGGCCCGGGCGGTGGCCGCCCGGGCGTGCTCGGCTGCGGCGTCGGCCCGCGCCCGTTGCTCGTCGAGGGACGCCTGATGTGCCTCGTGCCGCGCCTGCCGCACCTCGGGGCGTCCCTCGACGTCCCGCACGAACTGCCGCTGCGCCTCGCGCACCTGCGCCTCGTGGCGGGTGCGCTCGTGCTGCTCCGCCAGGTCGCGCTGGGCGTCGGCCCGCCCGCCGTCGAAGAGGTTGCTCAGCCGGTCCCGGATGCGGTCGAAGAGCTTGGCCCGGGTCCCTTCGCCGGGTGGGTCGTGGCGCGCGCCGGGCTCGGGCCCGTGACCGGGGTGGCCGGGATCCGGCCGGTGCGGGGACCCAGGCTCGGGCGCCCCGGCCGGCACCAGGTCCCGCTCGCGGGCACCGTCGTGGTCCCGGACACCGTCGTGGTCCCGGGCACCGTCGTGGTCCCGGGCACCGTCGTGGTCCCGGGCACCGTCGTGGTGGCCGCTGTCGTCGCGGTCCCGTTCCGGCGCGCCGTCCCGGGCAGCGGCGTCATGGGTAGTGGCGCCGTCATGGTCGCGGGTGGGGGCGTTGTCGCGGACCGGCGCGGGACCGTTCTCGCTGTCGGTCCGGTGTGCCGGTTCGTCGCGGTTGAACAGCGGACGCTCGGCTTCGGGGTCGTCGCGATGCCCGGTCGGCTCGTCCGGTGTCGGCGGCGGGTGTTCCGGGGTGTTCGGCGACCGGTGCTCGGGCAGGTCCGGGAAGACCTGCGCGGTGTGCTGTCGGCGGATCTCGCCGAGGTCGATGCCGTGCGTCTCGGCCAGGTGCCGGGTGATCGGGCCGATGACCCCGCCGCGCAGCCGTTGGGTCGGGTCCGGGTGGGTGCCCTCCTGGATCGCCGACCGGGCCTGTTCCGTGACGGACGTGGGGTTGAGTTCAGGATGCTCGGAGGCGATGTCGTGCGGAGCGAACTGTGGTGGGATGCCGTACGCGGTCACCACTCGGTTTCGCAGTTGGGCCGGGCTCATGTCGGCCAGTTCGCGATACCGGTCGGTGCCCGGGATTCGCGGGTCACCGGCGAGGTCCGGCGAGCGGCCGCCGGTGAGACCGCGCAGGAACTGCTGTTGCGCGGCGAAGCCCTGGAACTCCCGCTCGAACCTGATCCGGAACGCGACCTCGCTCTGGTGCTCCGGCGGCACATCGGTCCTGATCTCGTCCCGCAGCAGCGACCAGCTCGGCTGCAACGCGTGCACGCTCTCGTGCACCACGGTCGCCGCGACGGCCGAGATCGGCCGGGGGTACGACCCCTCTGCTCCAGTCAGCGGGTGACGGGCGACGCCTTCGGCATTGATAAAGGTGAGATCTGCCTCCGCGTCATGGAACGCGGCTGGTCGTCTTTCGATCTGCTCCCGGAGACGATTGAATTCCTCCGGTGAGAGCCGGGCCCTGGCGTGTTCCAGGTCCAGCGGAATGGTCCGGTCGAGCGTCTTCATCGCGTGGGCCTCGAACTCGGGGCCCATCACGTCACCGATCTTGGCGATGGCCATCGCCCGGTCGAGCGCGTGGAATTGGTGCGTCTCCGGGTCGATGCCCATGATCCGGTTGGCCAGTTCGACCGAGTTGAGCGGATCGACGCCGTGCAGGTCGCGCCAGCCGGGGTCGGTGACCCGACCTCGTTCGTCGAAGTTCTGCCAGTCGCGGTGCCGGTCCGCGTAACCGTTGATCTCGCGGCTCAGGTCGCGTACCCGTTGGACCACGTCGCGCAGGTCACCGCCGTGCCGGGCCCGGTCCGCCGAGTGTTGCAACCGGTCGGCCAGGTCGGCGATGTGGTCGAGTTCGCGCAGCCGGGCCGCGATCGCGTCCGCGGGATAGCGCTCCGACAGCCGCGCCTTGGCCTGGTCGACCAGCTCGTGCACCTGCCGCGGCAGATCCGCACCGGTCCGCCCCTGCACCGACGGGTACGCCGGGCCGAGGTTGTCGGCCGGCACGAGTTCCGGCTCGACGTCCGGCGTCCGGGTGTGCTCCGGCCCGGCGTTGCCCGGTGCCCGCTCGTGTTCCGCGGTCGACGCCAGGTCACGGTCCCGCTCGGGCGCGCCGTCACGGTCCCGCTCCGGTGCCCCGTCGTGATCCCGCTCCGGCGTCCCGTCGTGCCGGCGTGCGCCGTCGTCGTGCCGGGTGCCGTCGTGCCCGGGTTCCGGACCGGCATCGCGGTCCCGGACAGGCGTGCGGTCCTGGGTGGGCGTGCGGTCCTGGTCGCGGGCACCTTCCCGGTCCCGGGTGGGAGAGCCGTCCCGGTCCCGGCTGGGCGCGTCGTCGCGATCCCGCGCCGCCACGTCCTCCCGGTCCCGTCGCGGGGATCCCTCGCCGTCCCGCGTGGTCCCGCCGTCCCGGTCCGGAGCACCGTCCCGGTCCGCCGGCCGCGCGCCGTCCCGATCCGCCGGCCGCGCACCGTCGTCGGATCGGGCCGGTCGGCCGTCCGGTTCGGCGCCCGTCCGGTCCGGGTTCCGGGGCTCGGCGACGGCACCGTCCCGGCCGCGCGCCGGAACGCCGTCGTCCGTACCCACCCGATGGTCCGGCGCGGTGCCGTCCGGCTCCCGGACGCCGGGCTCGGCCGGCATCCGCTCGCCATCCGGTACGGGTGTCGCGTCGTCCGGACGCGTCGATCCGTCCGCCCCGGCGTGCTCCGGGTCCGTGGTCGTCGTGCCGTCGTCCGACGGTTCCGGGTCGGCGTGCCGGCCGTTCTCCGGGCGGGTGGGGTGCGCCGACGAGCCGCGCAGCTGGTCCAGCTTGTTGCCGATTGCCGCCGCGTCCAGCGGGCGCCGGCCGCCCGCGCCGTCCGGCTGGCTGAAGTGCTGTTCGAGGTAGTTGCGCAGGTGCCGCCCATAATGATTGAGCGATTCGGGACGCGCGTTCAGCGCCTGCTGGACCATCTCCGGAGTCAGGTGCGGCGGCTGCCGGCCGTCGAGTCCCCCCTCGGGCGAGGCGCCGAACCGGTCGGCCAGCGCCGTCTCGTAGCTGACCTCGAACCGCTTCTTGAACTGGTACCACTTGGGCTTGTCCCGGTCACCGGCGGCGGAGGTGTCGCCGTCCCGGGTCGGCGCCTGCCGGTCGCCCTGCTGGCCGTTGCGGTCACCCTGGTTCGGCGGGTCCCCGCCGTCGCCCTGGTGGTGTGCCGGGGGCGCGTCGGATCCGCCGTCCCGGGAACCGTCCCCGTCGGCGCGGGCCTGACCGCCATCGTGGGTGGCGGCGGATCCGCCGTCCGCGGTATGCCCACCGTCCGTGGCCGAGTGGGACGGCGGTCCCCCATTGTCGCCGCGCGACGCCGCGGCGGGGGTCTCGCTGCGGAGCGGGTCCGCCCGGTGCTCACCGCCGGACTGGTGCGTCGCACCGTCCGGCTGGTGTCCGGTGGCGGTCGTGCCCGCGTCCGGCGTCGCGTGCTGCGTGCCGGAGCTCGCCGTCTCCGGTGGCGGCCCCGGCGGCGGATCGGCGTGTGCCGTGGTCGACGACGAGTCTGCCCGGTGCGGGTCCGCCACCGTCGTGTCGCTCCGGGTCGAGCCGGTGTCGCCGCGGCTGGGCTCCGCCGCGGACGGGGTGCCGTCGTGCGGCGCGGAGGGCGTGCCGGCGTCCGGGTGAACGGGAGTCGCCGGCGCGGGCGTCCCCTCGTGCCGCGCGTTGGACGACGAACCGGAGTCCCGCGACCCGGACGAGGCGTTGTCGTGCGAGCCGGCGGAGGCGGAGTTGCCGTCGTGCGTGCTGGTCGAGCGGGTGCCGGAGTCGCGCTGACCGCTCGACGACGAGTCCCGCGACCCGGACGACGAACCGGAGTCGCGCTGACCGCTCGACGACGAACCCGAGTCACGCTGACCGCTCGACGACGAACCCGAGTCCCGCGACCCGGAGGAGCCGGCGGACGAGTCCCGGGAACTGCCGGACGTGCCGGTCGAACCGTCCCGGCCACCGGTCGAGGTGGAGCCGCTGGTCGAGGTGGATCCGTCGGCCAGGCTGGGCGTCGTGGCGGTGGCCTGCCCTCCGCCGGTGTCGGCGGTCGATGTGGACGTGTTGGTCCCGTCGCCGGTGCCGGTGGTATGCGCGTTCGCGCCGTCGGTCGCCGGCGAGGGCGCGTTGTGGGTGCCGCCGAGGTCGGCGGTGCCCGGGTGGGACGTGCGCGCCCCGTCGGCGCCGAACAGGTTCGAGACGCCCCGCCCGAGGTGACCGCCGCCGAGGTTGTGCCCGCCCCGGAAGTCGGTGACGATGCCCTGCACCAGGATCGCCGGGGTCACCCCCTGCATGGCGTTCTTCAGGTTCATCCCGCTGTACCAGACGCTGTTCTTGGCGGCGTCCTTGCCCAGCATCGCCTCGAGCAGCTGGTCCCGGCCCATCTGGGAGAAGTTCTCCAGGGTTTGACCGAGACCGTAGGCGATCGCCTCGGTGAAGCGGTTCTGGATGCCGAGGGTCAGCGGGCCACCAATCGCGCCGGCCAGGAACGAGTCCACCAGCTCCACGCCGAACCTGCCCCAGAAGTTCTTCTCGGCGAACGGGTCGTGCCCCTCGAACTGCTGGATGCCGGTGATGATGGCCTTGGAACCGCCGACGAAGGCGGCGTACGTCAGGCCGCTCCTGAGCGCCGTGACGGCGAGCTTCCGGACGCCGGCCTGGATGGTCTGCCGGGTGGCGGCCTTCAGCGTGTGCCGGAAGCCGAACTTGAACACCTGCTCCCACATCTTGGCGAGCAGCTTCTTCATCAGCCCCCAGATGGCGGCCCGGGCGGTGGCGAACTCGCCGGCGCCGACGGCGAGGCCGACGCCGGTCCAGGCGGTGAGGATGAGCTGGACGAGGGCGATCGCCATCATGACGATGTTGATGATGGCCATCCACTTGGCCGACTCGATCTCGAGCGCCTTGCTCTGCACCCCCTCGTGCATGACGCTGAGGCCCTCGGCCATGCCGGAGATCTCGTCGATGTACTCCTGGAAGCGGGCCCGGGCCGCGTCGGCCGCGCCGTCGCCCTGCCATGCCTCGAGGTCGTTGAGGTAGCCGAAGATGTCCTGGAGGTGGTCGTTGTAGAGCTGTGCGGCCTCGGCGTAGTGGTCCGCGAGGTCGTAGAGGCGGTCGTAGTCGGCCTCCGGCCACTCGATGACCATCTCCCGGAACCACCCACCGGCGGCCGGGATCCACTCGGTCATCTTGTCGAAGAACTCGCCCAGCTCGTTGAGGGCGCTGTCGGCCGCGTTCCCGCCGGGCATCCCGCCCCCTCCCCCAGATCGGCCCGCTCAGTGCTGGCCCCGTAACTCGCAACTCCGCCGTCGGTCCGCTCGACGTGGTGACCGGCTACCCATCCGGTCGACCCCACGCCGACGTGTCAGGGGCGGGTCAGCCGCTTTGCCACATATTCCCGGGACCATTCGACCGGTCGACCTCCGCCGCCGGTCACCGTCCACTTCAGGACGTCGACCGTGCTGCCGTACTCGCAGAAGAACTGGTGATAGGAGAAGAACTTGACCGAGGTTTCCCCGTTCGAGTTCTCGACCCTCGGCGGTGCCACCAGGCTGGGATCGGCGTACGGGTACCGCTCGGCGAAGGCGTCGACGTCGGTGACCAGCTCACCGGCCGGCATCCCCTCGTGCACCGAGAGCGGCTCCACCACCGGGCGGTCGATGTCGCCCGCAGAATAGAACGCCGCCAGCAGTTCGGCGTAGTCGATCGGGTCCAGGTCGTCGCCCAGCCGTCGGCCGAGTTCCCGGATCACCTCGACGTCGTTGAGAAACCACTCCTCGCCGTTCCGGCCGAACAGGAAGCCGTAATTGCGGGCCGTCCACTCGGTCCCGCCCTCCGCCGTCACCCGCACGGCCTCGTCGACCCAGGATTCCCGGCTGACCCGCCAGTCGGCCGGCTGTGCCGTGTAGGCGTACCAGGAGGTGCGGAAGGAGACCTGGTCCGGCCAGTCCTTCCGGCGCTCGATCGTGAGGCCCGGGCGGACGAGGTGCCGGCGCACCGCCTCGATGATCCGATCCGCGTCCACCCCGGTCAGACCTGGACCTGCTTGATGTCCGTCCCACCGGCGTGGTCCTCGCCCTGGTACTGGTTCATCCCGCGGACAACGTTGCCACCCAGCTTGGCGAGCCCGTCGCCGGCCTTCGACATGCCCTCGGAAACCGAGTCGACAAGCTTCTCGTCGCTGCCCTCGGGCTTCATGTTGTAGGTGGTCTCGAAGCCGTGGCCGAACTTGTCGTTCCCCCAGGGTCGTTCGCCCTCCACGCCGTGGATCTTGCCTTGGACGGCGGTCACCTTGGCCTTGAAGGTCTCCGCCAGCCCTTGCAGGACGGCGCCGGTCCCGGCGACCTCGTTCGGATCACCGTCGATGTCAAGATACGTACCCATGGCCGTCCTCCTTCTTGAGAATGGTCGGCAACTCGGAGTCGTGACTGCGCATCATCCGGTCCATCGGGGTCTCGTCGTCGCGGCCGATGCCGAGCCCGAGGCCCCGGTCGTCGGGAAGGACCTTCTCGACGAGCTTGCTGGTCTTCTTGTTGGCGTCCTCGACGGCCGCCCGCACGGTCGCGACGATCGCCGCGGCGAGCGCCTTGGAGTTCGGGTTGCGAAAGACCCGAGGGTCGATGTCGAGGTCGATGAGCTGACCGCGCGGCCCGACCGTCGCCTTCAGCAGTCGGTCGTCCGACCAGGCGGTGCCGGTGACCTCGAGAATCTGCTGCCGCGTCTCCTCGATGTTGTCGAGGCTGCGGTTGAGGTCCTGGATCACACCCTGCAGCGCGGACCACTGCGGACGTTCCACGGCTCCTCCCCTCCCCCGTCACCCACGCAGCCGGAACCACCGGCGCGTCGGCCTTCCCCTGAGAATAGATGATGCGCGCACCCGGCACACCGGCGCGACCGCCCGCCTCAGTCCGAGCCGCGCAGCAGGTCGGCGATCCGGCCGTCGGCCGGCAGTCCGACCGGCGGTCCGCCGTCGTCCGCCGCCGGGACCCGGTCGCCCCGGTCGTCCCCCTGGCCGTCCCGGTCGTCCTGGTCGCCGACGACACCGCCGTGCCGTCGCCGGAGCAACTCGTCCGCGTACTCCCGCATGCCCGGGATCCGGCCGCCGTCGAGGACGAACGCGATCGGTGCACCGGGGTTCACCGCGAGCTGGTACGCCGGATCCGGCCACCTGTTCAGCAGCTCGACCATCTCCATCGGCAGGGTGGTCATCAGCAGACCGGACTCCGCCAGGTACGCGTCACACCGCTGCTGGGAGGTGAAGACCACGACGGTGGGCACCCCGTCGAACTCCAGGCCGTCGTTGCAGACCAGCACCCGGCTCATCACCAGCACGTCCAGCAGCAGATCGCCATCGATTCGGACGAGCGCCTCACGCAGCGCCGCCTCGGTGTTGTTCGCCGGCTCGAACTCCCGCCGCGGGTCGGGCAGCGGCAGGTTCATCAGCGGGACGTGTTCCGGTTCCACCAGCATCACGATCGGTGTCCCGGGGTTCACGGCCAGGCCGGTCGGGACCGGCTGGCCCAGCTCCGGCCAGGCCCGGGCCAACTCGTCCATCGAGGTCTGCCGCCAGCCCTCGGCGGACACCGCCCGCCGCATGGCCTCCACCGAGGTGAAGACCAGCAGGTACGGCACGCCGTTCCGCTCCTTGACCAGCACCCGTTGCCGCGGTTGTCCGGCCTGGTCGGCGTCCGCGCCGTCGGCGGTCGGGCGATCGCGGTCGGCGTCGTCGAACCCGGGAAGCACCAGGGGCGCCTCCAGCAGGATCCGCATCGCCTCGTCGAAGTCCTGGTCGGCGAGCACCAGGCCGAGCCGGCGCTCGATGTCGTTGGCCGGCTCCCACCGCGGCACCGGCTGCCCGCCGGTCGGGGTCAGTTGCGTGTCCATCGTCAGCGCGCCTCGAACATCCTGGTCAGCGGATCCTGGTACGGCTGGGTTGTCACCGGCTGCCAGGGTGGACGCAGCTTGGCCGGCAGGCCGGCACCGGTGGCCTCGTCCCGGACCTCGGACACCAGCCCGTCCCCGGCCCAGCGCTGGGCCAGGTCGAGCAGCGGTCGGGCGGGCCGGGTCAACGCCGACCAGAAGTCGTCGATGGTGTCCGCGCACCGGTGCAGCAGGTGGGTCGAGATGTAATCCGGGCCGAACGCCTCCCGGGCCCGCGGGTCGTCGTCGTCCCAGTACCAGACGGAGTCCAGGTCGTCGCCGGAGACCTTCACCGCGAGCAGTCCGCCCTGGACGTAACCGATCGGCAGGAAGTCGACGGTCAGCCGGTCCCGGACCCACTCCAGCGCGTAGGTCAGGTCCTGGTGCCGGTCCTCGCGGGCCAGCCCGAACAGCGGCTGGTCGGCGACGAAGCCGTGGCCCGGCAGCACCGCAGGCTCCGCCGGCCCGGCACCGTTCGTCGCGGCCAGGAACCGCTGGTACGCCGGTGGCAGCGGCCAGCCGAGCATCCGTCCGACAAGTTCCATCACGTCGTCCGGCACCTCGTCACCGTCGGCCTGGCCCACCGGTTCCGGTACGGCGTCGACGCGCAGCCCCCGGTCGGTCACCGGCAACGTGGTGATCCCACCGGCGTGCAGGTACGACCCGTGCAGTTCGGCCGGGACCAACGCCAGTCGGCGGGAGTTGCCGACGTGGGCCCAGCACCAGCCGGCCGGCGTCGGCACCGCTTGGCCGTCCGCGCCGGTCGGCGCCCAGAGCGGGTCGCCACCGTCCGCGTCGGCGGTTGCCGCCAGCAGCGCGTTCGCGGCGAGGACGTCGACCACCCGGATCTCGTCGAGGGTGAGGCCCGGCTCCGGTGGGGGCAGCTCGACCACGGCCCGCGCGCACAGCGACCAGACCGGGAACCCGGCCGGGTCGACCAGCACACCCGGCCGGTAGCGCACCTGCAGGGTGGGCGAGCCGGGATGGATGACGCCCATGGCGAACCGAGCACCGGGCAGCAGGTCGCCCGGGCCGGGTGCGGTCATCGTGCCAGCTTCGCGAAGGTGCCGTTGGCCACCCGGCCGAGTCGTTGCGGGGTGTCCGCCGGCAACGCGTCCGTGCCCTTGTTCGGCAGGGAGATGGAGACCTCCAGGATCAGGTTCCCGTCGTACGTCACGACCTTGACCTCGTACCGGTCCACCGTCCAGTACGCGTCCGTCCCGACGCCGGGCAGGTCGGTTGTCTTCGTCTTGGCCAGGCGACGCCCGGTGTTCAGGAACTCCTGCCCGAACTTGGCACTCCCGGCCAGCTGTGGGTCCACGGTGAAGACGACCACCGTTTTGGCGGACCGGAGGAACCTCGTGCAGACCCCGGAGCTGTCGGCCAGCGGCTTGCCGTCGAAGGTCGGGTAGAGCTCGGTGATCGCGGTGAGGTCAGCGACCGCGCAGATCGACGACGGCAGGGTGTAGGTGCGTCCGGCCGCGGTCGGCGCGGTGGCGGGCGCCGACGTGGCGGCGTCGGTGGCCGGTCGGTACTTGTCCGCCGGCACCCCGGACGCGTCGGGCTTGGGATCGGCTCCGCCGCATCCGGCGAGCCCCGTCAGCAGCAACGTGCCGGACAACACCGACGCGACGCGTCGAGCGGGCTGCCCCATCACACCTCCTCGGGTCACCGCGCGGACTCTACCCGTTGGCGGTGGAGCCACCGAGCGTCGGTTTGGGTTCCGGCGTGGGAGCGACCCGCTGTTGGGTGGCGCCGTCCAACACCCCGCCACCCGGGGTGGCGACCGTCCACGCCTCCTCCTGGTCGAGAACCTGACGAATCTTCTCGAACTCGTCGTCCATGGTGGGGCGGATCCGCTCCGCCTCCTTCCGGCGGGAACCGATCTGCGCCTCGTACCCCTCCCGGACCGGCCGCTTGCCACGCAGGACGCCCTTCTCCTGCGCGGTCTCGGCCACCGGACGCTCGGCCCGCCCGACGACCGGCCGGGCCGTGGGCACCGACGGCGCGGTGAAGTCGGACCTGCCCGCCGTCGTGGACAGCGGACGTGGCGGTGGCGGCAGCGTGCTGGACGGCTTGTCCGGCTTGCGGCGGTTGAGCACCGGCGGGGTCGTCGCACCGGGACGCAACGGCGAACCGGTGCCCGACGACGGCGGCTGCCCGATCGCGGGGGACCCGGGATCCCGCCGCTGGCTGCCCCGCGTCGGTGTCGCACCGGGGGCCCGCAGCACCGGCCGGGACGCGGCCGGCGGGGGCCCTCCGAACTGGTTCGACTGGCCGGTGGTGGACCGCGGCGTGCCCGGCGTCGGCTCGCCCGGGGCGCGCTGCTGCCGGCTCGCCGGCGGCGCACCGGGCGTGCCCCGGCCGGACTGCGGCTCGTTCTCCGAGCTGCCGGGGCGCTGGATCTGTCCCCGGTCCCGGCCCTGCTGACCGGTTGTCGGCTTGCCTTTCAGCGGCGCCTGCGGCGGCGGCGCACCCGGCTGTCCCTTCATCGGTGACTGCGGCAGCGACGGAGGATTGGTGTTCTGGAGCTGCTGTCCGGCGTTGAACGCCTGCTTGTTCAGCAGTCCCTGGACGCCCTTGCCCTGGCCGGGCAGGTTGTTCAGCAGGTTGTTGGCGTTGTTCCGCAGCGCCGGGTCCAGGGTCGGCGCGCCCCGGGGCCCCAGCAGCCCGGTCGGTGGCTTCTGACCGACCGGCAGCGGCGGTACGACCGGCGGAGGCATGGGCGGGACGACGGTCGGCACGGGGGGATTGACGATGTTCCGGGTGGGCGCGTCGACGTCCGCCCTCGGATCGGGCACCGAGTCGGGGTCGACCGAGGGCTTGTCGATGTTCGGCCGGTCCTTCAGGTCCGGCTTGTCGATGTTCGGCTTGTCGACGTTTGGCTTGCCCACATTCGGCTTGCCGACGTTCGGCTTGCCCACGTTCGGCTTGCCCACGTTGGGAACGGTCGGGGCGATGATCTTGGCAAGGAAGTTCGGGTCGGGCATGACCGCGTCGGTGGGGCCCTCGTAGACGGTGGACGAGCCGCCGCGGAGCTCACCGTTCATCACCGAGTGGTATTCCTTGGCCATGCCGAACTGGATCTGACGGGCCTGGATGCTCCACCAGCTCTCCAGGTTCTTCAGGTCGGTGACGTACTGGTCCTTCATCTCGCCGGACAGGTCCTCGACCTTCTTGTCCTCGAGACCGTAGTGCTTCAGCCAGTCCTTGCTGTAGCTGACCATGGCCTGCTTGTACTGCTCGTACAGCTCGTTGATCTTGCCCTGGTGGGTGGGGATGGCCTGCGCCAGGGTGAGCGTGCCCATCCAGTTGGAGTACGCCGCGTCGTGCCAGTCTTCGAGCGACTTGAGGGTCGCACCGGGGCCGCGGGCCAGGAAGGCGTTCGCGCCCTGGCCGCGCCAGCCGCCGTTGTTGCCCGGCGTGCCGTCGCCGCCGTTCTTCAGGCCGAGTGCCGCGTTCCGCACCCTCTCCCGGATGTCCTCGATGACCTGGATGACCCGGAACCACTTGTCGGCGAGCCCGTACATCGCCGTCGGGTCCTGGGCCAGCATCCGCTTACGGATCTTCTCGATGCTGTCGTTGGCCAGCAGGCTGTTCTCGTTCTCCTTCTGCTGGCCGCTGAGCTTCGGATCGTCCCAGTTGATGGTGTCACCGGGATACTCACCACCGGACTCCACCGGCGGGTAGTGGGACATGTCCTCGCCCATGTGCCGGGCGATGAAGTTGTTCCTCCGTAGCCGCTCGTTGCCGCCCGGGGTGTAGCCGAAGTAGTCGCCGTCGCCCATGACGCCCTCAGTATCCGATGCCGTACTGCTTGATGCCGTCCTTCGTGCCCTGGGTGCCGAGCTTGTTCACCGCGCTCTCGACCGGGCCCTGCTCCTGCTCACCGGAGCGGTGCTGCCCGGTCTTGACGGTGGTGGTGTGTTCCGGATCCGTGTGCGTGGCCTTGCCGTCGGAGTCCACCGTGGCCGTCTGGTTCTTCACCGTGATGGTGCCGTCGTCGGCGGTGTTGGTCTTCGTGGTGGACCGGGTGCCGCTGCCCTTGTCGCCGTCGTAGGTGGTGCTGGTGACGGTCCGGTTCTGGCCCTGGACCTCCTGGCTCTCGCGGTACAGGAGCTTGCCACCGGGACCGTAGACGGTCGTCTCGGTCTTGGTCTGGCCGTTGCCGTACGAGACGGTCACCACCTGCTTGGACGAGCCGTCCGAGAAGTTGTAGACCGTCATCCCACCGAACGGGCTGTAGGACGAGGTCGCCAGGCTGTTGTCACCGGTCAGCGCCATCGCGTTCTGCCCGGCCTGCTCCCGCATCCGCTGCTCGTACTCGGCGTAAGTCTCGTACTTGCCGAACCCCTTCGGGGGCTTGGCGCCCGGGTCGGAGAAGGCGAAGGCGATCGTGTTCACGTCCGCGCCGGAGTGGAAGTCGGTGTCGTTGTACGTCTGGGCGATCACCACCGCCGCGGACCCGATGTTGCGGACGCCGTTGAGCACGTCGGTCATGAAATGGCTGAAGTCGCTCTGCCGCTGCGTCATGAGCCGGGCCAGCTGCGCGCCCTCGGGTAGGACGCCGGCCCCGCCGGCCGGTGGCGTCAGGAAGCTGCTCCGGATCAACTGGGCGAGATCCGCGACCTCCATCTTGGCCGGCCCGGAGGCGTCCATCTGGATGTCCAGCATCTCCTTGTAGTACGCGCCCATGTCGGTGATGTTGACGTTGACGTCGCCGCCCGCGAAGGACTCGTACGGCTTTGCACCGCTGCCGGAACCGCCCCCGGTGTCGTCCCTCGGAATACCCACGCTGTCCTCCCCCGTGGTCGCCGCCCCCGGCGTCGAGCCTCTTACCAACCGTCCGTGTCCCGCGGCGGGACACGACGCGGATGGTGCCGGCGGTCCGCGATCGACGCGCGCCGGCACCACCCGCGGTGAATCACATGCCGGCGGCGATCCGGCCGTCGGTGGCGTGCATGCCGTCCGAGGCGGCGGCCAGCTTGGTGCCGAGCGTCGCCAGCGCCTGCTTGATCTCGGTGGCGCCCTGGTTCCACTTGGTCCGCGCCTCGTCGCAGGCCTGGCCGGCGGCACCCTGCCAGTCGCTGGCGAAGAGCGTGGTGAACTGGGTGTAGAGGTCCTGCAGTTGCTGGTCCATCTGCCCCTGGAAGCTGGTGATGGCGCCGGCCACGTCGGTGATGGCACCGAAGTTGTAGGTAATTCCGTCGCTACTCATTGACTTGTCGCCTTTCGCGGGTCTCGGCTACCGGTTCGGAGTCTCAGCCGCGCAGCGCGCTGATGACGCTGCTGTTGTGGGTGGCCGCCGCGGCCGACCGGATCTCCTGCGCCGCGTCGTCGTCGTGCACGCCGTACTGGGTCGAGGCGTCACTGATCTTGCCAGCCAGCTCGTCCAACGCGTTCAGCACGGTGGTGAGCCCGTGGTTGAGTTCGCCGGAGACGCTCTGCAGCGCGTTGTTGGCGTTGCCGCGCATGCCGGCGCCGCTCAGGCCAACGATCCGGTCGAGCAGGCTCGCCATGCCCCGGGCGATGTCGTGCCCGGTGTCCTCGCACGTCTGCGCCATCTTGTTCAGCTGTGCCTGGGTGGCATGTACCTGGCCCATGCCTGGAGTATCCGTCAAGGTGGATTCACCCCGTCCCTCTGTCGTGCCCCCCGCGTCTGGGAGCCTCCCCTTGAGGCGCGCGAATCCTCGCCCGCCGTATCTCGCAATATGAAGGTAGCGCGCTTCGTCAAGCCGGGCTACCCGGTACCCACCGATACTTGTCATTGCAAATTATCGCCCGTGATCGGCGGAAAACCGGTCGTAGTCGCGGCGGCGAAAGAGATCGGGCGCCGGCGATGTCGCCGGCGCCCGTGGGAGCGATTCCAATCTGGACGGCTCACACCGCCCGGGGGGAGCCCGCCGGATCAGGCGGGGGACTCGGTCCGGTCACCCGCCCACTCGGTGTGGAAGGCACCGTCGGCGTCCACCCGCCGGTAGGTGTGCGCGCCGAAGTTGTCCCGCAGCCCCTGGATCAGGGCGGCCGGCAGCCGCTCGGTGCGCAGCGCGTCGAAGTAGGCCAGCGACGAGGAGAACGCCGGGGTCGGCACGCCGACCCGGGCCGCGTCGGCCACCACCCGCCGCCAGCTCGGCACCCCGTCCGTGACGGCCTTGGCGAAGTATGGTGCGACCAGCAGCGACTTCAGGTCGGGCTGCTCGTCGTAGGCCTCCCGGATCCGGTCCAGGAACCGGGCCCGGATGATGCACCCACCACGCCAGATGGTGGCCACCGCGCCCCGGTCGATCGTCCAGTCGTACTCCAGGCTGCCGGCCTGGATGTGGTCGAAGCCCTGGGCGTAGGCCACGATCTTCGAGGCGAACAGCGCCTTGCGGACGTCCTCGATGAAGCCGTCCCGGTCGTCGATCCGCCAGTCCGGGTCACCGGCGGCGTCGGCGAACGTCCGACGGGCCACCGCCCGCTGGTCGGCGTGCCCGGACAGCGAACGGGCGAAGGTCGCCTCGGCGATGCCGGTGATCGGGATGCCCAGGTCGAGCGCGCTCTGCACGGTCCACCGACCGGTGCCCTTCTGCTCCGCCTGGTCGACCACGACGTCGACGAACGCCTTGCCGGTGTTCGCGTCCGTGTGTGCCAGCACCTCGGCGGTGATCTCGATCAGGAACGACTCCAGGTCGGTGGAGTTCCAGTCCCGGAAGATCTCCGCGATCTCGGCCGGCGACGCGGACAGCCCCGCCCGCAGCAGGTCGTACGCCTCGGCGATGAGCTGCATGTCGGCGTACTCGATGCCGTTGTGCACCATCTTGACGAAGTGTCCGGCGCCGTCCGGCCCGACGTGGACGCAGCAGGGCGTGTCGTCGACCCGGGCCGCGATCGACTCGAAGATCGGCCCGAGCTTGGCGTACGACTCGGCGGAGCCGCCCGGCATGATGCTCGGCCCGCGCAGCGCGCCCTCCTCACCGCCGGACACCCCGGTCCCGACGAAGTGCAGGCCCACCTCGCGCAGCCGCTCCTCCCGGCGCCGGGTGTCGGCGTAGTGGGCGTTGCCCGCGTCGACCACGATGTCGCCGGCCTCCAGCAGCGGCACCAGTTCGTCGATGACGGCGTCGGTGGGCGCACCGGCCTTCACCATCACGATGACCGCCCGGGGCCGCTCCAGCGAGGCCACGAAGTCCTCCAGCGACTCGCTCGGTACGAAGGTGCCCTCGGTGCCGTGCTCGGCGACCAGCTTGCGGGTCCGCTCCGGGCTGCGGTTGTGCACCGCCACCGCGTACCCGTGGTGGGCGAGGTTGCGGGCCAGGTTCCGCCCCATCACGGCGAGCCCGGTCACCCCGATCTGCGCCGTGCCCCGTGCCTCCGTCGTCTGTCCAGTCATCGTGCCGCCTGCCTCATGCTCGTCCGACGCCATCCGGTCTTCCCCGTTCGTCGAACCTATCTTGGATCACCGGGGGATGGCTCGCCCAATCCCACGGGCCGATCCAGAAATAAAGTTCTCCCGCAATTTCTTGAGCCAAATTTGTGCCGACGGATTGAACCGGAGGAATCATTCGTTCGGTCAATGTCACCGCGCCGGACGCGGTGCCGGCGGCTCATTCCGCCGGCATCGGCCGGGCGGGCTCGACGGTGGGTGACGGGTCGGGTCCGGCCGCGCGACGGCGGCGGCGCCCGCGCAGCAGCTCCACCGCGATCGGCACCACCGGCACGAGGAACTTCACGTGGCCTCGCAGGGGTGTGCGGTCGGGGTCGGCGGACGACCACCGGCACGGATCATCCCGTCAGGGCCGGGTTCCCGCCCGCCGGTCGGCCGGTCGTCCGCGCCACCAACCGGTCGACGAGCAGGACGACCGTGACGGCGACCGCACCGATCGCCGCGCCGACGGCGATGTCCAGCGGGTAGTGCACCCCGTCCCAGACCCGGGCGAACCCGAGCAGCGCCGCCAGCACCGTCAGGGCTACCCCCCACCGGACCGAGAGAAACACGCCGACCGCGAAGGCCAGGGCGAACCCGGCCGTGGCATGGTCGCTGGGCAACGAGCCGCCGGGGGCGTGCGGGATGAGCTGGTGCACGGCGTGCGTCTGGAACGGCCGGACCTCGTGGTTGAGGTGGGCGACCAGTTGGCCCCCGGCGAAGGCGAGCAGCAGCGCCGCCGCGACCCGGACCAGGGCGGCGGTGCGACCGGCCCGGGCCACCCGCACGGCCGGCACCAGGGCGACCGCCGCCATCAGCACGATCACCCAGGTCGCCGACCATTCCAGTACGTCGTCGAGCGGGTCCAGCCGGCCCGCCTGGCCGTTGATCAGTTGGAACAGGTGGTAGTTCACCCAGCCAGCCTCGCTCGGCGGGCGGGCCGGCGGCCGGAAATCGGCGCCATGTCCAGCGAACCCTCAGCCGACACCGGTCGATACCGCCGCAATGACGGATGAAACACCGTCAACGGGGTAATGAGGCCGGATGAGGCCGTGGCGTACCCCGTCCCCCCGCGCGGTCGGTGGCGCGCTGGGCGCCGCCCTGCTGGGGCACGCCCTGCCGTCGGTGACCGCGCTGCCCGCCGTACGACTGCGACTGTTTCCGGAGTTCAGTGGGGTTGGCGATCCCGGCCGGGTGGCGCTGACCTTCGACGACGGTCCCGACCCGGTGTCCACCCCGCGGTTCCTGGAGGTGCTGGCCGCGCACCGGGTACGGGCCACGTTCTTCCTGGTCGGCTCGATGCTGGCCCGGGCGCCGGGGCTCGGCGGCGAGCTGGTGGCGGCCGGGCACGAGGTCGCGGTGCACGGCTGGACCCACCGGAACCTGCTGCGGCTGGGCCCCTGGGCGACGTACCGGGAACTGGCCCGGACCCGGGACCTGGTGGCCGCCGCGACCGGCACGACCCCGCGGTTCTTCCGCCCGCCGTACGGGATCCTCACCGCACCGGCCCTGCTGGCCGCCCGGCGGTTGGAGCTGATCCCGGTGCTGTGGACCTGCTGGGGCCGGGACTGGACCCGGGACTCGACCCCCCGGTCGGTGTTCGACACCGTACGCCGAGGGCTGGCCGGCGGCGGCACGGTGCTGCTGCACGACTCCGACTGCACCTCGGCGCCGGACTCCTGGCGGGCCACCCTGGCGGCCCTGCCGGACCTGCTGGCCGAGTGCGCCCGGCGCGGCTGGCAGGTTGGTCCGCTGCGCGAGCACGGCCTGCCGACCCTGCCGACCTGAGTCAGAGGCTGGTCACCCAGTTCCAGGCGGTGATCACCCACTCGGTCTGCCGCAGGTAGGCCACCCCGGCACCGACCAGGAACACCCCGGCGACCAGGTGCGCGCCGCGGGCGCTGCGCCGGACCCGGCCGAGTTGCCGCTCCAGGACCACCCGGCCGAGCAGCCGGGACAGCGCGAACAGGCCGGCCGCCACCAGCAGGGTGAGCAGGAACGCCGCCACCGGGCTGGTCAGGTTGCCCCGGGAGGAGATGGCCCAGACACCCCAGCAGACGAACGAGAAGAGCAGACCGAGGGTGCTCCACTCGCTGCCGCGGCGCAACTGCCGCAGCTGGCTGCCGGCCGGTGGCCGCGGCCGGGACTGTCCCGCGTCCGGCCAGCCGGTGCCGGTCGGCTCGTGCGGTGCGGCCGGGAACTCCTCGGTGCGCTGCCGGGGCGGCCCGACCGAGGCCCGGCCACGACGGAAGCCGCTCTCCTCCGGCGGCATCTCGACGGTTCGCTCGGCCCACGGCTGCGTCTGGTCTGCTGCCATTCCCTCTGTTCCTCCCCCTCGGAGGTCGGGCGGATTGCCCATCGATCGCCCGGTCCCCTCATCGAGGGTAACCATCCGATCAAACCGGTCGCCGCCCCGCGCGGTCCCGGCCGGCCCCCTCCGGGCGACGGGACCCGGTACGGTCGCAGTATGGGCGAGCACGAACGTCGGCGTCGGCGGCTGCGGCGCGGCCACCCGGGTTCCGCCGAGAACGCCGGCGCGCCGGCCGATGGCGGGGCCGCCTCGGGCCGGGACGGTCCGTCGGCCGTACCCGGGCCGCGGGAGGACGGGCGGCCGGCCCGGACCAGCGAGGTTCACGACCTGGAGCCGGACCCGCTCGTTCCGCGCCGATCCGGCGGCGGCCCGGCGGCCGAGGACCGGGACACCGAACGCGGCCTGCGCAGCCTGGTCGGCTCCGGCTCGTCCCAGGTCAGCGTGAGCGCCGCGCTCCGGGCCCGGGACGCCGCCCGACCCGGCGAGGGCGACCTGGCCACCGCCGAGGCCGACGTGGTCCTGGTCCGGCGCAACTGGGTGCCCCGCGAGGACCTGCCCCGCCCTCCTCGCTGACCGCCGGCGGATCAGGGCAGCGGCGGGAGCTCGCGGGCGGTCTCGTACTCCGCCACCTGGGCGATCCGCCGGGCGTGCCGCTCGTTGCCGGAGAACCGGGTGCCGAGGAACGCCTCCACCAGCTCGGTCGCCTCGGCCAGGGTGTGCTGCCGCGCGCCGACCGCCACCACGTTCGCGTCGTTGTGCTCCCGGGACAACTGAGCCGTCTCGACGTTCCAGGCCAGCGCCGCGCGTACCCCGGCGACCTTGTTGGCGGCGATCTGCTCGCCGTTGCCGGACCCGCCGATCACCACCCCGAGGCTGCCCTGGTCGGCCACCACCCGGGCACCGGTGTGCAGGCAGAACGCGGGGTAGTCGTCGTCCGGGTCGAAGACGTGCGGCCCGACGTCCACCACCTCGTAGCCCTGCTTGGCCAGGTGGTTGGTCAGGTGGACCTTCAACTCGAAACCGGCGTGGTCGGAGCCCAGGTAGACGCGCATAACGCGCAGTCTGTCAGCCCGTCGGAAACGGTGCCGACCCGGCCGGTACGTGGCCGGGTCGGGTCACATCCCGCCGCGGTCGGACCGCCGGTCGCCGAGTTCGGCGAGGACCAGCCCACCCCGCGCCTTCGGGGTGAACCAGGTGCTCTTGCGGGGCATCTTCTCCCGGGCCAGATTGACGGCGACGAAATCGTCGACGGTCACCGCGGCGATCAGGATCGCCAGCTCGGCGCGGCCCGCGTCGACCTCGCCGACCAGCCAGCTCGCCGGGTAGTCCCCGCCGACGTAGGTGATCCGCTTGTCCCCCGGATCCAGCCCGAGGGCGTCGCGCAGCAGCACCCGCTCGACCAGCGCGTGGTCGAGGTTGTCCACCCCGCCCCGTTCGGCACCGGGCAGCGTGACCCGGTACGTCCGGCCCGCGGCGTACAACTGGACCGTGCCGCCCCGGGCCGGCACGGCGGGCGGACCGTCGACCGGCTCGACCTCGGCCCCCGCCGCGCGGAGCCGGCCGAGCAACTCGTCGGCGGTGCTGGTCAGCTCGCTGATCAGCCGGTTGTACGGCTGGATGGCCACCGAGGCCGGCGTGGTGATCACCGCGAGGAAGCGCGGCAGTCCGCCGGTCTGGGCGGCCAGGCTGCGGTGGTTGCCGTCGGCGACCACCAGCTCACCGCCGCCGGCCAGGTCGAGCAGTTCCCGCTGCCGCGGCCCGGGCCCGAGCAGCCAGATCGCATGGGTACGACCGGCCTGGTCGACGTCGGTGGCGGCGGGCACACCGGCCGCCTCGGTCGCCGTGGCGAGCGCCTCGTGCAGCTCGGCGCCCCGGCCGGTCTGCAGCAGCAGCACCGGCGACAGCAGATGCCCGACCGCCTCGGCCAGGGCGACCCGCTCGCGGACCTTGGCGACGAAGACGTCCTCGTTGCGGATCACCAGACCCGGCTCGTCGGCGCGGGTGGAGATCTGGTCGGTGTCCACCAGGACGAACAACCCGTAGCCGGGCTCGTCGTCCGGTGCGCTGATCCGGTAGAGCACCACCACCTGCTCGGCCGGCGTGTAACTGCCGTCGGCCTTGGCCTCGGCGAGCCGCGCCGCGGCGGCCGGCAGCGAGTCGAGGAAGGAGCTGCCGAGGCTCTCCGGCGCCCGGTGCGGCATCTCGATGGCGAGAGCGCTCTGCGGGTGCGCCTCGATGATCGCGGTGATCTCCGCGTCGTCGGCGAACTCGTCGTAGTTCTGCGCGCCGGTGCCGCCGGTGGTGATCCAGGCCCGGGTGATCGGATGCACGACCGTCATGCCCGATGACGCTACCGTCGCCCGCCCCGCCGCCCACGGACACCCCGCCGGTGTCCACCAGTCGGGCGGCCCCTTGTCCACCGGCGCCGGGCGTACCGGGACACCGGGGCCCGGCGGGCATGCCGCCGGGCCCCGGCGCCGTGCGCCGTCAGTCGAAGATCGGCTCCTGCTCCCGGGAGCGCTTCAACTCGTAGAAGCCCGGCGTGCCGGAGACCAGCAGCACCCCGTCCCAGAGCCGGCCGGCCGCCTCGCCCTTCGGCGCCGGGGTGACCACCGGGCCGAAGAACGCCACCGGTTCGCCGTTCGGGCCGGGGGCGTGGATGACCGGGGTGCCGACGTCGGTGCCGACCGGCTTCATCCCCGCGTTGTGGCTGGCCCGCAGCGCCTCGTCGTAGTCGGTGGAGACCGCGGCCTTGGCCAGCTCCGGGTCGAGGCCGGCATCGGTCAGCGCGGCGGCGTACAGCTCCGGGCCGCGCTGCTCGCCGCCCGGGTGGATCCGGGTGCCCAGCGCCGTGTAGAGGTCGCGCAGCACCCGCGGACCGTACTGCTGCTCGGCGGCGATGCAGATCCGGACCGGCGCCCAGCCGGTCACCATCAGTTCGCGGTACGGTTCGGGCAGGTCACGCCCCTCGTTGAGCACCGAGAGGCTCATGACGTGGAACCGGATCTCCACCGGCCGCACCCGCTCGACCTCGAGCAGCCAACGGGAGGTGAGCCAGGCCCACGGACAGATCGGGTCGAACCACATGTCCACGGTCGCGCGTTCCGCCACGGGTACGTCCTTTCGCCGTCGTCCGGCGCCGCGTCGGGCGCCACCGTCACCGCAGATCATCACCCCGCCGGGGGGTCACCGGCATTGGAATGAGACGGTGACCTGGGCCACCGGCGCACCCACCACGTGGAAGACTTCAGCGGTAAGGGCTGCCAAGGTGGCCCCTACCAGGCTGTCATGGTCGACAGCGGTGAGACGGGATGGAGATTCACGTGCCGGGAGTGCGCAATCTGACGCAGGTCGAGGCCACCGAGCGGGCCCGCCTGCTCGACGTCGTGGGATACGACATCAGTCTTGATCTGTCGAAAGCGGGTGAACCGGCGGACGGGCGCACCTTCCGCTCCGTGACCGAGGTCAGGTTCCGCTGCACGGAACCGGGCGCCGACACGTTCGTCGAACTCGCCGCCGACTCCGTCCTGTCCGCCACCCTCAACGGTGAGCCGGTGGAGCTGTCCGGCTGGTCGGCCGAGAACGGGCTGACCCTGACCGGGCTGGCGGCGGAGAACACCCTGGTGGTGGAGGCCGACTTCCTCTACTCGGCGAGCGGGCAGGGCCTGCACCGCAGCGTCGACCCGGTGGACGGCGAGACCTACCTGTACAGCCAGTTCGAGACCAACGACGCGCAGCGCGTCTTCGCCTGCTTCGACCAGCCCGACCTCAAGAGCGTGTACACCTGGCACGCCACCGTCCCGGCGCACTGGCGGGTGGTGTCCAACATGCCGGTCGACCGGGAGGAGACGACCGGTTTCCGGGGCACCCCGGGCGGGGACGCGGTCAAGACCGTCCATTTCGCCACCTCGGCCCGGATGAGCACCTACATCACCGCGCTCTGCGCCGGGCCGTACCACGAGGTCCGGTACAGCCACGACGGCATCGACCTGGGCTACTTCTGCCGGGCCAGCATGGCCGAGCACATGGACACCGACGACCTCAACCTGATCACCACGCAGGGCTTCGACTTCTTCCACGAGCAGTTCGGGGTGCGCTACCCGCTGCCCAAGTACGACCAGCTCTGGGTGCCGGACTTCAACGCCGGGGCGATGGAGAACTTCGGCTGCGTGACGCACGCCGAGGCGCACTACATCTTCCGGTCGCAGGTCACCGACTTCGAGTACGAGCAGCGGGCCAACACGATCCTGCACGAGATGGCGCACATGTGGTTCGGCGACCTGGTGACCATGCGCTGGTGGAACGACCTGTGGCTGAACGAGTCGTTCGCCGAGTGGGCCAGCCACTGGGCCAACACGCACGCCACCCGGTTCACCGACGCCTGGACCACCTTCCTCTCGGTCCGGAAGAACTGGGGCTACCGGCAGGACCAGCTCTCCTCCACCCACCCGGTGTACTGCGAGATGCCGGACCTGGAGGCCGTCGAGGTCAACTTCGACGGCATCACGTACGCCAAGGGCGCCAGCGTGATCAAGCAACTGGTGGCGTACGTCGGCATCGAGCCGTTCCGGGCCGGCCTGCGCAGCTACTTCGGCAAGCACGCCTGGGGCAACGCCACCTTCGACGACCTGCTCACCGAGCTGGAGACGGCGTCCGGCCGGGAGCTGCGCAAGTTCGCCGCGCAGTGGCTGGAGACCGCGCAGGTCAACACGTTGCGGCCGGAGGTCACCATCGGCGCCGACGGCCGCTACGAGCGGGTCGCGGTACGCCAGGAGGCACCGGCCGGGCACCCGACCCTGCGCACCCACCGGATCGGGGTGGGCCTGTACGACCTGGCCGACGGCCGGCTGACCCGCCGGGAGCTGATCGAGGTCGACGTCACCGGTGAGCGCACCGAGCTGCCCCAGCTGACCGGGACGCCGGCGGCCGACGTGCTGCTGCTCAACGACGAGGACCTGAGCTACACGAAGCTGCGGCTGGACGAGCGATCGATGGCGGTGGTGGTCGAGCACCTCGCCGGCTTCGAGTCGTCGCTGTCCCGGGCGCTGTGCTGGACCGCCGCCTGGGACATGGTCCGGGACGCCGAGCTGTCCGCCCGGGACTACGTCGCGCTGGCGTTGGCCGGGCTGCCCGCCGAGACCGACATCAACCTGATCACCCCGACCCTGCGGCAGATCGCCAGCACGCTGACCATGTACGCCGATCCGGCCTGGGCGCCGCAGGGGTGGGCGGCGCTGTCCCGTACCGCCGCGACGGCGCTGCGGGCGGCCGAGCCGGGCAGCGGGTTCCAGCTGGCCTGGGCCCGGGCGTTCGCCTCGGCGGCCCGGTCCGCGGCGGACCTGGCCACCCTGCGTGGTTGGCTGGACGGGGTGGACGTGCCGGCCGGCCTGGCCGTGGACACCGAGCTGCGCTGGACGGTGCTGCAGTGCCTGGTCGCGAACGGTGCCGCCGACGCCGCCCAGATCGACGCCGAACTGGCCGCCGACCGGACCGCGAGCGGTGAGCGGGAGGCCGCGCTGACCCGGGCGTTGATCCCGACCGCGGAGAACAAGGCGCAGGTCTGGGCCGAGCTGACCGGCGACGCCAGCCTGCCGAACTGGCGCCACCGGGCCCTGCTGCAGGGCTTCCAGCATCCGGCCCAGGTCGAGCTGACCTCGTCGTACGCGGGGAAGTTCTTCGCCTCGGTGGACGGTGTCTGGGCCAAGCGGGACAGCGAGCCGGCCCAGGAATTCGTCCTGCTCGCCTACCCGGCGTACCAGGTCGACGACGAGACGGTGGCCGCCACGGACGCCTGGCTGGCCGGCGAGGGCCACCCGGCGCCGCTGCGCCGGCTGGTGGCCGAGGGGCGCGACGGCGTGGTCCGGGCGGTCCGGGCCCGCGCCAAGGACGCCGCCACGTCCTGACGTCCGGCCCGTCGTGGGCCCGCTTCCCGCCGGGTCCGTCGATGGGGTGTGGCCGGCCGCGCCCGGCTCCGAGCGGTCAGGCTTGATCTCTCCGCCGGGTCCGGCCGGCCACACCCGCGGGCCGCACGGACCTACGGCGTCCGCGCCGGAAACCGTCGAGTCAGGGGTACGCCGACAGCGGCGCGGAGGACGCGTCCAGCGTGGCCGAGCCGATAGTCTGCTTTACCGGAGGTGAACGCGATGGCACAGCCGACGTACGAGTGGCATCCGCCCGAGCGGGGCTGGACGGAGCGGGACCTGTCGGACCTGCCCGTCGATGGCCACCGCTACGAGATCATCGACGGGAGCCTGCACGTGACCCCACCGGCGGATTTCTCGCACCACGAGTTGGCCGACGAGATCCGGGCAGCACTGCGTGCTGCGCTGCCGGCCGGTTGGCGGGTGATCCGTGAGATCGGCGTTCGGGTGCCAGCCGGCAACGTCATCCCGGACATCACCGTGCTGCGGCCCAGCGCGCCCGACGACGGTATGTGGGCCGAGCCGGCCGACGTGGCGTTGGTGGTGGAGGTGGAGTCGCCGAGCAGCCGGCGGCACGACCGGTTCACCAAGCCGGCGTTGTACGCCGAGGCCGGAATCGGCTGCTACTGGCGGATCGAGCGGACCGACTTCGGTCCGGCGGCGCACCTGTACGAGCGGGCCAAGGCCGGCCACTACGAGTTGCACCACTCGGTTGGCCCGGACGAGGTCGCGACGACCGAACAGCCGTTCCCGTTCCGCGTCGACCCGGCCGCCTGGCGGGGCTGACCCACCGGCGGCGGTGGGTCAGCGGCGGGCCGGGGCGGCCTTGCCGGCGCGGGAGGCGAGTTGGTCCAGCCCGGCGACGATGCCGCCGGCGAGGTCGCCACCGCCGAACGCGGCCACCATGGACAGCGCGGCGAGCTTGGCGTCCCGGTCCGGGATCCGCTTGCGGGCCTCGGCCCCGGTGACCACCTCCAGCAGCCGCTGGTTCGGCGACAGCGCCACCAGCACCGCCCGGCTCGCGTCGGCCAGTTGGGCGTGCAGCCGTTGGGCGTGCTCGCGGACCGGTTCCTCCAGGTCGCCGACGTAGACCGTGAAGATCAGGCCGGTGCTCTGGTCGGCGGTGCGCAGGGCCTCGTCGATGCGCAGCAACTGCCGGGTCGTGAACGGGCCGTCCAGCACCTCCGGCCGGTCGGCCGGACCCGACACCTTCTCACCAACGGTCACTTGCGCCTCCTGTGGCACCCGCCCGGGTCGGCGGAACGTTCTTTTCGACCTCGCTGCTGGTCAGCGCGGGAGCCTGCGCGCCGGCGGGCAGCGCGACGCCGTTGGGCTCGGCCAGCTGCTCGGGCGAGGACAGGAACCAGACCGGCCGGAAGTCGAACGGCCGGCCCGGACGGTAGCGGCGACCGCCCTGTCCACCGCGTCCGGCGTACACCAGTGCGGAGATCACCAGCACGGTCAGTGCCGGGATGCCGACGAAGATCAGCAACGTCTCGGTAATGGACAACCTCAACGCCCCCAGGCGGAAAGAGTAACCAAGGCACCCGGACCGGGGTGGTGACGGTGCCGTCAGAACCCGGCCGAGTCAGACCCCGTTCACGTTAGCGGAGCGCGGTGCCCGGCAGCCCGCCGGGTGGCCATACCGGCCCGAGAAGTCGCGTTTCGACCGGCCGGCGAACCGGGCGTTCCCGCCGTACCGGCCCGTGGGCGGCCGACCTGCGGGCATACCCGCCGAGCGGACCGTGACCGGGACGACTCCGCGCTGGACCGTGACGAACGTCCCACCCGAAAGTGCCGATGGTTCCGGGCCCCTCACCGCCGGGCCACCCCCGCCGCCGGACCACCCCTCAGCGCGAGGACCCGGCATCCCGAGGACCGGGTGGGACGACGGCGGCCAGCGCCTCGGCGACCCGCCAACAGTCGTGGTAGGTCGAGTACAGCGGGGTGGGTGCGAACCGGACGATGTCCGGCTCCCGGGCGTCGGCGAGCACGCCGTGCTCGTGCCGCAGCCGCTTCACCAGGTCTCCCGCGCCGACCGCGCCGGTCCGTACGGACAGCTGGGCGCCGCGCCGGGCCGGCTCGCGCGGGGTGACCCCGGTCAGCGGCCGGTCCCGGGTGACCTCGTCGAGCAGACCCTCCAGGTAGCCGGTCAGCCGCTCGCTGCGGGCCCGCAGGGTGTCCATGCCGACCCGGTCGAAGATCTCCAGCGAGGTGCGGACCGGGGTGAAGGCCAGCAGTTGCGGGGTGGACAGCTGCCAGGCGTCGGCCCGCGGCAACGGCCGGGAGACCGGCGCCATCTCGAACCGGGTGTCCGGGTCGGTGCCCCACCAGCCGTCGAACCGGGGCAGGTCGGTGCGGCCCAGGTGGCGCTCGTGGATGAACACGCCGCCCGGCGAGCCGGGACCGGAGTTCAGGTACTTGTACGTGCACCAGGCGGCGAAGTCCACCCCCCAGTCGTGCAGCCGCAGCGGGACGTTGCCGGCCGCGTGTGCCAGGTCCCAGCCGACCACCGCGCCGGCCGTCCGGCCGGCCTCGGTGACGACCGGGATGTCCATCAGCTGCCCGGTCAGGTAGTTGAGCCCGCCCAGCAGCAGCAGCGCGACCGTGTCCCCCTCGGCGGCCAGGAACCCGGTCACGTCCTCGGTGCGCAGCAGGTCCTCGCCCGGGCGCGGGCGCAGCCGGACCACGGTGGCGTCCGGGTCGAGGCCGTGGAACCGGGCCTGGCTGCGGACCGCGTAGCTGTCCGACGGGAAGGCGCTGTCCTCGATGACGATCCGGGTCCGCCGCCCGGTCGGCCGGTAGAACGACACCATCAGCAGGTGCAGGTTGACCGTGAGCGAGTT
This sequence comes from Micromonospora zhanjiangensis, assembly GCF_042650605.1. Classification (NCBI taxonomy): domain Bacteria; kingdom Bacillati; phylum Actinomycetota; class Actinomycetes; order Micromonosporales; family Micromonosporaceae; genus Micromonospora; species Micromonospora zhanjiangensis. The sequence goes on along the minus strand of NZ_JBHSBN010000008.1, from coordinate 208,586 downwards.
CATCACCACGGTCTCCGCCGGGCGCGCGCCGACCAGTCGGGCGCTGGGCTCGGTGAGCAACTGCGGGTACGACAACCAGGGCCGGTCGGCCTCGAAGTGGCCCTCGACGGCGAGCCGGGCCCAGGCGTTCAACTCCTCACCCAGGTCAGCCCGGGCGGCGCGGGGTTGCAGGCCCAGCGAGTTGCCGGCCAGGTAGGCGACCTCCGGGTAGCGGCCGCCCTCGGCCGGTGGAACCAGGAACAGGTCACGCTGGCCGGGGTCGTCGGCGTCCCGCCGGCGCGCCTCGTCCTCACCGCTCGTCATCGATCCAGTCCTCCGCGAACCGTGCCTACATGAACGTACGGGCCGACCACAGCTCGGGGAAGACCACCCGGGCCATGCTGCGCTGCAGCCAGGTCAGTCCGGCCGAGCCGCCGCTGCCCACCTTGGCGCCCATCGTCCGCTGCACCGCCTTGACGTGCAGGTACCGCCAGTCGCCGAACTGCTCGGCCACCTCGGTCAGCGCCTCGCCGAGCAACCGCAGGTCGTTGTCCGGACCCGTGTCGGCGTAGATCCGCGTCCAGGCCCGTTCGACCGCGGGGTGCGGCTCGTGCTCCTGCGCCGGGTCCCGGTCCAACAGTTCGGCCGGCAGGTCGTGCCCGCGCCGGGCGAGCAGGGCGATCGTCGCGTCCCACAGGCTCGGCGCGGCCAGCCCGGCGGTCAGCTCGGCGTGCACCGCGGGATCCTGCCGGAACGGCCGGATCAGCTTCGCGTTCCGCAGGCCCAGCCGGAACTCCAGGTGCCGGTACATCGCCGACTGGAAGCCCGAGCCCTCGCCGAGCAGGTCGCGGAACTTGTTGAAGTCGGCCGGGGTCATCCAGCGCAACGACTGCCAGGAGGCGACCAGGCCGGCCAGGTGCAGCTCGGCGCGGCGCAGTGGGGCCAGCGCGCCCCGGACGTCGTCGCGATCGATCAGCCGCTGCGCCTCACGCAGTTCGTGGCAGACCAGGCCGAAGTACAGCTCCATGATCTGGCTGACCATCAGGAAGGACATCTCGCCCGGGTCGTCGCTCACCGGCTGCTGCAGGCCGTGCAGGGTGCTGGCCCGCACGTACGCGTCGTAGGGGGTCTGGCCGGTGAACTCGACGGTCGGCTCGCCGGCGTTGGCGGCGGCCCGTCGGTCGCGCTCCTCGGCGTCCACCGGTCGGACCGCCGGGGTCGGGCCATTCGGTCGGTCGATCGTCGCCGTCCGTACATCTGTGCTCACCGCGGGTCCCCTCTCTGCGCGCGGTCCGGAAGAGAGTCCATGATCTGCCCGGAGCGGGCCGGGACGGAATGCCGAACCAACGGCACTTCAGTCCGTCCACCCCATCACTCGCGGCTAAATTCGATGAGCCACTTACGGAAAGGAAGGTCCCGGTGGACCACATGGATTGGGCACTGCTGCGCGAGCTGCAGTCCGACGCCCGGCTCTCGTTCAGCGAGTTGTCCCGCCGGGTGCACCTGTCGCCGCCCGCGGTCGCCGAGCGGGTCCGGCGGCTGGAGGAGTCCGGCGTGGTGACCGGCTACCACGCGCACGTCGACCTGAACCGGGCCGGTCGGACCGTGCTGGCCTCGATCCGGATGTCCTGTTACGGCCCCCGGTGCATCCTGCGCGATCCGGCGGTGGCCGACTGGCCGGAGATCCTGGAGATCCACCGGATCACCGGGGACGCGTGCAGCATGCTCAAGGTCGCGGCCGGTTCGATGGACGCCTTCGAGCGGGTGATCGACCGGCTCGCCCCGTACGGGCAGCCGTCCAGCACGATGATCCTGTCCACCCCGCTCGACTGGCGCCCGGTCACCCCGACGCCCGAGGCGTAGCCGGCTGGGATACGCGGCTCAACCCGGCGGTGCGGCCGGCGGCTGGGCTGGCTGAGACGGGCGCCGGACCAGCACCACGATCCCGGTCACCGCGGCGACCAGGAACGCGGCCAGCTCGAACGGCACGGTCGGGAAGAAGAGCCAGCGCCAACCGAGCGCCCGCGTGACGAACGTCCCGGCCGCAGCTCCGAGGATCAGGGCCAGCACCAGCACGCCGCCGACGACCGGCGCCAGCCAGTTGCGCCGCGGCCCGGACCGTACGACGAACACGCCCGTGACGCCCCAGGCGAGACCGGCCCCGAGCCCGGTCACCGCGCGACCGAACAGCAGCGGGCCGCCGCCCGGGGCCAGCGCGGTCAGCAGCGTCCCGAGGATCAGCAGCGCGGTCGCGGGCAGCGTGACGGCCGTCGGCCACCGCCGGCCGAGCAGAACGCCGAGCAGAGCCGTCAGTGCCGCCGGCAGCAGGAAGGCGACGAAGACCCAGAGCGTCGCCGAGGACGGCAGATGCAGCTCCCGCCGGACCGATTCCCCCTCCAGCCCGACGGGGCCGGCGAGCAGGAAGGCACCCAGCGACGCGGCGAGCGCCGGCCCGATCAGCAGCCAGCTCGGACGGCCGCCCGGGCCGGGGTCGTGCGGGGGGACGGATGAGGGGGAGGGCGAAATCACCCAGGGAGTGTACGAGCCCGAGGCATCCGTGATCGAGGACGAGAGGTTTCCACCGGCCGAATGGCTCCGGATGGCCTTTCTTGCGGCACGGCCGGGGTGTGTCCGGGCGGCTGGGGTGGGAACGCAGGGCGAGTTGAGAGCGCCCGACGCGCCAACCGGTCGGCCGACCGGAAGAGGGGGGAATCATGCGGGGTCTCACGTTTGTCTGCCGGGCGGTCGCGGCCGGGTCCGCCGCCGCCGCGCTCGCCGGGGGGACACCGTCGGCAAGCGCCTCGGCGAACGCCTCGATCGAGGTCACGCCCAGCACGGTCGAACCGGGCACCCGGGTGGATCTGCGGGCCGACTGCGCCGACGGGAACAACCGGCAGGCCAGCGCCGAGTCGGACGCCTTCGGCCGGGTCGTGCTGCGACCGGGCAACGGGGCACTTACCGGGTCGGTCACCGTCCCGGGCAACAAGCAGCCCGGCACCTACCAGGTCAACCTGACCTGCCAGAACGGCAACAACGCGAGCACCAACCTGATCGTGGTCAACATGAGTAAGCCCAGTCAGGGCCCGGCGACCGGGGGCGGCGGGACCGCGGGCGGCATGTCCGGCCCGCTGGTGATCGCGGGTGGGGCCGCGATCGTGGCGGTCGGCGTGCTGTACCTGACCGCCGGGCGCCGACGCCGGACCGGGGCGGGCTGACCCGCCGACGTCGGGGCCGGCCCGTCGACGACGCCGGGGTCCGCCGATGCCGGGCCGGCCGCGGCTTGACCAGCGGCCGGCCGAGCTGACAGCACGGAAGGGGGCGCGGGATGTCCGACCAGCAGCGACCCGACGAAACGCCCGGCAGACGGGCGCTGCGGACGGTCGTACGGATCGCGGAGCAGGCGTCGACGGCCAGCGTGCCGACGCCGGACCCGGATGATCCGGTCGCCCCCGGCACGCTGGCACCGCCGCCGGCGCCACGGCGGACCGGGCGGTCCCGGCGGGGCGGCCGGCGGCCGTACCCGTTCCACCACCGGGCCCGGATCCGGGCATCCTCGCCGCGGTTGCCGATCGCGGTGGTGCTGGTGCTGTTGGGTTTGGTCATCGCCGCGCTCGGCTACCAGCACGCCACCGGGACGTCGTTGGTGCCGAGCGCGCTGCTGCCGGCGATCCGGACGCCACCGCCGAAGTTCCCGGTGCTCGACCCGAGCCCGCCGGTCGGCATCGCCATCAAGTCGGTCCAGTTGCAGGCCCCGGTGACCAGCACCGGGCTCGCCCCGGACGGCACGATCGCACCGCCGCCGCCTGAGCGCTGGAACGAGGCCGGCTGGTACGACCAGAGCCCCACCCCCGGCCAGTACGGACCGGCGGTGATCGTCGGGCACGTCGACACCCGCACCGGACCGGCGGTGTTCCACGAGTTGAGCCGGGTCCGACCGGGTGACCGGGTGGAGGTGAGCCGGGCCGACGGCTCGGTGGCGATCTTCGAGGTCGACAACCTCAAGCGGTACGACAAGAGTCAACTGCCGCCCGACGAGGTGTTCGGCGACTTCCACCGGCCCAACCTGCGGTTGATCACCTGCGGCGGCCGCTGGGTCGGCGGGCACCTCGGGTACGCGGACAACGTGGTGGTCTTCGCCTCCCTGGTCAACGCCCACAGGTAGCACCGACCGTCGATCTGGTCGATCCGCCACCCCGGCCGGCCGGCCCGACCGGACGACGACCGGGTCAGGCCGCCTCGGCCTCGCGCAGGTCGAGCCAGTCGGCCCAGCGCGGGTCGGGCGTGCGGTGGCCGAGCACCCGCCACGCCATCCCCTTGGGCGGCGCCGGCATGGTGTGCAACCGCCAGCCCAACTCGGCCGGGGTCCGGTCGCTCTTGGTGTGGTTGCACCTGGCGCAGGCCGCCACCACGTTCTCCCAGGCGTGCCGGCCACCCCGGCTGCGCGGGAAGACGTGGTCGATGGTCTCGGCGGGACCCCGGCAGTAGGCGCAGCGCCAGCCGTCCCGGGCGAAGATCGCCCGTCGGGAGAGGCCGACATGGGTACGGTACGGAACCCGAACAAATCGGGTTAATCGCACGACGGACGGGACCGGCAGCGCGTTCCGGGCACTGTGCAGGAATCCGTCACCGTCGGCCACGCAGACCGCCTTGGCGGACAGCACGAGAATGGCCGCCCGACGCACCGACACGACACACAGCGGCTCGTAGGTGGCGTTGAGTACCAGCACGCCGGAGCCCACCATGGGTCGTATGTCAGGCATCGCGCTCACCCTCCCGGTCGTGTCGCCGCCCGCTCCCGTCATCTGCCCGTCGACCGCGGCCCGGTCCCGGTGGAACCACGGCCGACGCCGGCAGATCACCGGCGTCCGTGCGCCAATCGTCCCCGATCAGTGCCGGGATTGCACGTACTAATCCAGGCTCCCCTGGGTGAACCTTTCGGGTCCGGCGGGGAGATGACCGGTTCCGCCTGGTTGACCGGACGCCCCGGCCGTCCGGACGGGTGGCGGCGCGGACCGCCGGGGCGTCCGGACCGGCACCCCGGACGGTCGGCCCGACACTCGCCGGGGCGGCCGATGCCGACCCGGGGCGATGCGGTACGAAGGCATCGTGACCGTCCTGCGCCTGCTCGCCGAGCCGACCCCGTCGCCCGTCACCGGGCACACCCCCGGACCCAGCCAGAGTTGCCTCGACGACGCATGGTGCAGGCAGGTCTTCGACGTGACCAAGTCGGTCTGGTTCGCCGAGGGCAGCTACTGGATCCTGCTCAAGCCGCTGACCATCGTGCTGATCCTGCTGGGCGCGCTGCTGGCCCGGTTCCTGCTGCACCGCACGATCAACCGCCTGGTGCGCACCACGGCGGAGACCTCGGTGCCCACGGTGCTCCGGCCGCTGCGCGAGCGGGCCCCGTCCGGCACCGGGATCGACCCGGCGCTGGTCTACCCGGAGCGGCGGCGGCAACGGGCCGAGGCGATCGGCTCGGTGTTGCGCAGCACGGTGACCGCGGTGGTCTTCTCGATCGCGGTGCTGCAGGTGCTCAGCGAACTCAGTTTCAACCTCGGGCCGCTGCTGGCCAGCGCCGGCATCGCCGGCGTGGCGATCGGCTTCGGCGCGCAGTCACTGGTCAAGGATCTGATCGCCGGCCTGTTCATGCTGCTGGAAGACCAGTACGGGGTGGGCGACACGGTCGACCTGGGCGAGGCCACCGGGGTGGTCGAGGCGGTCGGTCTGCGGATCACCACCATTCGGGACGGTCGCGGCGTGCTCTGGTACATCCGGAACGGCGAAATCGTCCGGGTCGGCAACAAGAGCCAGGGCTGGGCTATGGTCGTCATCGATCTCCCGATCGGTTTCGCCAGCACCGAGGAGGCCACCGCCGTGCTGCGGACCGCCGCCGAATCGGTGGCGCTGGATCCCGAACTGGCCCGGTCGATCGTGGAGCCGCCCGAGGTGCTGGGCGTCGAGCAGATCACCGTCGACGGCACGGTGATCCGTACCGTCGCCAAGACCACCGCCGACGGGCAGCTCGCGGTCGGCCGGGAGCTGCGCCGGCGACTGGCCGAGGCGCTGAACAGCTCCGGCATCACCGAGCGGATCGCCGCGGCCCGGATGTTCCCGCGGCCGGCGACTCCGCCCGGTGGAACCGGCGAAACCGGCCAGGGCGGCGCGACCTAGAACTGCCGGTACGGCCGGACCGCCGACAACGACCTGGGCAACGGACCCCGATGCAGGTGCAGATGCAGTGGCATTCGACGATGCAGGGGTCGCGCTCCAGCCAGACGGTCAGGTATCGTCCGTTCGTTCAGTCGGAGATACGACGAACCGCCCATTCGCACTAGCCAGTGGTCAGACGATCCTGCAAAATCCGGAGAAATGGCAGTTCCGGAGCGTGACGAAGACCTAGCTGATCCGTCCGTCTGACAACATCTTCGGCGGCTCCATCACGAGTGGTCAGCGGTCGAGAGCGATGGAGGCCCTGGTGTCCGACCAGACGGGTGCCCGAGAGCGACCGGCCACCTTCGGCGAGGTATTCGGCCAGGCCGAATACCGGGCGATCTTCGCGTCGTCCACGCTGTCCTGGCTCGGTGACTACATCGCCAAGGCCGCCGTCACGGCACTGGTCTACCAGGAGACCCGCTCCGTCGGGCTGTCCGCCGCCGCGTTCGCGCTGAGCTATCTGCCGTGGCTGCTCGGCGGACCGTTCCTCGCCGCGCTCGCCGAGCGGTACCCGTACCGGACCGTCATGATCATCTGTGACCTGGCCCGGATGACGCTGATCGCGCTGCTCGCCGTCCTCGACCTGTCGGTCTGGATGGTGCTCGGCCTGCTCTTCCTGACCACCCTGGCCAACTCGCCCAGCCAGGCCGTCAGATCGGCGCTCATCCCCCTGGTGCTCACCGGCGACCGGCTGGTGGTCGGCCTGTCCGTGCAGGCCAGCACCGCCCAGGTCGCACAGGTCGCCGGGTACGCGGCCGGCGGCACGATCGCGGCGTGGAACCCCATGGTCGCCCTTCTGATCAACGCCGCGTCCTTCGCGTTGTCCGCGCTGATCCTGACCTTCGGGGTCCACCGGCGTCCGTCGGCCAGCCACCGTGCCCCCGACAGTCACCTGCTGCACGAGATCGGCGAGGGCTTCACCATCGTGCTGGGCAATCCGGTGCTGCGGGCAGTCGCCATCGTGGTCTGGACCTCGGTGCTCTTCGCCATCGTGCCGGAGGGTCTGGCCGCCGGTTGGGCCGGCAAGTACGGCGCCGACAGCGCCCAGCGCGGCGTCGCCCAGGCGCTGCTGATGGCCGCCAACCCGGTCGGCTTCATCATCGGCGGGCTGCTGATCAGCCGGCTGGTCCGACCCGGTGTCCGGCAGGCACTGGTCCGCCCGTTCCTGGTGCTGTCGCCGCTGGTCCTGGTGCCCGCCCTACTGGGGCCGCACCCCGCGGTGATGGCGCTGCTCAGCGCCGTCTGCGGCTTCCTGGTGGCGGGCATCCTGCCGGTGGCCAACGGTCTGTTCGTCCAGGCCCTGCCGAACGGTTACCGGGCCCGCGCCTTCAGTGTCGTGTCCACCGGGCTGCAGGTGGCCCAGGGCGGCGCGGTGCTGGTCACCGGCGCGCTCGCCAGCCACTTCGCGCTGCCCCGGGTGGTCGGGCTGTGGAGTCTGGCCGGTGTCCTGCTCATGCTGCTGGTGGCGGCGCGCTGGCCCACCCCCGACCAGTTCAACGCCGCCATCGCGGCGGCCGTCGACCGGAACCAGAGCGGGCCCCGGGTGCCGCCGGGGCCGCCCGCCACTCCCGGACCGCGGGACCGTCCGGCACCGGCCCGGCCGAACGGTACGTCGGAACCGACCACCAACCCCCAGGCCGGCGCCCGCACGGTCTGACCCGACCGGGGCGCCGGTGTGAGCGGTCGCACCGTTCCCGGGCGGCAGGCACCTGGCAGGATGGAACGGTGACTTCCGCAGGTGACCCCGCCCAGGCGCGACCGTCGACGACCTTCTTCGAGGCGGTCGGCGGCGAGCCGACGTTCCGCAAGCTGGTGGACGAGTTCTACCTGGGCGTCGCCGACGACCCCCTGCTGCGGCCGATGTACCCGGAGGCGGACCTCGGCCCGGCGGCCGACCGACTGACCCTCTTCCTGATCCAGTACTGGGGCGGGCCGAACACCTACTCCGCCGAGCGTGGGCACCCGCGACTGCGGATGCGGCACGCGCCGTTCGCCGTCTCACCGGCCGCCCGGGACGCCTGGCTGCGCCACATGCGGCGGGCGGTGGACAGCATCGACCTGACCGAGGAGCAGGCGACCACGCTCTGGGACTACCTGGAGCGGGCCGCCTACTTCATGGTCAACACGGATCACGACCTGCCCTAGAGCAGGGCTCCCTCGTCGTGCAGCCAGTCGACGAAGGTGGTGGCCACCGCGGCACCGCAGTCCAGCATCTCGACCAGTAACGCGTCGTGCGCCCCGGCGCTGAGCGGCACCTGCAGCTCGGCGTAGATGGGCAGTTGACCGCGTTCGGTGGGATCCCCGACGTACGCCTTGCAGAACCGGCGGGTGTGGTTCCACTCGTTGACCACCCGGTAGGCCCGGTCGGCCCAGTCCGGCGGCACCGTCGCGTGCGGTCGGGCCCGCATGACCAGGATCTCGTCCTCCGGCCCCTCCAAAGTGAACAGCAACGCGTGGCGCTCCCACATCGCCAACAGGCTGCCGTCCCCGTCCGCGAGGAAGCGGACGTCCAACATGTCCAGCGCGTCGCCGACCCGGCGCAGGGTCACCGGCGCGACGGTGGCCGGCATCTCGCGCATCGCCGACAGGTCGGCGGGTCTGCAGTCGTGTTCCGGCTCCCGCGGCGCGGGGGGTCCGAGCCGGACGCTGCTGTCGACAGTAGTTCCGCTGCTGCGTGTCTCCGGTTCACCGGCACCGGTGTGACCGGGACGCCATGACCACCACGGCATCGCTTCGTTGCACCTCGCTCCCCAGCGGATCCATACGCCTACGGTGCGTTGGATCCGAGGCCCGACGGTACCCGGATAGCCGGCCCGAGGCACCCCCCCAACGTGTGCACCAAACCAGACAGTCCATACGGCATCAGCCGAACGGCTGACCTGAACGCGGATTGAGCACCAGGGGACTACCACTGAGTAACCAAGCTGATCCGTACGGTGCCAGCAGCCCGGTCCACCGGCCGGCCCGGCGTACCTGGACCCGGTCCATGCCGGCCGGCGGATCGACACCGAGGAAGCCCATCCGGACGACCGCCTGGACCAGCCGCTGGGACACCTCCACCCGTACCTCCGTGGTGGTGCCGTCCGGGGTGCCGGTCACCACCACCGCCACGTGATCCAGCAGCGCGTCCCGGACGGCCCGCTGGCCCACCGCCCGGCCGCCTACCCCCTCCGTGGCGGCGGACCGGAGCGCGCCGGCCGCGGCCGCGGCGATCCGTCGCAGGTCCGCCCCGGCGAGCTGGTCCACCACCGGTCCCGGCGGGCCCGGCAGCGGCCACCGCCAGTCGGCGTCCCGGCGGGCCGGCAGCCGGGTCCCGGCCGCGCCGAGTTCGGCCAGCAGGTCCGCCGCGGACACCGTGGCGTCCCCCGGACCGGGACCGGCCACCGACCGACCGGCCAACACGGTCCACGGCAGCCGGGCCCACAGGTCCGTACGACCGGTGGCCGGGTTGGACCGCAACCGGACCAGGGCGGCCGGTTCCAGGCGGGTGAGCCGGGCCAGGAACGCCCCGGCGTCGGCCACCCCGGTCAGGCCGTGCCCGGGGTGGTCCGCTCCGATCCGGTCACGCACCGCCGTCGACCCCGCCCACCGGTGCCGCCGCCGGCACCGCGTACGGCTCCAGGAAGGCCCGTTCGGCGTCGGTGAGCCGGCGGGGCGCCTGCCGTCGCAGGTCGAACGGCACGAGTACGGAACGGGCCCGGCTGGCCAGCACCTCGCCGTCGAACAGCTCGTACCGGATGGTGAACCGGGAGGCCCGGATCTCCTCGACCCACAGCTCGATCCGCACCGTCGGTGCCTGCTCGGCGGTGGCCCGGCCGAGGCCGTAGTCGACCGGTCGGAGGTAGTCGACCTCGTGCCGGCTGATGACCACCCCGTCGGCGAACGAGTCCACTCCCCAGGCCCGGCCGCCGACGAACATCAACGCCACCCGCGCCTCCTCGTACAGGGTGAGGAAGCGGGCGTTGTTGACGTGGCCGTACGCGTCCAGGTCCGACCAGCGCAGCGCGCAGTGGTAGGTGTACCGGGCCGGATCAGTCACGGGTGAGCTTGCGGTAGGTCACCCGGTGCGGTCGGGCCGCCTCCGCGCCGAGCCGGTCGATCTTGTTCTTCTCGTACGCCTCGAAGTTGCCCTCGAACCAGAACCAGCTGGACGGGTCCTCCTCGGTGCCCTCCCAGGCCAGGATGTGGGTGGCGACCCGGTCCAGGAACATCCGGTCGTGGGAGATCACCACGGCGCAGCCGGGGAACTCCAGCAGCGCGTTCTCCAGGCTGGACAGCGTCTCCACGTCCAGGTCGTTGGTCGGCTCGTCGAGCAGCAGCACGTTGCCACCCATCTTCAGGGTCAGCGCCAGGTTCAGCCGGTTGCGCTCGCCGCCGGAGAGCACCTTGGTCGGCTTCTGCTGGTCCGGCCCCTTGAAGCCGAACGCCGCCACGTACGCCCGGGACGGCATCTCCACCTTGCCGACCATCAGGTGGTCCAGCCCGTCGGAGACCACCTCCCAGACCGTCTTGTCACCGGCCAGGCCGGACCGGGTCTGGTCGACGTACGACAGGGAGACCGTCGGGCCCACCCGCACCGCGCCCTCGGTCGGCTCCTCGAGCCCGACGATGGTCTTGAACAGGGTGGTCTTGCCGACGCCGTTCGGGCCGATGATGCCGACGATGCCGTTGCGCGGCAGGGAGAAGCTCAGATCCTTGATCAGGATCCGGTCGCCGAAGCCCTTGGTCAGGTGGTCCGCCTCGATCACCGTGTTGCCCAGGCGCGGGCCCGGCGGGATCTGGATCTCCTCGAAGTCCAGCTTGCGGGTCTTCTCCGCCTCGGTGGCCATCTCCTCGTACCGGTCCAGCCGGGCCTTGGACTTGGTCTGCCGGGCCTTGGCGTTGGAGCGGACCCACTCCAGCTCCTCGGAGAGCCGCTTCTTCATCTTGGCGTCCCGGCGGCCCTCGACGGCCAGCCGCGCCGCCTTCTTCTCCAGGTACGTCGAGTAGTTGCCCTCGTAGCCGATCGCCCGACCGCGGTCCAGCTCCAGGATCCAGCCGGCCACGTTGTCCAGGAAGTACCGGTCGTGGGTGATCGCCATGACGGTGCCGGCGTACTTGGCCAGGTGCTGCTCCAGCCACTGCACGCTCTCCGCGTCCAGGTGGTTGGTGGGCTCGTCGAGCAGCAGCAGGTCGGGCGCCTCCAGCAGCAGCTTGCACAGCGCCACCCGGCGCCGCTCGCCACCGGAGAGCTGGGTGACGTCGGCGTCCGGCGGCGGGCAGCGCAGCGCGTCCATCGCCAGCTCCAGCTTCGAGTCGACCTCCCAGCCGTCGGCGTTCTCGATCTCCTCCTGCAGCCGGCCCATCTCCTCGACCAGCTCGTCGGTGTAGTCGGTGGCCATCTGCTCGGCCACGGCGTTGTACCGGGCCAGCTTGGCCTTGATGTCGGCCACCGCCTCCTCGATGTTGCCCAGGACGGTCTTGGCCTCGTTCAGCGGCGGTTCCTGGGCCAGCATGCCGACGGTGTAGCCGGGCATCAGCCGGGCCTCGCCGTTGCTGGGCCGGTCCAGCCCGGCCATGATCTTGAGAAGGCTGGACTTACCGGCGCCGTTCGGGCCGACCACGCCGATCTTGGCACCCGGCAGGAAGCTCAGGGTGACGTTGTCCAGCACGACCTTGTCGCCGTGCGCCTTGCGCGCCTTCTCCAGGACGTAGATGTACTGGGCCACGGTGCGGCCTACCTCCGTAAGTCTGGGTGCGAAAGTCCGTGCGGTCGGCGAAACGCCACCGGTGTCCGGCCGGCCGGGTCGATCCCGGCGGCCAGCTCAATCCTGACAGGTGGCCAATCCTGTCAGGCGGGGCGGGCCGGGCCCACATCGCCCCACGCGGGCCGCGCCGCGCCCGGCCGATGTTGAAACGATCACCAGGCGTTTCGTCCGCCCGTCCCACGGGGCAGAAAGACTGGTACGGGATGCTCAGCCTGGTCGCGGCGATCAGTAGGCTCAGCACGGGACCCGTAATCACCGGAGGTGTGCGGAGCGTGACGGTACGGAGTTCGTTCGTGGTCGTGGCCAATCGCCTGCCCGTCGACGAGGTGACCACCCCCGAGGGCAAGCAGTGGCGCCGGAGCCCCGGCGGCCTGGTGACCGCACTGCATCCGGTCCTGGTGGAGCACCAGGGCACCTGGGTCGGCTGGGCCGGCGGGGTGGGCCCCGCGCCGGAGCCCTTCGAGCTGGACGGCATCGGGCTGCACCCGGTGCCGCTGAGCGCTCAGGAACTGGAGCGCTACTACGAGGGTCAGTCGAACGCGACGATCTGGCCGCTCTACCACGACGCGGTCGAGACGCCCGCCTACAAGCGGCGCTGGCGGGAGGCGTACCGGCTGGTCAACGCCCGGTTCGCCGAGGCCACCGCCGAGGTGGCGGCCGAGGGCGCCACCGTCTGGGTGCAGGACTACCAGTTGCAGCTGGTGCCGGCCATGCTCCGGGAGCTGCGTCCCGACCTGCGGATCGGTTTCTTCCTGCACATCCCGTTCCCGCCGATCGAACTGTTCATGCAGATGCCGCTGCGGGCGGAGGTGCTGCGCGGCCTGCTCGGCGCCGACCTGGTCGGCTTCCAGCAGCGGCTGGCGGCGCAGAACTTCGTCCGGCTGGCCCGGCACCTGCTCGGCCTGCGCTACGAGGGCCAGATGATCCAGGTCGACGGACGGCAGGTGAAGGCCGGCGCGTTCCCGATCTCCATCGACGTCGCCGAGATGGAGCGGATGGCGACCGACCCGCAGGTCCAGGCCCGCGCCAAGCAGATCCGCGCCGAACTGGGCGACCCGAAGACGATCATCCTGGGCGTCGACCGGCTCGACTACACCAAGGGCATCGAACTACGCCTCAAGGCCTTCCGAGAGCTACTGACTGACGGAAAGTTGACAGTTCCGGACGCCGTCATGGTGCAGGTGGCGACGCCCAGCCGGGAGCGGGTGGAGCACTACCAGGCTCTTAGGGTCAAAGTTGAACGTGAAGTTGGTCGGATCAACGGGGAATTCGCCAGAGTCGGCGTACCCGCCGTGCACTACCTCCACCAGTCGTACAGTCGCAGTGAACTGGCCGCGCTGTACTGCGCGGCCGACGTCATGATGGTGACCCCCCTGCGAGACGGAATGAACCTGGTGGCCAAGGAGTACGTAGCGGCACGTGCCGATACCGGTGGCGCGCTCGTGCTCAGCGAGTTCGCCGGCGCCGCGACCGAACTGCGTCAGGCATACCTCTGCAACCCGCACGACCCGGACGGGGTCAAGGACGCCCTGCTACGTGCCGTACACGTGGAACGGGGTGAGGCCCGGCGCCGGATGCGGATCATGCAGCGGCACCTGCGCAGCCACGACGTGGGTCACTGGGCCAAGTCTTTCCTCAACGAACTGGGCGTGCCCGAAGCGGAGGCCGAATGAACACCCCCGTCCTCGACGGGACCCGCCGTGCGGCGGATGCGATCGATCCAGCGCTCCGGGCGGCGATCGCCCGGATAGCCCGAATGCCGCTGTTGCTGGTCGCCTGCGACTACGACGGCACCCTCGCCCCCATCGTGGAGGACCCGACCAAGGCCGTGCCGCTGCACGAATCGGTGGCGGCCATACGGGCGCTGGCCGCCCTGCCACAGACCACCGTCGCCGTGGTCTCCGGACGCGCGCTGCGGGACCTGGCCACGCTGTCCCGGCTGCCCAGCGAGGTGCACCTGGTCGGCAGCCACGGGTCGGAGTTCGACGTCGGGTTCGTCGAGCGGCTCACGCCGGAGCTGGTCGAGGTCCGCACCCGGCTGGGTGACGACCTCCGGCAGATCGCCCACAACCGGGCCGGTATCCGGCTGGAGCGCAAGCCGGCCAGTGTCGCGGTGCATCTGCGCGGCGCCGACCCGCAGGTCGCGGCCGAGGTGCTGGACGCGGTCCGGAACGGTCCGGCGGTCTGGCCCGAGGTGACGGTGACCGAGGGCAAGGAGGTCATCGAGCTGTCGGTGATCCCCACCGACAAGGGCATCGCGCTCGACCAGTTACGTACCCAGATGTCGGCCAGCGCCGCGCTGTTCATCGGCGACGACGTCACCGACGAGAACGCGTTCGCCAAGCTGCACGGCCCGGACGTGGGCATCAAGATCGGCCCGGGTGACACCCAGGCGGACTACCGGGTCGACGAGCCGCTCGACGCGGCCCGGGTGCTCGGGCTGCTGTTGGACTTCCGGCGGGCCTGGCTGTTCGGTGAGCGGGCGGTGCCGATCGAGCGGCACTCCATGCTCGCCAACGGCCGCACCGTCGCGCTGGTCACCCCGGAAGCCAAGATCACCTGGCTGTGCCACCCCAAGCCGGACTCGTCGGCGATCTTCGCCGACCTGGTCGGCGGCAGTCCGGCCGGCCACTTCTCGGTGGCACCGGCCCGCGGTGGCATACCGCTGGGCCAGCGGTACCGGCCCAACACCATGACCGTGGAGACCCGCTGGTCCGGGCTCACCGTCACCGACTGGCTGGACCGGCCGTCCCAGGACGGCGTGCCCAGCGGCAGCGCGGTGGTCGCCGGCGACTCCACCCTGATCCGGGTCCTCACCGGCTCCGGCCAGGTCCGGCTCGAGTTCGTCCCGCGACCGGAGTTCGGCCAGGTGCCGGTGCAGTTGCAGCCGCTCGGCGACGGCGTCCTGGTGCTCGGGTCGAACGAACCGGTCAGTCTCTACGCTCCCGGCGTCGAGTGGGAGATCCACGAGGACGGTGGCTACGAGACGGCCCGGGCCCAGGTGGACCTCTCCGCGGCCGGCGGGTCGGTCACCCTCGAACTCCGGTTCGGGTCGCACAGCCTGGAGCACCACCGCCAGCCGTTGCCCGAGCGGCAGGCGCTGGCCGAACAGCCGTGGCGGGACTGGGTGGCCGGCCTGGACCTGCCCGACACCGCCCGGGACCTGGTCGCCCGCAGCGCGCTGACCCTGCGCGGGCTCTGCTACGAGGCCACCGGGGCGATCCTCGCGGCGGCCACCACCTCGCTGCCCGAGGAGGTGGGCGGGGTCCGCAACTGGGACTACCGCTACTGCTGGCTGCGGGACGCGGCGATGACCGCGCGGGCGCTGGTCGACCTCGGTTCGCTCGGCGAGGCGGAGGCGTTCCTGCGCTGGGTCGACGGCTGCGTCGAACGCACCGGCGGCCATCCGGAGCGGCTGCACCCGCTGTACACAGTCGACGGCTACGAACTGGGCGCCGAGGCGGTCATCGACACCCTGCCCGGCTGGGCCGGTTCCCGACCGGTCCGGGTCGGCAACCTGGCCAACCACCAGCTCCAGCTCGACGTGTTCGGCCCGATCGCCGACCTGCTGGCCGCCGTGGCCGACCGGCGCGGCGCGGTCCGGGACGAGGAGTGGCGGGTCCTGGAGTCGATGGTCGAGGCGGTCGACCGCCGGTGGCACGAACCCGACCACGGCCTCTGGGAGGCCCGGCTGGCCCCCCGGCACCACGTCTACTCCAAGGTGATGTGCTGGATGACCGTCGACCGGGCGTTGCACATGGTGCGCCGGCACGGCGGCGGGGACCGGCCGGAGTGGGCGGCGCTGCGCGACCGGATCGGGCACAACGTGCTGGAGTACGGCTGGCACGAGGCGGCCGGCGCCTACTCGGTGGCGTACGGCGACGAGGAGATGGACGCCTCCTCGCTCTGGATCGGCCTGTCCGGGCTGCTGCCCGACGACGACCCACGCTTCCTGGCCACCGTGCTCAAGATCGAGGCGGACCTGCGCAGCGGCCCGGTCGTCTACCGGTACCACTGGGACGACGGCCTGCCCGGCCGGGAGGGCGGCTTCCACGTCTGCACCGCCTGGCTGGTCGAGGCGTACCTGCGCACCGGCCGGCGGTCGGACGCCGAGGAACTGTTCCGGCAGATGGTGGACACCGCCGGCCCCACCGGCCTGCTGCCCGAGCAGTACGACCCGCTCGCCGAACGGGGTCTGGGCAACCATCCGCAGGCCTACAGCCACCTCGGCCTGATCCGCTGCGCCCTGCTGCTGGACAGCCGGGTCACGGCCGCGGCCTGACCGGACGGACCACCCGCGGGCCCGTCGTGCCGATCACCATCCGATCGGCTCGGCGGGCCCGCGCCGTTCCCGGGTCAGCCCGGCGTCCCGGCCGGCTCGGCCAGCGCGTCGACCACGTCGCCGATGACCACGACGGCCGGTGGGCGGAGGCCGGCCGCGAGGGTGTCCACGGCGACCGCGCCGAGGGTGGACCGCAGCAGCCGTTGGCTGCCGGTGCTCGCCTCCTGCACCACGGCCGCCGGGGTGTCCGCCGGCCGGCCGTGGGCCTGCAGCACGGCCGCGATGGCGGGCAGGTTGCGCAGCCCCATCAGCACCACCAGGGTGCCGCGCAGCCGGGCCAGCGCCGCCCAGTCGACCAGCGAGCCCGGGTCGTCCGGGGCCAGGTGCCCGGACAGCACGGTGAACTCGTGCGCCACCCCGCGGTGGGTCACCGGGATGCCGGCCATCGCCGGGCCGGCCACCGCGCTGGTCACCCCGGGCACCACGGTCACCGGTACGCCGGCCGCCGCGCAGGCCAGCAACTCCTCCCCGCCCCGGCCGAAGACGTACGGGTCGCCGCCCTTGAGCCGGACCACGGCCGCACCGGCCCGCGCCCGGTCCACCAGGATCCGGTTGATCTCCTCCTGGGCCCGGGCCGGCCCGTACGGGATCTTCGAGGCGTCGACCAGTTCCACCTCGGGACGCAGCTCGTCCAGAAGCAACCCGGGGACCAGCCGGTCGGCCACCACCACGTCCGCCTCGGCGAGCAACCGCCGCCCCTTGACGGTTATCAGTTCCGGGTCACCCGGTCCCGCCCCCACCAGCGCCACCCGCCCGGCGCCACGCGCCGGTACGGGCCCGTCCGGCGCGGGATCCGACAGCAGGGCGCCCTTCGCGTCCAGCAGGGCGCGGACGGCGTCCCGGACGGCGACCGCCCGGCGGGGTGAGCCGCCGCCGAGGACCGCCACGGTGACCGGGCCGTGCCGGGTCACCGCGGGGGTCCAGGCGGTCGCGGCGGCGCGGTCGTCGGCCCGGACGCAGAAGATCCGGCGTTCCCGGGCGGCGGCGCTCACCGCGGCCGCCGCCATCCGGTCGTCGACCGCGACCTGGGCCAGCCACGCGCCGTCCAGGTCCTCGGCCCGGAACCCGCGGGCGGTCCAGCGCAACCGGCCCGCGTCGGCGTGGGCGCGCAGGGCCGGGGTGAGGTCCGGCGACACCACCTCGACCGTGGCCCCGGCGGCCAGCAACGCCGGCACCCGGCGGGTCGCCACCGCACCGCCGCCGACCACCAGCACCCGCCGGCCGGCCAACCGCAGGGCCAGCGGGTACAGCTCCGGATCCGGCTGCGCGCTCACTTCTCCGACACTCCCGCCGAGTCGAAGGTGGCCACGTCGTGCAGCACCCGCACCGCGCCGGCCACCACCGGCAGGGCGAGCAGCGCGCCGGTGCCCTCGCCCAGCCGCAGCCCCAGGTCGATCAGCGGCTCCAGGCCCAGCCGGCGCAACCCGATCCGGGCGCCCGGTTCGGCCGAGCAGTGCCCGGCGATCATCGCTCCGGTCGCGTCCGGGGCGAACGCCGCCGCGACCAGGGCGGCCGCCACCGCGCTCACCCCGTCCAGGATCACCGGCGTCCGGCGGGCGGCGGCGGCCAGGACGAAGCCGGTCAGCGCCGCGTGTTCCAGGCCGCCGACGGCGGCCAGCAGGCCCAGCGGATCGCCCGGGTCGGGCCGGTGCCGGGCCAACGCGGCGGTCACCACGGCCACCTTCCGCTGGTACGTGGGGTCGTCCACCCCGGTGCCCCGGCCGGTCACCGCCGCCGGGTCGGCCCCGGTGGCGGCCGCGATCAGCGCCGCCGCGGCGGTCGTGTTGGCGATGCCCATGTCCCCGGTGAGCAGGATGCCGGCGCCCGCGTCGACCAGCCGGTCGGCGACCCCGATGCCGACCTCGACCGCCCGCCGGGCCTCGTCCCGGGTGAGCGCCGGTCCCGCCGTCATGTCCCGGGTGCCGGCCCGCACGTTCGCCGACACCAGCACCGGCACCCCGGCGATGCCGACGTCCCCCGCCCGGTCCGCACCCGCCGCCCGGTCCGCACCCGCCGCCCGGTCCGCACCCGCCGCCCGGTCCACGCCCGCCGCCCGGTCCACGTCCCCCGCCCGGTCCGCACCAACCGCCACGCCCGCGCCGGTCGCGCCGCCCGCCGCCACGCCCGCGCCGGTCGCGTCGGCCGGTGTGTCGGTGCCGGGCAGCGGGACGGCCACGCCCACGTCGACCACGGTGACCGACGCGCCGACCTGCCGGGCGAAGGCGTTGACCACCGCCCCGCCGGCCAGGAAGTTGCCGACCATCTGACCGGTGACCTCCTGCGGCCAGGGGGTCACCCGCTGCGCGTGCACCCCGTGGTCGCCCGCGAAGACGGCCACCGCCGCCGGGCCGACCAGCGGCGGCGGGCAGCACCCGGCCAGGCCGGCCAGGCGTACCGACAGCTCCTCCAGGGCGCCCAGCGAGCCGGCCGGCTTGGTCAGCCGGGCGTGCCGGTCCCGGGCCTGCGCCATCGCACCGGCGTCGAGCGGGCGGATCGCCGCCACCGTTGTCTGCACCACCATCACGCCTCCAGGATCCGGGCCAGTTCGGCGATGAACGCGTCGGTGGTGGCAGTGTCCCGTACCGCCACCCGCAGCCAGTCGGCGCCCAGTCCGGGGAAGGTGTCGCCCCGGCGTACCGCGAAGCCGCGCTCGCGCAGGGCGGCCCGCACCCGGGCCGCGCCGGCCAGGTGGATCAACACGAACGCGCTGGCGGGCGCCCCTTCGACGCGTACCCCGGGCAACGCCGACAGGCGCGCGACCAGGTGGTCGCGGTCGGCCGCGAGCCGCGCGGCGATCCGCCGCTCGGTCGCCACCGCGACCGGGCCCGCGCAGGCCCGCGCCGCGGCGAGCGCGGGCGTGGAGACGGCCCAGAGCGGCTGTACGGCGGCCAACCGGGCCAGCAGGGCGGCCGGTCCGAGCAGGTAGCCGATCCGCAGCCCGGCCAGCCCCCAGGTCTTGGTGAGGCTGCGCACCACGACCAGTCCGGGCAGGTCCCGCCGGTCGGCCAGCGACTCGGGCTCGCCGGGCCGGTCCGGCGCGACGGTGGTGTCGGCGAACGCCTCGTCGACGACGAGCACCCGACCCGGCCGGGCCAACGCGGCGACGGTGGCGGCCGGGTGCAGCACCGAGGTGGGATTGGTCGGATTGCCCACGAAGACCAGGTCGGCGTCGGCCGGGACCAGTCCCGGGTCGAGCCGGAAGCCGTCGTCCGCGGGCAGCAGCACCCGCCGTACCGCGTGCCCGGCCGCCCGCAGGGCCGCCTCCGGCTCGGTGAACTGCGGGTGCACCACCACCGGCCGGCGGGCGTCGCGCAGCGCCCGGGCCAGCAGCACGAAGCCCTCGGCCGCACCGGCGGTGAGCAGCACCTCGTCCACCGGCCGGCCGTGCCGGGCGGCCACCGCGGCCCGGGCCGGACCCGGGTCGGGGTAGCTGGCCAGTTCGGTCAGCGCGGCGGCGATCGGTTCGCGCAGCCAGCCCGGCATGGCGTCCCGCCGGACGTTGACGGCGAGGTCCACCAGTCCCGGCCCGACCTCGGCGTCGCCGTGGTGCGCGAGATCCATGGCCGCATCCTGCCGGGCCCCACCGGCCGGTCCGTCCCGGGGGTCGGCGGGTCCCATCCCGGGAGGACCGGCGGGTTCCGTCGCGGGGTTCAAACCGCGGCCGAATCACCCATAATCGTGAATTTTTCTCTTACTATCGGGTGAATTGCCCTAGCTTCAAGGTGTGATGAGCCGAAACCCCGCCACCTCGAACCGTGTCGCTCCCATCCTCCGCACCGGCCTGATCGCCGGGGTCGCCCTCGCCGCCGCCGCGTTCCCGCTCACCGCCGCCGCCGGGCTCGGCGGCAAGGCGGTCTCCGACTCGATCGGCGAGAACGGACGTGACCTGCGGACCGTCTCCCCCGCCCAGAGCACGTACGTCTACGCCTCGGACGGCAGGACCCTGTTGACCATGTTCTACGAGGAACACCGCAAGTACGTCCCGATCAGCCAGATGTCGCCGAACATCCAGCAGGCCATCGTGGCGGCCGAGGACTCCCGCTTCTACCAGCACCGCGGCGTCGACCCGAAGGGCATCGCCCGGGCCTTCGTGGTGAACCAGCAGGCCGGCGGGGTCTCCCAGGGCGCCTCCACGATCACCATGCAGTACGTCCGGATGGCCTCCCGGGACGGCGCCCAGAGCCCGATCGAGGCGTTGCAGGCCACCCAGCAGACCAGCGTCCGCAAGCTGCGCGAGATGCGTACGGCGGTCGAGGTGGAGAAGGAGATGAGCAAGGCGGAGATCCTGGAGCGCTACCTCAACTCCGCCTACTTCGGGCACCGCGCGTACGGGATCTACTCCGCGTCGGAGATCTTCTTCTCCAAGAAGCCGATCGACCTCACCCCGATCGAGGCGGCCACCCTCGCCGGCCTGGTCAAATCGCCCAGCGAGTACGACCCGGCCAGTTCCGACCAGAAGGAGGCGACCGAGCGGCGCAACTACGTCATCGACCGGATGAAGATCATGGGCTACCTCTCCCCCGACGTGGCCGCCCAGTACAAGACCCAGCCGATCCGGCTCAAGCTGACCACCCCGCCGAACGACTGCGTCTCGATCGACAAGCAGTACAACAGCTGGGGCTTCTTCTGCGACTACCTGAAGGCGTGGTGGGCGCAGCAGCCGGCGTTCGGCGCGAACTGGTCGGAACGGTTGGACAAGCTGCGCCGGGGTGGCTACAACATCGTCACCAGCATCGACCCCAAGGTCCAGGACGCCGCCGAGAAACAGGTGGGCTCCCGGGAGTCCTCGGGCAGCCCGTTCGCGCACGGACTGGTCGCCGTCGAGCCGGGCACCGGGCGGGTGAAGGCGATGGCGGTCAACCGCACCTACTCGCTGGACCAGAGCGAGAACTACCCGAACTCCAACCCCGCGATGCGGGACCGGGAGAAGGGCAACTACCCGAACACGGTGGTGCCGCTGCTCGGCGGCGGTGACCTGCCCGGCTACCAGGCCGGTTCGACGTTCAAGATGTTCACCATGCTGGCCGCGTTGCAGTCCGGCCTGCCGCTGAACACCTCGTTCGACGCGAAGTACCGGTTCGTCAGCAACTTCCCGGACGGCTCGAGCGGCCCGAACGACTGCGGCGGTCGCTGGTGCCCGACCAACGCCAGCGGGGCGATGAGCGGCACCCAGACCATGTGGTCCGGCTTCGGCAAGTCGGTGAACACCTTCTTCGTCTGGCTGGAGCAGCGGGTCGGGGTGGAGAAGGTGGTCCGGCTGGCCGAGGAGATGGGCCTGCGCTGGCGTACCGACGTCGACAAGCGGCAGTCGGCGAGCCCGCAGGTGCGCAACTGGGGCGCGTTCACCCTGGGCGTCTCGGACGCCACCCCGCTGGAACTGGCCGGCGCGTACGCCGCGGTGGCCGCCGACGGCCGGTACTGCGAGCCGACGCCGGTGCTGTCGGTGAGCAACCCGGACGGTACGCCGACCACGTACCGGGCCGACGACGGCAACGTCATCCCGGTGGCCAAGTCCCGCTGCCACCAGGTGGTCAGGCCGGACGTGGCCCGGGCGGCGACCGACGCGGCCCGCTGCCCGACCGGGGACAGGCCGGTCCGCGGCTCCTGCGGCGGCTGGTCCACCGCCGACAGCGTGCGCGCCACCGTGGGCCGTCCGGTGGCCGGCAAGACCGGTACGACGGACAGCACCCGGTCGGCCTGGTTCGTCGGCTACACCCCGGAACTGGCGGCCGCCAGCTTCGTCTCCGATCCGGACAACCCAGCCGACGCGGTCGGCGACGGGCAGGCGAACAAGCCCGTCGACGCGGTCGCGTACACCCTCAAGGAGGCCCTGAAGGGGCAACCGGTACGCCAGTTCTCCGCCCCGTCGGAGGCCATCGCCGGCCTCTCCTGACCCGGGTGGCTCGGCGGGCTCCCGACCGGGGCGGCTCGCCGGGCTCCCGACCGGGGCGGTTCAGCGGCCGAGGTCGGCCGCGACGAAGGACCAGACCTCCAGGTCGACCCGGCCGCCGTGCACGTACCCGGCGTTGCGCAGCAGGCCCTCGTAGCTGAAGCCGGCCTTCTCGGCCACCCGGCGGGACGGCGTGTTACCGGGCGCCACCCGCAGCTCGACCCGCTGGAAGCCGTGTTCCAGGATCAGCGCGATCGCCAGCGCGTCGACCGCCTCGGCGGCGATGCCGAACCCGCGCGCCTCGGGGGCCATCGCGTACGACACCTCCGTCACCTGGCCGGCCCAGTCGGTGCGTTTGGTCCACAGGCAGCCGATCAGCCGGTCGTCCTCGCGGCGGATCACACCGTAGTGGTCGCCGTTGCCGCTGTCCCGACGTTCCTTGGCCGACTCGGTGCACCAGGCGAGCCCGTCGATGGTCTCCGACTCGGTGCGCAGCGGCAGCCAGCGGCGGGTCTGCTTGTCGCCGAGGATCTGCCCGACCGGACCCGCGTCGTCCGCCGTCAGCGGGCGCACGTGGGTCCGGGGCGTGGAGACGGTCAGGGTCGGGAACCGCCGGACGGCGACCTGCCCGGTCACGCCCCGACCACCGGAGCCGGTCCGCCGGGCGGCCGGTCGGTCGGCGCGTCGCCCACCGCCGCCGATCCGGTGCCCGTGGCCGCCGGACCCGCCGCCGGCTGCCCGGCACCGGCCGCCGGCTGCGCCGGGTGTGCGGCGGGCTGGCCCGGGTGCAAGGCGGGCTGGCCCGGGTGCAAGGCGGGCTGGCCGGGATGCGAGGCGGGCTGGCCCGGGTGCGAGGCGGGCTGGCCCGGACCGGCCGGTGCCGGCACGGGGTGGCCCGGTCCGGGCGTGCCGGGCTGCGCCGGAACCGGCTGGCCGGGCCCGGCCGCCGCCGCCCCGACCAGGCGACGGGCGATCTCCGGCGCGCCGGCCCAGTGCAGGATCAACTGCGACGCGTACGTGTGGTGCCGGACGAACCCCTCGGCGGCACTGCCGGTCCAGCTCCAGGCCGGGGTCTCGCCGGCGCGCGGCCGCAGCACGGCCGAGTGCTGCTTGTAACCGACCACGCGGGCGCCGAGCGGGGCCACCACCGTCGCCGCCCGGGCGGTCGCCTCGCGGTAGCCGACGATGACCCGGTCCGTGGTCTGCGCGGTGGCATCGAAGACTCCGCACATCGGCCGGCCGTCGAACTCGCGGGCCAGCCACAGCAGACCGGCTCCCTCGGCGATCACCGGCCGGCCGGTCCGGGCCAGTTCGGCGACCGCGATGCAGAGCCTGCGGTTGACGGACAGTTGTTCCCCGTACGCCTCGGGCAGGCCACCGCCGACGACCAGCGCGTCGGTGCCGGCCGGCAACGCCTCGTCGCGCAGCGGGTCGACGGTCACCACGTCGGCGCCGGCCGCGGCGAGCAACTCGGCCGTCTCCGGGTAGGCGTATCCGCCGACGGGCCCACCGGCCAGGGCCACCACCGGCCGACGGGCCCCGGCCCCGGCGGACGCCCCGGCCCCGGCGGACTCGGCGCCGGCCACCGCGTCGGCCGGTGACCACGCCTCGACCGGCAGCCGCGGTGCCGAGCGGGCCAGCGCCAGCATCCGGTCCAGGTCGACGGCTCCGGCGACCGCCGCACCGAGCGCGCGTATCCCCTGGGCCACCTCGGGGTCCGCCGCGGCCACCGGAGCCAGACCGTGCCGCCGGGACGGCAGGACGGCCGGCAGGTCGCGCCGGCGCAGCGTGCCGAACACCGGTACGCCGATGTCGTCCAGCGCCTCCCGGAGCAGCTGCTCGTGCCGCTCGGACGCCACCCGGTTGAGGACCACGCCACCCAGCCAGAGCATCTCGTCGTACGCCCGGAAGCCGTGCACCAGCGCGGCCACCGACTGACCCATGCTCGCCACGTCGACGACCAGCACGACCGGCGCCCGCAGCGCGGTGGCCACCGCCCCCGTGGAGTCGACCTCGGGCCGGCCGGCGAAGCTGTCGAACAGGCCCATGGTCCCTTCGACCACGGCCAGGTCGGCACCGGCGGCGCCGTACGCGAACAGGGGAGCGACCCGGTGCGCGCCGACCAACCGCGGGTCGAGGTTGCGTCCCACCCGTCCCGGCTGGCCGGCCCGGCCGGCCGCGAGACCGAGGTAGCCCGCGTCGGCCTGGTCCGGGCCGACCTTGAAGCCGGCGACGTCCACGCCCCGGGTGGCGTACGCGGCGACCAGGCCGACCGTCACCGCGGTCTTGCCGTGGTGGGATGCTGGCGCGCTGACGACCAGGCGCGGCACGGAAGTCATCCTCGACCTCTCGATCAGGCTGGTCGCCCCGGCCGGGGCGACGCTGGGTCCGGTCGGCGGTCCACCGGTCGACCGGTCGGACCGCCGCGGCAGACGATACCGGGCACGACGCCGCAGATCCGACGTGCCGATCCGGCCACCAGCCTAGTGTCCGCCGTCACACGAGTAGCCTCGTGTCGTGTACCGCTTCCTGCTCACGCCGCGCTGGCTGGGCATGCTCGCCCTGGCGCTGACCGCCTCCGTGGTGATGGTGCTGCTCGGTAACTGGCAGCTGCACCGGTACCACGAGCGGGCGGCAACGAACGCGCGGGTCGACGCGGCGCAGCAGCAGGCGCCGGTGCCGCTGACCGAGGTGCTGCCCACGGCCGGCCCGACCGCCGGTACGCCCGGCCCCGCGCTGCCGGCCGACCGGGCCTGGACCCGGGTCACCGTCACCGGCCGGTACGACCCGGCGCACACCGTGGTCATCCGCAGCCGCACCGTCGACGGGCAGGTCGGCTTCGAGGTGGTCGTACCGCTGCTGCTGGCCGACGGGTCGGCGCTGCTGGTCGACCGGGGCTGGTTGCCGCCGACCCGGGGCGCGGCGACCGCGCGCGTGCAGGTGCCGGACCCGCCGACCGGACCGGTGACCGTCGTCGGGCGGATGCACCTGTCGGAGAGCCGCCCGGACGCGGTGACCCGACAGGACGGCCGGCTGGAGACCCGGCGGATCGCCGTCCCCCGGCTCGCGGCCGAACTGCCGTACCCGGTCTTCGGGGCGTACCTGCTGGTGGACGAGCAGACCCCGGCCGCGGATCCGGCCTTCTCCGGCATCCCGGCCGAACACCAGAACGACTGGCAGAACGCCGGCTACGTCGTCCAGTGGTGGATCTTCGCGGCGATGACCCTGCTCGGCTACGGCTGGCTGGCCCGCCGCGAGGCGCACGGCGACGGGCCGGGTCGCAGCACCCCACCGGACGACCTCGCCGCGGCCCCGGCCCCCACTCCCACTCCCACCCGCGCCACCCCGGCCTGACCCTGACGCCCGGGCGCCCGCTCCACGCACCCGTTCCGCGCGCCCGCAGCACCCGGGGCACCCGCAGCACGCGGATGCTGCGCCCGCAGCACCCAGGGCACCCGCAGCGCCCGCGCGCCCGCAGGGCCCGTCGCCCCACCATCCCGTCGCCGCGGGGCCCGCAGCACCCGGGGCACCCGCAGCACGCGGATGCTGCGCCCGCAGCACCCAGGGCACCCGCAGCGCCCGCGCGCCCGCAGGGCCCGTCGCCCCACCATCCCGTCGCCGCGGGGCCCGCGAAGATCGATTGTTCCGACAATGTCGGGGATTTTGTTGCATCGTCGGCGCGGGGAAGCAGCAAAGTCCCCGACATTGCTGCCTCCCCGCGATGGCCCCTGGGGTGGGTGCGGGGCGGGTGGGTGCGGGGCGGGTGGGTGCGGGGCGGGTGGGTGCGGGGCGGTGGGCTGAGGGGGCGCGTGCCGACTAAGGTTTCCGGTCATGGACGAGCGAGGCGAGGAGCCGATCCGACCGTTGCCGGCCGGGCCCGACCCGACCACCGGTGAGCCCCGGCCCGCCCCCGCCGACCGGTCGAGCAGCACACCCGCCGCGGCCAAGCGGCCCACCGCCTCGGAACCCGCAGACCCGGCACCGCCGTCCCCCACCGCGACCACCTCGACCGCTGCCGGTACGTCGTCGCCGACCGGGGCCACCTCGCTCACCACCGACGCGCCGGCGTACCCCGGCGGAGCCACCCCGGCCGGCGCTGGTGGGGTCCCGGTCCCGGCCGGGAGCCACAGCGCCGACGTTCCGGCGCCGGCCGGAGAGCCGGTCGATCCGTCCGAACGGGAGCAGGCCGACCCGTGGGCGACCTCGCAGTTCTCCGCCCCGCCGCTGTCGACCCCGCCGGTGCCCACCCAGCACCGGCCGCCGCAGGTCGGTCCGTACCCACCGGCCGGTCCGACGGCGCCGACGTACCCGGCACCGGGTTACCTGCCGCCGGAACCGCCGACCACCCCGGGCCGCCCGGCGGTGTCAGCCCCGGCCGCCGGCTACTCGGCCGGACCGGCGCCGACGTCGGGCTATCCCGCCGGACCGGCGCCCGCCACCGGCTACCCCGGCGCGCCGACCCCGACGCCCGGCTACCCCGGACCCGCCGCCCCCACCACCGGCCATCCCGGTGGAGCCACCACCGGCTATTCCAGTGGACCCGCCACCGGCTATCCCGCCGGACCGGCGCCCGCGCCCGCCTACCCCGGCGCACCGGCGGCCGCCACCGGCTACCCCGGCGGCCCGGTCACCGCGCCGGTCCCCGGCCAGTTCTCCGGACCGCCGGGGGCCGCCGCGGGACCGATCCTGGTGCAGATCGGCGAGCTGGCGGTGACCTCCACCGCGGTCCGTACGCCGGCCGGTGACATCCCGCTGGCCGGTGCGCAGTGGACCGTGCAGGACTACTGGCAGTCCGAGCAGAAGATCCCGACCTGGGCCATCGTCTGCGCGATCGCCGGCTTCTGCATCCTCACCGTGTTCAGCCTGCTCTTCCTGCTGGCCCGGGAAACCGTCCACCGGGGCACCGTGCAGGTCACCGTGACCAACGGCAATCGGCAGTACGTGGCCCGGATCCCGGTCTCCGCGCAACCGCAGGTGCAGCACATCCACCAGCAGGTCAACTACGCCCGCTCGCTGGCCGCGACGACCAACTGACCGCCCGCCGCCGCGCCGATCCGTCGACGTCGCACCGTCGCACTGCCGCGCCGCCGCGTCGCCGCGTCGACCCGTCGACCCGGGTTCAGCCTTCCGCGTCGGCGGGCCGGCCGGCGTGCAGGGAGCGTACGGTGTCGATGGTGTCCGCCTCGGCGGCGGTCTTGTCATCCCGGTAGCGGATCACCCGGGCGAACCGCAGCGCGACGCCGCCCGGGTAGCGGGGGCTGGTCTGCACCCCGTCGAAGGCGATCTCCACCACCTGCTCGGGGCGGACCCGGACCACCCAGTCGCCCCGGTCGACGGCCAACTCCTGGAACCGCTCGGTCTGCCAGCGCAGCATCTCGTCGGTGAGGCCCTTGAAGGTCTTGCCGAGCATCACGAACCCACCGGTGCGCGGGTCGCGGGCGCCGAGGTGCAGATTGGACAGCCAGCCCGAGCGCCGGCCGCTGCCGCGTTCCACGGCGAGCACCACCAGGTCCAGGGTGTGCCGGGGCTTGACCTTGACCCAGGCCGCGCCGCGCCGGCCGGCGTCGTACGGCGCGTCGGGCGACTTGACCACCACGCCCTCCTGGCCGGCGTCGACCGCCGCCGCGAAGGCCGCCGCGGCCTGCTCGACGGTGTCCACCTCGATCCGGCCGACCAGCAGCGAACCGTCCACCGCACCGGCCAGCGCGGCCCACCGCTCGCGCCCGGGTGCGTCGAGCAGGTCGCTGCCGTCGAGGTGCAGCAGGTCGAAGAAGTACGGCGTGAGCACCGTCCCGCCGTCGGCGATCGGCACCGCCGTCGGGGTGAACGAGGCGTCGCCGGCAGCCACCCGACGACGCGCGCCCCGGGTGGCGGCCCGGCTCGCGGTCTCCTGGAACGGTCGGGGTCGGCCCCGCGCGTCCAGCGCGATCACCTCGCCGTCCAGGACGATCTCCCGGACCGGCAGCGTCCGGACGGCGTCCACCACCTCCGGGAGCCGGGCGGTGATGTCGTCCAGGCTGCGGGTGAACACCGCGATGTCGGAGCCGGAACGGTGCACCTGGACCCGGATCCCGTCCAGTTTCACGTCCACCACCGCCGGTACGCCGGTGGCCGCCAGCGCCTGGTCGACCGAGGCGGCGCTGGAGGCCAGCATCGGGGCGAGCGGCCGGCCGACCCGCAACGCGAACCCGGCCAACGCCGGCGCACCACCGGTGAGCGCGGCCTCGGCCACCGTCTTCAGGTCCCCGCTGAGCAGCAGGGCCCGGCGGACCACCGGCAACGGCACCTCGGCGGCCCGGGCGATCGCGTCGGCGAGCAGTCCGGCCTGCGCGCCCTGCCGCAACTCGCCGCTGAACAGGCCGGTCAGCATCCGCTGCTCGTCGGCGGTGGCGGCGGCGAACAGCGCGCCGAGCAGGTCACGCCGGCGGGCCTGCGAGCCGGCCCCGGCGACGGCGGCGATCTCGGCGACGGCCGCGTCGACCCCGCCGACGGTCAGGGTCGGCCGGTCGGCCGGCGGGGGCAGGTCACGCAGGCCGGCGTAGCCCACGCCGGTCTGCCGCTGGCGCAGCTCACCGGCCAGGTAGGCGGCCCCGATCGGGATCTCGTCGGGGTCGAGGCCGCGCAGCGCGGCGGCGAGCAGGTCGACCTTGGCGCGCCGGCCGGAGGTCGCGGTGACGGCGGCGGAGGTGGCCGCCAGGTCGAGGAACCGCACGTCCCCATCCTGGCAGCCACCACCGACAACCGGACCGGTCAGGCCGCGGCCGGCTCCTCGATGCGCAGACCGCGGGCGCGGACGCCGTCGGCCACCCGGGACAGCACGGCGTCGAGGGCACACAGCACGGCCGACAGCTCGCCGAGTTGATCCTTGAGCGTGTCGTCGGACCACGCGGAGACGTCGAGGTCCCCCAGAGCACTGACAGCGGCGTCGAGCCGCACGATGGCCTCATTCGTACTCATGTTCGAAATTCTATCGTACGAAGAGGGCCCGCGTGTACTTATCGTCCGATCCGTAGGACGGCATCCTGAAACCGTTCACGCTGGTCACCGGGCCGGTTCGGCACCCGCCTCGGCGACCTTGGCCAGCAGCAGCGCCTCGGCGAGGCAGACCCGGGCGAACTCGCCCAGGTGCAGGCTTTCGTTCGGCCCGTGCGCCCGGGAGTCCGGGTCCTCCACGCCGGTCACCAGGATCGCGGCGTCGGGGAACATCTCCTGGAAGGTGGCGATGAACGGGATCGAGCCACCCACGCCCATGTCGACCGGGTCGACCCCGTCCCAGGCGGTCCGGAACGCGTCCCGCGCGGCGTCGAACATCGGGCCGGTCGCGTCGATCGAGATCGGGTTTCCGTCGTGCTCGAAGGTCACGGTCACCCGGGCGCCCCACGGCGCGTTCTTCTCCAGGTGCTCGACCAGCGCCGCGTACGCCCGCTTGGGGTCCTGTCCGGCGGGCAACCGCATGCTCAGCTTGGCCTTGGCCACCGGGACCAGGGCGTTCGGCGCGCCCGTCGTCGGCGGGGCGTCGATGCCGAGTACGGACATCGTCGGCTTGAGCCAGATCCGCTCGGTGAGCCGGCCGGTGCCGATCAGGGACACCCCGTCCACCATGCCGGCCTCCTGCCGCAACCGGTCCTCGGGGTAGTCGACGGTCGTACCGCCGTCGCTGACCAGGCCCGCGACGGCCACGTCACCGGCCTCGTCGTGCAGGGTGGCGATCAGCCGGGACAGCGCGGTGAGCGCGTCCGGCACCGCACCGCCGAACATCCCGCTGTGCACGGCGTGCGAACCGGTGCGCACCTCGACGAAGCAGTTGACCAGACCGCGCAGCGAGGTGGTCAGGGCCGGGACGCCCACGTCCCAGTTGCCCGAGTCGGCGATCACCATGACGTCCGCCGCGAGCACGTCCCGGTGCTCGCTCAGCAGCTGCTCCAGCGAGTCCGAGCCGTACTCCTCCTCGCCCTCGATGAACAGCACCACGCCGACCGGCAGCGCGTCACCGAACGCCCGCAGCGCGGCGACGTGCGCCATGATCCCGGCCTTGTCGTCGGCCGCGCCGCGACCGTAGAGCCGACCGTTCCGCTCGACCGGCTCGAACGGGTCGCTCTCCCACAGCGCGAGGTCGCCCACCGGCTGCACGTCGTGGTGGGCGTAGAGCAGCACGGTCGGCGCGCCGGGCGGGGCCGGCCGGGTGCCGATCACCGCGGGCTGGCCACCGGACCGGACGATCCGGACGTCCAGCGAGCAGTCGCGCAGCAGTTCGGCGACCGCCTCGGCGGAGCGTTCCACGTGCGAGTGGTCGAACCCGTCGAACGCGATGCCGGGAATCCGGACGAGGCGCTCCAGGTCGGCGCGTACCCCGGGCAGCTCACGGTCGATCGCCGCACGCAGGTCGGACTCGGTGAAGATCGGTGTGGTCATGGGCGCGATCGTAGGCCGGGGCTTACCGATCCGCCGCCGTACCCCCGTTCGGGTGCCCCTTTGCCGCCCCGGCGGTCCGATCGTCCGGGCCGCCCGCCGACCGGCCGCGGCCGGCGGCCCGGGCGGCGGCCTCGCCGGCCGCCCCCATCCAGGACCGGGCCCGCCCGGCGCCACCGCCGACCCACCCGCCGAGGTCGCTGGCACCGTCGCCGAGCTTGCGCAGCAACCCGACCAGCGGATCCTGGGACCGGCTGAACTCCTCCCGGTACGCCTCGGCGGCGGCCTTGATGTCCTCGGTCACCGAGGCGGCGGCGTCGTCCGCCCGGCGCGGGTACTCCCCCGCCAGGATCCGGCCGTACTCGCCCGAGTCCACCCACTGCCGCAGCGCGGCGGCCCGGGCCACCGGCACCGGGTGGGTGCTCCACGCGGTCAGCCGGACCTTGTGCAGGCTGTCCCGCAGGTCACCGCCGCTCTCGTACTCGGCCGCCTGGTCCAGGAAGGCAGCCGTGTCGATCTGGCTGAGGTCGCCACCCCCGGCGATCTTCATCAGCAGCCGGGTGGCGGCCGCCGGGTCCTGGGCGGCCAGCAGGCCGGCCCGGTCGGCGGAGAGCTCCGCCTTGCGCCACCACTCCAGCATCGCGGCGATGATCGCGCGGAGGGCGATCGCGCCGACCGGCAGCCAACTGAGGCTGGCCGCCCACCGGGTCAGGATCATCAGGATCGTCTTGTAGACGGCGTGCCCGCTGCACACGTGACCGAGTTCGTGGCCCAGCAGGGTACGCAGTTCGTCGTCGTCGAGCTGTTGCACGCACGCCGAGTCGAGCACCACGAACGGCCGGTCCAGACCCACCGCCTGGGCGTTCAGCCAGGGCGACTGGGTGACGTACACCTCGGGCAGTTCGGGCAGGTCCAGCGTGCTGGCCGCCTCGGTGAGCCGCTGGTAGACCCGGGGATACTGCCGGTGGTCGACCCGGATGGCGGCGCCGAGCACCGAGAGGCGGAAGGACCGCTCGTTCCACATCCCGAAGAACGCCTTGACCACGTCGTCGAAGCCGCGCAGCTCGCGCAGCGCGGTGAGCGCGCCCCGGTCCGCCGGGTGTTCCCAGGCCCGCGAACTGATCCCGGTCAGCACCACCCGCCGGCGGACCGGCGCCGCGCCCGCGACCTCGTCGGATGTCGTCATGCCGTCCCCCTCCGGGCCGCCGGTCGGTCCGTCGTGCCCGATCGTGCCCTAACCTGCGGGTCAGGTAAATGGGCCGTCCGAGCCGCCTGCCCGGACATACCGGGTGGTCGGGTCGTGATTCAGCTCCGGTGCGCCGTCCACCACCAGGTCCGCGTGTTCGGCGGTCCGGTCGGCGGCGAAGTGGACATCCTCCCCCCGTCGCCAGCGGCGCAGGTGCGGCAACAGATGGTCACCGTCGCGGGCCAACGCCCGGTCCAGCCGCAACCGTTCCGGCGCGGTGACGAAGACGGCCAGGGTCAGCTCGGGCCGGATCGCCGCCCGCGCCGCGCTGACCCCTTCGAGCAGGACCACCGCGCCGGCCGGCACCGGCACCCACGCCGGGGTGAACTCTCCCCGCAGCCAGCTGTACCGACGGTAGCGGCCGGGCCGGCCGGCCCGCAACGGCGCCAGCACCCAGTCGTCCAGCCGGGGCCAGAAGGTGAACTGGTCGGACCAGCCGTCGAGCAGGTCGTCGGTGCGCACCACCGGCGGCGGCGTGCCGATCGCGGCCGCGAGCGCGCCGGCCAGCCGGCCGGTGAACACCGTCTTGCCGGCCCCGCTCGGCCCGTCGACGGCGACCAGCCGGGTCGCGCCGAGCCGCGCCGGCCCGGCGAGGATCCGCCGGGCCAGTTCGGCGTACGTCTCGGCCCGGCCCGTCATCGACGTTCCCCGCCCGGGTGCCGACCCGACCCGCCACCCCTTGACCCGGCCGGGGGTGTCCCGCCGTCGGGCAGGCAACCGGTCATCACGAGTTTCCGCACGTCCGTCAGTATCCCGGCGGAACGATTGTCGGCCCGGCGCAGCCGGAAGGTCGGCCGGCGTCACGCGATAGCTCGACAAATTCTCAATACCGGTCCCGGGCTTGCGGTGCCCGACACAATCGACGGGTGACCGAAGTCGTTGCCCCCGGAATAGACGCCCTGCTGGAACAGGCCCGCAGCGGTGTGCGGCGGCTGACCCCGGAGGAGACGGTGGCCGCGTCCCGGCGCGGGGCACTGATCATCGACACCCGGACCGAGGCGCAGCGCCGGGAGCAGGGCGAGTTGCCCGGGGCGATCGTCATCGACCGGACCGTCCTGGAGTGGCGGCTCGACCCGGGCTCGGAGTGGCGGATCCCCGAGGCGACCAGCTACGACATGGAGGTGGTGGTGGTCTGCCGGCAGGGCTACAGCTCCAGTCTCGCGGTGGCCACCCTGCGGCTGGTCGGCCTCTGGCGGACCACCGACATGATCGGCGGGGTCGAGGCGTGGCAGGCGGTCGGCCTGCCGCTGAACGCCGGCCCCGCCGACGTGCGTACCTGACGTCACAGTCGGTTCAGCCCGTCGCGCTCTTGGGTGCTGGCGGTGCGCCCGGCGGTACGAACGGCAGGTCGGCGGGTGGGCCGGACTCGATCAACCGCCACAGTGCGACGGTGTCGAGGTGCTCCTCGACCAGGTCGCCGAGCAGGTCCAGGGTGCGTTCACGGACGTCGGCGAAGGACGTGTCCGGGGCGACCCGGAAGCCGGCACGGCCCGCGACCCGCGCCGCCTCGGCGAGGAACCGGCGGCGGAACTCGTCGCCCTCGAACGCGCCGTGCCAGTGGGTGCCGGAGACCGGGCCCAGCACCGCGCCCTCGGGCCGCCCGTCGGCGTACGTCAGCAGGGGCGACAGGCCCGGTTCGGCCGCCGAGACGTACCCGTGGTGGATCTCGTAGCCGGTGACCGGGACCGACCCGTGGGCGATCGCCGTACCGTGTGACCGGGTCACCGTCTTGCGCCGGTCGAAGGTGATCTCGATCGGCAGCAGGCCGAGCCCGTCGACCGTGCCGCGTCCGCTCTCCACCTCGTCGTGCACGGCCCTGCCGAGCATCTGGAACCCGCCGCAGATCCCGAGCAGCGGCCGACCGTGCCGCACGTGCGCGCGCACCGCGTCGGCCAGGCCCGACCGGCGCAACCAGGCCAGATCCTCCACCGTGGACTTCGAACCGGGCAGCACGACCAGGTCGGCGTCCGCGATCTCGGCCGGCTCCACGGTCAGCCGGACCCGGACGCCGGGCTCGGTGGCGAGTGCCTCGACGTCGGTGGCGTTGGAGATCCGGGGCAGCCGCACCACGGCCACGTCCAGCCACTCGGTGCCCCGGGGCGGGGTGGGTCGGCCGAGCACCCGGCCGTAGGCGAGCGAGTCCTCGGCGTCCAGCCAGAGGTCCAGGTGCCAGGGCAGCACCCCGTACGTCGGTCGACCGGTGACGGCGGCCAGCATGTCCAGCCCCGGTCGCAGCAGTTTCCGGTCACCCCGGAACTTGTTGATCACGAATCCGGCGACCAGGGCCTGGTCGGCCGCGTCGAGCAGGGCGACGGTGCCGAACATCGACGCGAAGACGCCACCCCGGTCGATGTCGCCCACCACGATCGTGGGTAACCCCGCCTGCCGGGCCAGCCCGAGGTTGACGTAGTCGGTGTCCCTCAGGTTGATCTCGGCGGGACTGCCGGCGCCCTCGCAGATCACCACGTCGTACCGCTCGCGCAGCTCGGCCAGCGCGTCGTACGCGGTGCGGGCCAGCCGGGGCCGCAGCTCGCGGTAGTTGCCGGCGGTGAGGTCGGCGACCGCCTCGCCGAGCAGCACCACCTGGCTGGACAGGTCACTGCCCGGCTTGAGCAGCACCGGATTGAACCGTAGGTCCGGCGCCACCCCGCAGGCGGCCGCCTGCATCGCCTGGGCGCGCCCGATCTCGCCGCCGCGCCCGTCCGGACCGATCACCACCGCCGAGTTGTTGGACATGTTCTGCGCCTTGAACGGCGCCACCGTGACCCCGCGCCGGTACAGCCACCGGCAGATGCCAGCGGTGACCACGCTCTTGCCGGCGTCCGAGGTGGTCCCGGCGACGAGCAGCCCACCGCCGCTCACCGCCCGCCCCGCGAACCCGCCGCGGCCCGGGCGGCTCGGAACGCGGCCGGTACGGCGAGCGCCGCCAGGCTCGCCACGGCCAGCGCGCCGAGGCCGACCGCGCCGGACAGCCGGGCGGCCCGGCGGATGTGCCGATGCTCGGGCCGTGGACCGTCACCCAGGTACGGCCGCACCTCGGACCGCCCGAAGTACACGTTGCGCCCACCGAGCCGGACGTCCAACGCACCGGCCATCGCGGCCTCGCACTGCCCGGCGTTGGGGCTCGGGTGGTCGTGCCGGTCGCGCCGCCACACCCGCAGGGCCCGGCCCCGATCGCCGTGCGCCAGCGGGGCCGCCGCGACGGTGAGCAACCCGGTCAACCGGGACGGCACGAGGTTGAGCAGGTCGTCGAGCCGGGCCGCCGGGGTGCCGAACCGGGCGTACCGGGCCGAACGGTGGCCCACCATGGCGTCGAGCGTGTTGGCCGCGCGGTAGCCGAGCAGGCCGGGCAGCCCGGCCACGGCGCCCCAGAGCAGCGGCGCGACGACCGCGTCGGAGGTGTTCTCGGCGACCGACTCGACGGTGGCCCGGGCCAGCTCGGACTCGTCCAGCGTCGACGGGTCCCGCCCGCACAGGTGCCCGAGCCGGCGGCGGGCGGCCGGTACGTCACCCCGGCGCAGCGCCGTTGCCATGGTGCCGGCCTCCCGGCGCAGGGTCCGCCCGCCCAGCACGGTCCAGGTGGCCGCGGCCACCAGCGCCGTACGGGCCAACGGCCGGTGCCGGGTGACGGCCTGGGCTGCGGCGCCGGCCAGCACCGGCAGCCCGACGGCGAGCGCGGCATGGGCCATGCCCGCCGAGCGGCGGTCCCGGTACAGCCGACGCTCCAGGGCGCCCGCGGCCCGGCCGAAACCGGCGACCGGATGGAACCGGCGCGGGTCGCCGAGCAGCGCGTCCAACGCGTAACCGGCGAGCAGCCCGACCGCCGTGGCCGTCGCGCCGGCCGGGACCCGGGACCCGACCGGGCCCGGCGCGCGCCTGATCCCGGCTCGCATACCGATCACCTCCAGTGAACCTTTTTCGACCTCCCCCTACGGACCGTCGCCGCCAAGGTCGAAGGCGGCGCTTGCGCGCCGCGCGGTTTCAGGTTGAAAGGGTTCAGTGCTGGAACCTTACGGGCCGGACGCGGTGGAGGATCGGGGCGGTGGGCACGCTCCCGTTCCTCCACCGCCGCACCGACCCTGCCGCGGGATCGGTGCCCGCCGACCGGACGGTGCCCCCGGACCGGCCACCCGTGAGGAGAACGGTGACCGGCCCGATCGTCCGGGGCGGAGTGTGTCGGCCGACGGCCCGACGCGGCCCGCCGGCCGGACGGTCAGCTCGGCACCGGCACGCGGCCCCGCCCCCGGCGACCCCGACCGGTCGTCCCGGCCACCGGCTCGACGCCCTCCGGCGCGGGCGACCCGTCACCGGCCGAGCCGGCGACCGGCTCCGCACCCTCCGCCGCAGCCGGCCCGCCGGCTCGGCCGGCCCCCGATGGCACGCCGTCCGACGCGGCCGAGCCGTCGCCGGCCTGGCCGGCCGCCGGTTGCCCGCCGTCCCACCCCTTGCCCTCCACCGGCTCGGCGCCGCCGCGCGTCCCGGCACCGGAGTCACCGTCCGGCGAGTCGGTCGACGACGGCGTGGCCGGGGCGGACATCGGCTGGTGGCCGCGCGCCGATGACCAGCCCGACCCGGTCACCGGCAGGTCGCCGAACCCTCCGGCCCGGGAGCCGTCGATGTCGCCACCCGGGAAATCCTCGGCGTTGCCGCCCCGGGACGCGTCGCCGCCCCGGAAACCGTCGGCGTCGTCGGCGCGGAAGCCGACGAAGCTCTCCGACCGCAGACCGGCGTAGCTCTCCATCGGCAGGCCGCCGATCTCGTCGAAGTCGGCGTCGTCGTCGAACGGCAGGTCGCCCCGCCGGGCCGGCGCGTCCTCGTCGGCCACCGCCTCGGCGACCTCGCCGCGCACCCGGGCCTCGGCCTCGGCGTCCTCGACCGCACTGGTCGCCAGCGTCGGACGGTTACGGGCGAACTTGCCCCGACCCCGGGACAGGTCGTGCCCGACGGCGACGGCCTCCAACTCGTACAGGGTGCGGTGGTTACCCGCGTCGTCGGTCCAGTCCCGGGTGTAGAGCCGGCCGACCACCACTATCGGGTCGCCCACCATCACCGAGGAGGCGACCCCCTCGGCCAGCTTGCGCCAGCAGTTCACGCGGACGCGCAGCGAATTGCCGTCCACCCAGCGGTTGTTGTCCCGGTCGAGTCGACGGGCCGTCGATGCGACCTTGAAGTTGGCCACCAGCGTGCCGCTCTGCGTCGTGCGCCGCCACTCCGGCGCGGTCAGGACGTTACCTACCACGGTCACGTGCGTATCGAACATCTTCTCTCCAGGTGTTCCACGGCCTACGGTCCGAGTCGACTCGCCGCCCAGCCTGGACCCCGCCCGGGCCCGCCACCAGCCCCGGCGGGCCGGGCTGTGGACAACCCGACCGACTGTGGAAAACGCCCTGATCAAGCACAACCGTGGTATGGCGCGGTAGCGTCGGATCGTGGATCCGGATGTGCTGGGTGAGCCGTACGAATGCCAGACGATCGACCTCGGCCGGGACGACGAGGGCCCGGTCGTGGCCACCCTGGTCCGCCGTCGGGCCGAGCGGCCGACCGGCCGCGCCGTGCTCTACGTGCACGGGTACGTCGACTACTTCTTCCAGACCCACCTGGCCGGCTTCTTCGTCGACCGGGGCTGGGACTTCTACGCCATTGACCTGCGCAAGTACGGCCGCAGCCTGCTGCCGCACCAGACCCCGAACTTCTGCCGCGACCTGAGCGACTACCACCCGGAACTGGACGCCGCCGCGGAGATCATTCGCGCCGACGGCAACCACACCCTGCTGGTCAACGGCCACTCCACCGGCGGCCTGATCGCCGCACTCTGGGCGCACGACCGGCGCGCCGACGGCATCGTCGACGGCCTCTTCCTGAACAGCCCGTTCTTCGACTTCAACGCGCCCTGGTTCGTCCGCCGGCCACTGGCGGCGGCAGTGTCCCGGCTGGGGCCCGTCTCGCCGTACCGGATCGTCCCGCTCGGGCTCAATCCCGTGTACGGGCAGAGCCTGCACGCCGACCACCGGGGCGAGTGGCACTTCGACCTCACCTGGAAGCCTCTGGGCGGCTTCCCGGTCCGGGTGGGCTGGCTGGCGGCGATCCGGCGGGCGCAGGCGCGGCTGCGGGCCGGGCTGGAGATCCCGGTGCCGGTGCTGCTGGCCTGCTCGTCCCGCAGCTTCCGGGGCAGTAGCTGGCACGACTCGGCCGCGCTGGCCGACGCGGTGCTCGACGTGGAACACATGGTCCGCTGGGCGCCCCGGCTCGGCCGGCACGTCACCCTGGTCCGCTTCGACGGCGGCATGCACGACCTGACGCTGTCCGGCCCGGCCGTACGCGGGCAGGTGTTCACCGAGGTCGGCCGCTGGGTGGACGCTTTCGTCGTACGGGATCGGGTGTTGCGGGAATCCCCGGACGGTGCCGAGGTCAGTATTCCCGGCGGGCCTGTTCCGGCTCCGCCCGGCGCTGGGTCGGCGGCCGGTACGGCTGGCCGGTCGGCGCCGGGGTCGGCGCCGGCGGACGCAGCGTCTGCCACTTCCCGTCCCGCCACACCAGCAGATCCCGGCTGAGCAGGTGATCGTCGCCGGCGAAGAAGACCCGGTCGACCGCCCGCCGGGCCTTGGCCAGGCCGGGCCGGGACTCGCTCCCGGTGACGATCACCACGTCCCGGGC
This sequence comes from Micromonospora zhanjiangensis, assembly GCF_042650605.1. Lineage (NCBI taxonomy): Bacteria > Bacillati > Actinomycetota > Actinomycetes > Micromonosporales > Micromonosporaceae > Micromonospora > Micromonospora zhanjiangensis. The sequence goes on along the minus strand of NZ_JBHSBN010000008.1, from coordinate 170,106 downwards.
CGGCACCCCGACGATCAGCTCGCCGGGCACCGAGTCCTCCAACTCGTACCAGAACTCGTCGACCAGCAGCGCGCTGGACTCCAGGCCGTCGAAGGAGAGCATCAGCGCCGGCGGCTGACCGTGGATCCGCAGCCGGACCATCGCGTGGCTGAGGTTGTCCAGGGCGATGCGCCGCACGGCCCGCCGACTGAACCCCAACTCGTCCATGTCCGTCCAGGTGACCAGCCGTTCCCCGTACGGAGGCCCGAACGAGTACCCGACCGCGATGTCATCGACGAACTCCTCCAGAAGATGATCATCTTCGAGTTGCTCGTCGAGGATCGAGACCAGGACGGGGAGAAACCGGGTGCTCGTCACCTGCACGTCTGAAAACCTAGTATGTGCTGGCCGGACAGTCATCCCCGTTCGGCCGGACGACCTGTACTGGCCGTTCGGTCACCCGGGTACCCTTCTGGCGCACCACGCCGGCGCCCGTAGCTCAGCGGATAGAGCAGGGGACTTCTAATCCCAAGGCCGCAGGTTCGAATCCTGCCGGGCGCACACGTATTCATGAGGAGAAACAGCTTTACGGTCAGCTTGCAAGATCGGCCGGACCCACCGTGACCAGCGGTTGACCAGCGTGCCTCGACGCCACGCACGGCTTGGCCGGGTCCGATCCTACGGTTCCAGCAGTGGCAGGTTCTTCGGCCACTTGCGGGTAACCCGCGGTGCGCCGACCTGGGGGCGGGGTGCAGGTGTACCGCGGGTGGCAGGTGCCTTTCGCTGTGGTCTTGGCTCAGGTTCGAGGTGGCTACCGACCGCGTCGGGTGCAGGTCGGCGCGGGGCCGATTGGCGCGGGGCCGGCGGTCGGGTGGGGCGAACCGGTCGGGCGGGTGCCCGGTGTACGTAGTGCAGGCCAGCCACCTGCACGAATACTTCTCGCTTGTTGATGGCTTCGCCGGTGTGGTCGAGCACGTATCCGGTGAGCCAGATCCAGCCGTGGTAGGTCGGCTTCGGATCCACGCTGGTCACGCGCATCAGCAGGGCACGGTCGCCGCCGAACTGCACGCTCGCTGCCGCGCCGATTCTGACCACGTCGCCGGTCTGCGGGTTCATGAGGGCCAGTGCCCTCGGTTGATGGGGATCCGGTGTCGTGCGCGGCAGGGCAGTTCTGCTCCGCAGCGGCAGACGCGGCGCCATTTGGTCCATGACCACACTGGTCGGTGTCGGCGGGCGAATGTCATCGCGGTGGCGGTCAGGTATTCGTCGTAGCGGATCCGGGCCATGCGTGCTCCCTTGTGGAAGGGCAGGGCGGCCGAGGTCCGTTCCTCCCGACCGCCCCGCCCCAGCTCATGAGGAACCGTCAGGGCGACGGGATCCGCGTCGCCCTGACGGGGCTAGCCACCGGTTTGCCGAACCAAGGGGTCAGCCACGAGCAAACCTACGTCAGATGGTGACGCTGGTAAACCCGCGACACGCGATTTTTCTACGCCACTTGCTGACGCAGGTTCGGTTGTGATCAGATGGGAGAGCCGAACCAAGGGGATACCGCCATGCCCTCAAGCAAGCCGGACTTTCGCCGGATCGCGGACGAAATCACCGCGCAGATCAAGAGCGGCGAACTCGCCCCCGGGGCGAAGCTGCCGAGCACCAGCAAGCTCGCCGACCAGTACGGCGTGAGCGTGACGACGGCGTACCGGGCCGTCTCACTCCTGCACGACCGCGACCTGGTCCTCGGCCAACCCGGACGAGGCGTCTACGTCGCGGAGAAGGATTAGTCCCTCAGTCCGTGGGCCACCAGGGAGTCACCGACGCCGCCAGCGGAAGAGGTTCGGTGTCAGCCGGGGAGCCCTTGGCAGCGTGGATGCGCCACACTCCGGGCACCATCGCTCTTTGACCTTGAAGCTGAACAGTCCTGCCAGGAATCCCAGTAGTACCGCGCTGATCAAAGCACCGAGCGTCATCACGAGTCACCCTTCGCCTGCTTGCGGGTGGCTGCCGGACGAACCCGTTGCCGCGGGCCGTCCGACAGCCTGAGGGGAACCCGGCAACCGACCCCGTCTTTGGCGCTGGCGTCCGTCCTACCGAAGTTCCGCAATGACGGTATGAGCGGACCGCCAGCGGAGTCCATGATGTTGCGAACTGTTGCGACGCTAACCCAACTGTTCGATGGTATGGCCGATCAATGCTCGCGCCTCGGGGCCGTACACGGCCGAGACCTGGAGGCGATCGAACATCCCGGCGTACAACTCGATCTCGTGTGGCCGGGTGACCTCGATGCTCGCCGTGGGGGTCTCCAGCGCGACCAGCAGGTTGTCAAAGATCCAAAAGCCGGTGGACGCCACTGCCGGGCGTTCGGTCATCATGGGGATGATGCCCACCGAGACGTTCGGCAGTGACATCACTGCGAGCAGTCGGTCCAGCTGCCCGGCCTGGGTGGTGGCGTCCCCGAACCAGGTACGCAGCACCTGCTCTTCCAAAACCACCACGAACCGCTTACCGCGCTGGTAGAGCACCTGCTGACGCTCCATCCGCACCGCCACGGCCTCGTCCACGTCGTTCGGTGTCTCCAGGAAGTCGATCCAGAACGACAGCATCGCAGCCGTGTAGTCGGCGGTCTGGAACAGCCCGGGGATGACGTTGTGCTCGTAGATCCGGAACACCGACGTCTGCTCGTACAGGGCTAGAGTGTGCGCGCCGAGCACCCGCTTCATGCCCGCCCGGCTCTGCCGCCGGAACTCCAGGTAAGCCGACTCCACCGTTCGCAGCGTGGCGGTCAGATCCGCGATTTGGTCTTCGGCGTTGCAGGCTTGGCACCAGGCGCGGATGTCGTTGTCGGTGGGCGGCTGAACACCGTGTTCGATCTTGCTGACCCGGGTGAAGTGCTGCCCGGTCAAGGCCGCCAGCGCCCGCCCCGTAAGCCCCGCCTCCTTGCGCAGCTCACGGAGGCGAACGCCGAGTGCCTCTTGGCCCTGGCGGGCGGCGCTAGACGGGTTGGTAGTCACGGTGCGGGATGGCCAACCGCCATACGGATTCAAAGGCGGACCGGCATAACCGCAGGTCGTGTGGATCGGTGGAGGCCACCCGGTCCACCGCCAGGCCGTGGCCGGCGTAGATGAGGAAGACCGCCAAGCGGTCGTCGAACAGGTAGTAGTCGTTCCCTGGGAGCGCCAGCGACGACACCAACCGGCGTGGCACCCAGCGGATGTCCTCACCAGCGTCCACCATGGGCTGCGCAATGCTGTACGACCAGCGCTGATAGTCGCTCAGTGGCTCAGAGACGATGCGCGCCCGGCGCACCGACCGGCCCGCCTTGACGTGCTCGCGCAGGCTCTCGCACCAGCCTGCCAGCCACGCCAGGTCATCCGGCTCGCCCACAGCCCACTTGGCCATGTGCGGCAACTCGACCGCAGTGCCATAGGCATCGCGTGTCTCCAGGTGGATGGCGTCGCGCTCGAAGCTCACCAACAGCCGCTCGAACTCTGCCTCACTGATCGAGGTCACGATCCCCCTGCCTGAAGAACTGGAGCATCCGGTCTGGGATCTCCACGCACGACTCACCCTCCGGAATTCTCATCTGCGCCAACACCGCCGGGTCCGAGACCACCCACCCTTGCACCACCCAACTCTCCCGGTCGGTGCGGTACACGGTGGGCGAGCCGGTCGGGTTCGACTCCGGATCCTTGCCGATCAACGTTAGGCGCATGGCCACTCCCTGTCCTGCCGGTTGCGGGATGTTGCGACTTGGCCATCCTGAGGGCGGGCATGGATGGCGTCAAGGAGTAGGCAAAGGATTGCACATGGTGACAGCAAAGGGTTGCCGAGCCTTCTAGTGCGGCTTGCAAGAACCTGGATCAGGCACGCCTTCTCACCATGTCTCCGCGGATGGCTGCGCAGGCACAGATCATCGGATCCACACAGGAAGGCGCTCGATGCGCCCCGGCTCAAGCCGTCCCCACGGCCAGGTCTCGTAGCAGACGCCAGAGTGCCGACGAATCGGCCAGGTACCGCATCACGCAGCCGGCGCCTTGCCTGCCGCATGCATCTCCTGCCAACCCTCGAAGTCCCAGCCCTGGGCGACAGCCGAATAATGATCAAGCGCCGCGATACGGCGATGGCGGGTCGCGTACTCGCGTAGTGCGAGGTTGACCGCTTCCTTCTTGCTATTCGCACCTGACAATCGCATTGTCTCGGCGAGGGCTTCCTCGTCGAGATCAATTTGAGTCACAGCCATCGGACCCCCTGTTGGCAATGTTGGTCGAGCCCAAACATTCCCAACATCGCACCTCGCCGGTATCGGATCAACGTCCCAGGTCACTGTGTTACCCGGCGCATGTACCTGCTGCCTGGATCCAGCCGGTCCAGCGGTTCCGATTCTGACGCCAGTGCCGACGATCTTGCTCGTCCAGGTCGCCTCAGCGGTCGTCGACTACGAGTAGCCGTACGGTGCGCGGGGGCGGTACGGGGCTTCCAGCCTGGCCATCTCCTCGTCACTGAGGGTCAGCTCCACGGCGGCCAGAGCGTCGTCGAGGTGGTGGGGCTTGGTCACGCCGACGATCGGCGCGCTGACCGGCGTTTTGCCCAGCAGCCAGGCCAGCGCGACCTGGGCGGGTGGTCGGGTGTGTCCGGCCGCGACGGTGCGCAGCGCGTCGATGATGTCGGCGTCGTTGTCGTCAACACGCTGCGATCCGTCGGCCCGCTCGGCGGTCGCGCGAGGTGTGTCGCGACGGCCACCGACGAGCAACCCCCGGGCGAGCGGGCTGTACGGCAGGACGCCGACGCCCTGATCGGCGCAGAGCGGCAGCATCTCCCGTTCCTCCTCGCGGTAGGCGAGGTTGTAGCGCGTCTGCATCGACACGAACCGGGTCCAACCGCCTGCCTGCGCGGTGTACTGGGCCTTCGCGAACTGCCACGCGTACATCAGGGACGCGCCGAGGTAACGCACCTTGCCGGCACGGACGACATCGTGCAGCGCCGCCATAGTCTCCTCGATCGGTGTCTCGGAGTCCCACCGGTGAATCTGGTACAGGTCGATGTAGTCGGTGCCCAGCCGCCGTAGCGAGGCGTCGACGGAATCCATGATGTGTTTGCGGGACAGGCCGCGGTCGTTGGGCCCCGACCCCATCGGGTAGAAGAGCTTGGTAGCGAGCACGTAATCGCCGCGGCGAGGAAAGAGCTTGCCGAGCAGCCGCCCGGTGAGCTGCTCGCTCACCCCGCCGGAGTACATGTCGGCGGTGTCGAAAAAGGTCACGCCGGCGTCGACGGCGTGCCGGACGATCGGCTCGGCGGCGTCCTCGGACAGAAACCACGGCTCGGCGGCGGGATCACCGAAGCTCATCATGCCCAGGCCGATGCGGGAAACCTTCAGGCCGGACGAGCCGAGCCGGACGTAGCGCATTCTGATTCCTTCCGATCGGTCACCATGGACGGACGTTGGTGGATCGCAACCGCCATCGTCACCAGCGCCACTCCGAGCAAATCGGGCACCGTCGGCGGTTGGGCGAGAACGAGCAGACCGATGACCGTCGCGGAGGCCGGCAAGATGCTCAGCATCAATGCGAAGGTCGCCCGGCGAAGCCGGGCCATGGCAAGTTGGTCGGTCACGTACGGAATGACCGAGGAGCAGACGCCGACCGCGACACCGGCCATCAGCCAGCCGGGGTGGCGGAAGGCCGGCGCCGCGCCGGACAGGCACAGCGGCGTGGTCACGACCGCCGCGATCAGCATGGCGGCACCGAGTTGGTCGACGCCCTCCCATCGGGAGCCGTCGCGTGGTGCGGTGTTGGCGACCCGGTGGCCGAGGATCAGGTAGAGCATGAACAGCGCGCAGTTCACGAAGGCGAACCCGAAGCCGAGTGGTGTGCCCGCCAGCCGGATGTCAGTGAGCGTGACCACGCCGGCCACGGCGAGCCCGACCGCGAGTGTGTTACGCAGGCTTCTCACCCCGGCGGCGGCCAGGACGACAACCCCGAGGAACTCGATCGAGCCGACCGTGGCCAGTGGTAACCGGGCGATTGCCAGGTAGAACGTCGTGTTCATCGCCGCCAGCACCACGCCCAGCGCCAGCAGGACCCGGCGTTGCCGGGTGGTCAACCGTCGCCACAGTCGCCATGGACGTCGCCATACCGCGAACACCAGGGCCGCGCTGGCGATCCTGAGCCAGGCGACCCCGAACACATCCAACCGGGCGAACAGCAGCACGGCGAACGCCGGGCCGAGGTAGTGGAAGACGGCGCTGACCGCGATGCACGCCGGCGCCACCAGCCCGGCCGCACGACCGGACGCAGGCGTGGGCGAGGTTCGCTCGCCGCCCGCCACCGCCACATCTTTCACGCGAGTATCTTCCAAAGCGCGAAGCGGACCGTGAAGGGCAAAATTAAGGAGGAAGACGCGACTTGCCTAGAGATTCAAGGCCAGAAGGCCCTAGTTCCTTGAATAGCCAGATCAAGCTTCTAGATACCGTCAACGTGCGCATTTTGTCCGAATTGCAGGCCGACCCGCGCCTGTCGATGTCGGAGCTGGCCCGCCGCGTCGGCATGTCCGCGCCGGCGGTCACGGAGCGGGTACAGCGGCTGGAAACCGCCGGCGTGATCGCCGGGTATCGGGTAGACATCGATCCCGCCGCGCTCGGCATGCCGGTAACCGCCTTGGTACGCATCCGGCCCGGCCCCGGCCAACTACCCAAGATCGCTCGGGCCGCGCAGGAAACGGAACAGGTGGTCGAGTGCTATCGGGTCACCGGAGAGGACTGTTTCCTCCTCAAGGTTCACGCGCCTTCCATCGGTGAACTCGAGGAAATCCTCGACCGGTTCCTCCTCCTCGGGCAGACGACCACCTCCATCGTGGTCTCCACGCCCGTCCCCGCGCGACCACTGCCGCCGCCCACTCCGGCGCCTGAATAGCGCAGCGAGCGAGCACATCGACAGACGTGGTCCTCACGGTATCGTTTGGCGACGTGGAACTCGTTGGGGTTCAGAAGACTCTCAGCCCCGTTCTCAAGGCCAAGGCACTGGACAACCGGCTGCCGGCCCCGATCCTCGGCGACGCATACGCCGAGCAGACGATGCGCCGCCTCGACCCCGGCTACGACAGGGGCAGATTCGGCGCCAGTCAGGTGGGCCTCGCCGCCGTGGTGCGCGCCAAGGCGCTCGACGACTGGGTCCGAGGCTTCCTCGCCGACCACCGCGAGGCGGTCGTGCTGAACCTGGGCTGCGGCCTCGACGCCCGGGTGTACCGGATCGATCCGCCCACCACGGTGGACTGGTACGACCTGGACCATCCGCCCGTGATAGAGCTGCGGCGGCAGTTCCTGCCGCCGCGCGGGCACTGCACCTTGATCGGCTCCGACGTCACCGATCTCACCTGGTTGGAGAGTGTTCCCCGTGGCCGGCCGGTGCTGGTGATCGCCGAAGGGTTGGTGCCCTACCTGACAGCGGCGGACGCCCGGCTGCTGCTGACCAGCGTCGTCGATGCCTTCCCCACCGGTCAGCTGCTCTTCGACACGGTTTCGGTTTCGGCGTGCCGCGCCTCGAAGTGGGATCCGCTCGGGCGCAGGTACAACGCACAGTTCCACTGCGGCTTCGATGATCCAGCCGCGCTGGCCGATTGGCACCCGCGGCTCGAATACGTCGACGAGGCACCGATGAACGACTCGCCGGTGCTGATGGCCAAGGCCCCCGCGGGTGTCCGCCGCCTGTACCGCCTCATGAACCTGCTGCCGGGATTCAGACGGTCCAGCCGTATCCTGCGGTTCCGATTCTGACGCCAGCAGCAACTGCACCGTCACTCAACGTGGACGATCAGCTCTGACCCCAATTCCTCGTTCCCGCGCAGCAGGCGTCGTCGCAGCCTTCGGTACCGGTTTCGGCCAGCAGGGTGCCGCCCCGCCACGGCCGGCACTGGAAGCACTCAACGAGGCGCTGCGCGCCGCGCCCGCGTACCCCCGGATGCGCTGGACCGGTGCGGCCGTGACAGTCGCGGTGGCCCGCAGCGGCGACGCGCGCCGCGACCTGTACGCGGAGCTGGCGCAGGCCGCCGCGGACCTACTCGGCGACCCGGCCGTGACCCGGGTCCGCGGCTGCGCGGGCGCGAACTGCCGCCTGCTGTTCCTGCCCGCGCACCCGAACCGCCGCTGGTGTTCCCCCGACACCTGCGGCAACCGGGCCCGGGTGGCCCGCCACTACCGAAGGCACCGCGGCTGACCGGCGGAGCGTGTCGGTGGCTGTCGATAGCCTCGGCAGATCATCGGCAGCGGCACGGGAGGGTCGGGCATGGTCGACGACGGCGGGTGGGACCGGTGGAGCTTGTGGATCTGGTCGGATCCGGCTGAGGTGCGGGCCCGGCTCGCGGCCGGCGCCGATCCGAACTCCCCGACCGTGCGTCCGCTGCACGCGGCGGCCGAGTGGGGCTCCGCCGAGGTGGTCGCGGAGCTGGCGGCTCGGGTCGACAACATCGACGTCGAGTACGACGGCCGCACCGCGTTGTGGGTCGCCGTCCAGGCCGGCAAGCCGGACACCGCCCGGGTGCTGGTCGCGGCCGGCGCGGACCCGTGGCGGCCGATGATGGCCGGCTGGTCACCCGGTCGACTGAGCCTGGCCGGCCCGACCCCGGACCTCTTCCCCACCCCGCCCGACGGTCAGGGGCTGTCGCCCGCCGAGGTGGCCGCCGCGGCCGAAGCCCGCCGGCTGGTCGGCGTGCTCGGTGACCTCCACTACGAGGGGCTCAGCCTGTGCTGCGTGAGCGGCGTCGACGCGGCCGAGGCGGTGCGCCGGCTCGGGGCGACGACCCTGGAGTACGACGACCCGGAGGCGGTGGGCGAGCACTTCGAGGACGACTCGTTGAGCGACGCGGCCCTGCTGACGGTCGGCGTCACCGACGTCCCGGGCGGTTGCGTGGTGTGCCAACCCTGGGCGTACGGGGCGTCCACCCCCGTGGTGTCCCAGCTGTTGTCGGCCGGCACGGTCTGCTACGCGATGTACGCCAACCCGAAGAGCGGCAACCAGGGCAGCATCTGCCGGGACGGCCGGTTCGACGGCTGGGACCTGCATCCCGGTGGCGGCTGGTCGGCCGCCGGCGACCCGGCGGACGACATCCTGCGCACCTACCTCCACCGGCACAAGGCCATCGCCTACTGCTGCGCCTACGCGGACCTGCGGCCCACCGACCCGCGTCCGTTCGGCCACACCCCGGACCGCTGGGTACGGCTGCCGCAGCGCGACTACTGGAAGCACACCGACTGACCGTTCCCGGACACGGTGCCATCACCCGACGGAGGCGGTCCCGCTCCGAGCGGCGCCGATGCGGCGAACACCCAGCGTGTCCACAATTGACAGTCGTGGGCGCGATCCTCAATTTATGATCAAGTGCTTACCGGGATGGGCATCGGCGGCGGTTACCGGTCGTAGCGTACGGATCAGCAATGATCTGCACGACCGGAAGAAGTCCGATGATCGGGAAACGCGTCACAGACTCGTACAGCCCGTCGGGCACCGCCTGACACCGGTGGCTCCGCCGCGTCACCGGTGAACGACCCGGGCCGAACGCCGCGACGGCTGCAACGGACCGGCCCGGGCCGGACGGTGCGGGGCACGGGCCCTCCCCCGGGCCCCGCACCGCCTTCCCCGCCGGGGTGAAAACGGCGGACCGACCCACCCGCGGTCGGCGCGAGCCTAGTCACCCCGGCCGGAGGGTGGGAAACACGTCGCCCATCGACGCCCGTACTGCCATCCTCGACGCCATGACCGATGCCGCCCCGACCTGGCGGAGCCCGCGCCTCGCCGAGGTCGTCGCCGGCCTCGACGCCGAGATCCGGCGGGCGTGGGCGGGCCTGCTGCGTGATCGCGACGTCGCCCCGGACTCGCCGGAGGAAACCGAACTGGCCCGGCTCGTCGCGGACGATCCCTCGGCGTACGACTGGCGGACGGTCGACGGGGCGATCGACCGGTTGCGCTGTCCGGACTGCGGATCGCGGCTGACCGGCGGCCCGGCGACCTGCGGGACGTGCGAATTCCACCACCGGATGCGGTTCGGCGCGCGGGAGGTCGACCGGCCGGGCGTCCCGCCGGGAAACGAACACGCGATACGGGTGGCGACCGCGGTGGCCCGCGCCCGGCACCGGTACTCGCCCCGGGCCCGGGCCGGCTACGAGCTGCTGCTACCGGACCTGGTCGCCGGCGCGCTGCCCACCACCCCGCAGGCCCAGTCCGCCAAGGCACTGATCAACAAGCTGACGCCGGCCGAGTGCGACCGGGTGACCAGCCTCGCCGACGTACGGCACCTGGCCGCCGACCGCTGAACCCGCGGCCGTTGAGCGCCCGGGCGCTGAGCCCTCGGACGCTGAGCCCGGCGACCGCTCCCGGTGCGACGCCGTCAGGACCGGACGCCGACGCCGCCCCGGTCGACCTCCTCGAACAGGGTGGCCGCCCGCCGGGCGGTGCCGAGCGCCCAGCGTCCGGTGCTGACCAGCCCGAACCCGACGACGCCCGCACCCAGCCCGAACACCAGCCACCACACGCCGCGCGTCGCGCCGACGGCCGCCGTCCCGTCGCCGACCAGGGCCGAGCCGACGATGGTTCCGGAGATGGCCACCCCGAGGGTGGTGCCGGTCTGCCGACCCACGGAGGCCACCGAGGCGGCCACCCCGGCCATCGAGCGCGGCATCCCGGCCACCGCCGTGTTGGTGATGGGCGGGTTGACCGTGCCGAGGCAGAGGCCGAACAACAGGTACGTCCCGACGACCGCCGGCAGCGGGGTGGCCGGCCCGACGAACAGCAGGGCCAGCCCGCCCAGCGCCAGCGCGGTCCCGGCGACCACCAGCGGCAGGCGGGACCCGCGGGTGCCGATCAGCCGCCCGGTGATCGGCGAGCAGACCACCACGAGTACGCCCACCGGGAGCAGGCACAGCCCGGCGGCCAGCGCCGACAGGCCGCGGACCTGTTGGAGGTACTGGGTGGTCACGAACAGGAACGCGGCGAACCCGCACAGGGCGCACAACGCCGTCAGGATCGCCGCACCGAACGGCACGCTGCGGAACAGCCGCAACTCCAGCAGCGGATCGGCCCGGCGCGGCTCGTAGCCCAGCAGACCCAGCACCCCCAGTACGGCGACGGCGAGCAGCCCGAGGATGACCGGCGACGTCCAACCCAGCGTCCGGGACTCGATGATCGCGTAGACGACGCTGCCCAGCACCAGGACCATCAGGGTTTGGCCCACCGGGTCGAACCGGCGGGCCCGGGCGGCCCGGGACTCGGGCACGAACAGCGCGGTGCACCCGATCGCGGCGACCACGATCGGCACGTTGACCCAGAAGACGGCGTGCCAGCCGAACCCGTCGACCAGGGCACCGCCGAGGACCGGCCCCAACGCCAGCGACAGGCCGGACACCGAGCCGAACACACCGATGGCCTTGGCCCGCTCGGCCGGTTCGGGGAACGTGGTGGCGACGATCGCCATCGCCACCGGGTTGAGCATGGTGCCACCGACGGCCTGCACCGATCGCGCCGCGACCAGCAGGCCGACGCTGGACGCGAGAGCGCACAGCAGCGAGCCCAGCCCGAACACGGCCAGCCCGATCTGGAACACCCGCCGCCGACCGAACCGGTCGGCGGTGGACCCCGCCAGCACCAGGAAACTCGCCAGCACCAGCGTGTACGCGTCGACCGTCCACTGCAGGCCGGACGTCGAGGCGTCCAGGTCACGGCGGATGGCCGGCAGCGCGACGTTGACGATGGAGATGTCCATCACCACCACGGTGATGCTGGCGCAGCAGATCGCCAGCACCAGGTACCGGCGCCGTCGGCTGAGCCCGGTCGGTTCGCTGTCCACGATCTGAACGCTAGGAGTTCGACCCCACTCGAAGTCAAAACCTATTGCCAGGTGGCCGTGTCGGGGTCGATGTCGTGGGCGCAGGCCGTCACCCCCAGCCGGGTCGAGACCTGACCGACGGTCAGACCGTCGGCGTCCGGGGCGTCACGCATGCCTCTCATTGAACCTGCCGCCACCGGAGGCGGGTGCGGTGATCCCACCGGCCGCCAGGTATCGCGCCTCCGCACTGTCCGGATCGAGCGGCTTTCCCGCGGTGAACACGACCCGCGCCTTCTCGGGCGTGATCACCTCGACGTCACGGGTGTTCCACGGGGTGTCCCGCGGCCCGTCGACCGAGTCCGGGTCCACCGCGCGACAGGCCTCGGCGACGGCATCGACCTGGTTCAGCACGCACGCGAAGCTGACGCTCGCCGCCGGCGCCTGCTCCGGCACGCTCGCCGCCGAGACGAGGAGCACGTCCTGGAACGCCCACCGGCGCAAATGCACCAGCCGGCCGGGGATGCCGAACAACTCGAAGAAGCCGAGCCCGCGGGTCCAGAAGTCCACCGACTCCGCCAGGTCACGCGTCGGGATCGTCACGAACATGGGCATGCCGTAGATGCCCCGGAACGGTTCCGGCGCCACCGCGTCCGGACCGGGAACGGGTACGGGGCTCATCTCGAAGGCGTTGTACTGATCGCTCATGCGGCAACCCTCCTGCCTGACGCTACGTCAGGGTCAAGCCGGTTGCGGGCGGAGAGCCAGGCGAGCATCGACTCGTACGGGTCGCCGCGCGGGGATAGCGGCAATGTCCCCGACATTGTCGGATCGCGGTGGACACAGCGCGGCAAGTGTTCTATAACTCTTGCATGAGTTCTAGAGGTGTTATGGGTGTGGTTGGAACGAGTGGGCGGTTCGGGGCGTACGGGGGGCGGTTCGTGCCGGAGTCGCTGGTCGCGGCCTGCGACGAGCTGGCGGCGGCGTTCGCCGAGGCGTGGTCGGACCCGGCGTTCCGGGCCGAGCTGACCGACCTGCTGGTCCGGCACGTCGGCCGCCCCACGCCCGTCTCGCCCACCCCGCGCCTGAGCGCCGAGCTGGGCCTGACCCTGCTGCTCAAGCGCGAGGACCTGACCCACACCGGCTCCCACAAGATCAACAATGTCTTCGGCCAGGCGCTGCTGGCCCGCCGGATGGGCAAGCGCCGACTGCTCGCCGAGACCGGCGCCGGGATGCACGGCGTCGCCACCGCCACGGCCGGCGCGCAGCTCGGCATGCCGGTCACCGTGTTCATGGGCGAGCGGGACATGGAACGCCAAGCGCACAACGTCTTCCGGATGCGGCTGCTCGGCGCCGAGGTGGTGCCGGTGCGCTCGGGCACCCGGACCCTCAAGGACGCCACCAGCGAGGCCATGCGGCACTGGGTGGGTGCCGTGGCCGACACCCACTACTGCCTCGGTTCGGTGCTCGGCCCGCACCCGTACCCGTGGCTGGTGCGCGAGCTGCAACGGGTGATCGGCACCGAGGCCCGCGGCCAGCTCGACACGGTCCCGGACGTCGTCGTCGCCTGCGTCGGCGGCGGGTCCAACGCGGCCGGCACCTTCGCCGGTTTCGTGGACACGCCGGCCCGCCTGGTCGGCGTCGAGGCCGAGGGCGGCGCGGGCGTCTCGGGCGGCGAGCCGGGGGTGCTGCACGGCGCCCGGTCGCTGTTCCTCCAGGACCGGCACGGCCAGATCCGCGAGGCCCACTCGGTCGCCGCCGGCCTGGACTACCCGGGCGTCGGGCCGGAACACGCCCACCTGCGCGACCTCGGCCGCGCCGAGTACACGACGGCCGGCGACGACGAGGCGATCGCCGCCGCCGCGCGGCTGGCCCACGCCGAGGGCATCATCCCGGCGATCGAGTCGTCGCACGCGCTCGCCTGGGTGATCCGGGCCGCCGGCACCCCGGCGCTGCCGGCCGGCTCGACCGTGCTGCTCACCCTCTCCGGCCGGGGCGACAAGGACATCACCACCCTGATGGAGCGACTGTCATGACCCTCGAACAACACCTCCGCGACCGCCGGGCCGCGGGCCGCAAGCTGCTCATGCCGTACGTGACCGGCGGCATCACCCCGGACTGGACCGACCAGCTGCGCGCCTACGCCGACGCGGGCGCCGACCTGATCGAGGTGGGACTGCCGTTCTCCGACCCGACGGTGGACGGCGCGACCATCCAACGCGCCTCGGACGTCGCGTTGGCCCGGGGCGCCACCCCCGACGGGCTGCTCGACGAGTTGTCCCGGGTGGACGTCGGGGTACCGCTGGTGCTCAGCACGTACAGCAATCTGGCCCTGCGTACCGCGGAGTTCTGCCGGTCGGCGGCGGCCGCCGGGACCGCCGGCCTGATCGTGCCGGACCTGCCGGTCGAGGAGGCCGCCGGGCTCGCGGCAGCCGCGGCGGCGGCCGGGCTCGACCTGGCGCTGCTGGCCTCCCCCGCCACGCCGTCGCCCCGGTTGCGCACCGTCGCCACCGCGAGCCGGGGTTTCGTGTACGCGGTGTCGCTGATGGGCACGACCGGGGAGCGCATGGCGCTGGCCGGCTCCGCCGCCGCCCTGGCCACCCGGCTGCGCGAGGTCACCGACCGGCCGGTGCTGCTGGGCTTCGGCATCTCCACCCCCGCGCACGCCGCCGAGGCCGCCCGGTACGCCGACGGCGTCGTCGTCGGCGCCGCGCTGATGCGGCAGGTGCTCGACGGCGCGGACGCGGCGCGCGTGGGAGCCTTCGTCGGGACGCTACGCTCGGCGCTGGACACGGAGCACGGTGGTGGCAATGGCAGCGACGGCGCGATACCGCGCGATCGCCGAGGACCTGGCGGCGAAGATCCACGCGGGCGCGTACGCGCCGGGTGACCCGCTGCCCCCGCAGCGGGACCTGAGCGCCGCCTACGGCGTCACCCTGATGACGCTGCGGCAGGCGCTGCGGGAGCTGAGCGACCAGGGGTTGATCGTCCAGCAGCACGGCCGGGGCACGTTCGTGACCCCGGCCCCGGTGCCCTACCGGCTCGGCTCGCTGCGCAGCTTCACCGACGACCTGCGCGACCAGGGCTACGACGTCCGTACCGAGGTCGTCTCCCGGTCGCTGCGCCGGCTGCCGGCCCGGATCGCGGCGCTGCTGCACCGCCAGCCGACCGACCAGGGCCTGCGCCTGGAACGGGTCCGCGCGTTCGCCGGCCGCCGCGCGGTGCACCAGGTCTCCTGGGTACGCCGGCCGTACGCGGACCGGATGACCCAGGTCGACTTCGGCACGACGTCGCTGTACGCCGCGCTGGCCGCCGCCGACGGGGTGCCCGCGCGGGCCGGCGAGACGGTCGGCGTCGGCCTGCTGGACGCCGCCTCGGCGGCCCACCTGGACGAGCCGGTCGGCAGCCCGGTCCTGATCAGCGAACGGGTCACCACGACCCGGGACGGCGCACCCGTCATCGTCGACCGGGCGGTCATCCTCGGCGGGATGATGCGGATCGCCACCGACCGCGCCGCCGACGCCCTCTCCCTGCGCTGGACCACCCCCTGAGCCCGCACGCCCCGGTCACTCCGTAACCGGTCGGTGAGCAGATCACGCCCTCACCGTCCGGCCGTCCGGCGGCGGCACCTTCAGCGCCCCCTGCCCGACCGCGGCGAACACGTTCGCAGTCTTGGACAGGTTCTGTTCGCGGCGAAACAAAATCTGTCCAAGACTGACTGCGGTTGCGCCGGAGAGCGGCTGCGGTGCGAGTGGACTAGCTGGCGGCAGGGGCGTCGGGCCAGTTGATGTCGTCGAGGAAGCGGTCGACGGCGACCACTACCCGGCCCAGCACCGCGACCGACTCGGTCAACGGCCCGGGCACGTACATCCCGTGGTCCGCGCCGGGCACCTCGAACACGTGCGGGGTCAGCTCGCGGGCCAGGACGCCGTCCCAGAGTCCGTCCCCCGTGCCGCCCACCAGCAGGAACGGCGCGCTGGCCCGGCGCAGCGCCGCCACCACCCAGGACCGGGTGAGCAGCGGCGTGAGCCAGACCGCGGGAAGCTGTCGCTCGACGGCCAGCCGCGCCGCGTTGCTGCCGAACGACTTGCCGATCAGCAGCGGCCGGCCGTCGAGGGAGTCGAGCAGCGGGGTCAAGTCGGCGCAGACGATCTCCTCGGCGTCCGGGGTGTCCGAGAAGGGCGCGCGCGGCGACCACTCGTGCCGGTGCACCGTCGCGCCACGGCGCTCGGCCACGTCACCGCCGTACATCAACAGCGGCGTGCCAGGTCCGTACCTTCCGCCGGGGATCACCACCGCGTCAGCCATGGCGCCGACCATAGCGGCAATCAAGCGCTCTACGTCGAAGGTGTCAACAGCCTGTCCGCCGCCACCATCTCCGCGCGGGCGGCGGCGAGTTCGTCAGGGGTGAACGCGCCGTGCTCGGCCTGCCATTCCACGAGCAGGTGCTGGCCGAGGCGGCGGCGCAGTCCCCGCTCGGTGGCGTCGGCCACCAGCCGGGACACCGGCACGCCGTCCTCGGCCGCCACCACGCCGAGCGCCTCGACCAGTTCCTCGGGCAGGGCGACGGTCAGCCTCCTGGTAGCCATCCGAACACCCTACGGGGTCACTCAGTCGAGGTCGGCGAAGAACTCGCGCAGGTCCGCGACCACCAGGTCCGGGTCGGTGGTGTACGCGAAGTGCCCGCCCCGGTCGAACTCGGTGTACCGGACGATGGCGTTGGCCCGCTCGGCGAACGTCCGTACCGTCCGGAAGTCCTGCGGGAAGACGGCGACCGCGGTCGGCACCCGGTTCGGCAGGTCCCGGTAGCCGGCCCCGCTGTGCGCGTCCTCGTAGTAGTGCCGGGCGCTGCAGACGCCGGTCCGGGTGAACCAGTAGAGGCTCACGTGGGTCAGGAAGGTGTCGACGTCGAGGTGGTCGGCGTACTCGCCCCAGCCGGTCCACAGTTCGGCGTTCCAGGCCAGCTGGCCGGCCGGCGAGTCGGTCAGCCCGTACCCCAGGGTCTGCGGCCGGGTCTGCTGGATCTTCTGGTAGCCGGCCTTGCTCTGGAAGTCGGCGGTCGTCCCGGTGAGGCTGGCCCGGTCCGCGTCGGAGATCCGGGCCAGCTCCTTCGCCGCCTCGTCCGGGTCGCCGGACGGGAACGCGAAGATCTGCAACAGGTGTACGCCGATCAGCCCGTCCGGCGCGAGGATGCCGAGTTCCCGGCCGACCAGGGCACCGGCGTCGCCGCCGGCCGCACCCCAGCGGTCGTAGCCCAGGGCGGTCATCAGGGTGGCGAACGCCCGCGCCATCCGGGCGCTGTCCCAGCCGGGCTCGGCCTGCGGGCTGGAGAAGCCGTACCCGACCAGCGACGGCACCACCACGTGGAAGGCGCGGGACGGGTCACCGCCGTGCGCCCGCGGGTCGGTCAGCGGGCCGATCATCCCGAGGAACTCCAGCACCGAGCCCGGCCAGCCGTGCAGCAGCAGCAACGGCGTGGCGCCCGGCTCGGCCGACCGGACGTGCAGGAAGTGGATGGTCTGCCCGTCGACCGTGGTGGTGAACTGCGGAAACTCGTTGAGCCGGGCCTCGTGGACCCGCCAGTCGTACCCGTCCCGCCAGCGGTCGACCAGCCGGCGCACCACGTCGAGCGGCATGCCGTGGTCCGCCCCGGTCCCGGGCACCTCGCTGGGCCACCGGGTGGCGGCCAGCCGCCGGGCGAGGTCGTCCAGGTCCGCCTGCGGGATGTCGATCCGGAACGGGCTGATCTGCGGTTCGTTCGTCATGCCGACAACGCTACGGACCCTTCCGGTCAGCTTCTGTCCGGAAGTGCTGACAGACTTCCGCCCATGTGGGAGACCTCGGCCCGGCTGCTGAAGCTGCTGTCCCTGTTGCAGGCCCGCCGCGACTGGTCCGGCGCCGACCTGGCCGACCGCCTGGCGGTCAGCGAACGTACCGTGCGGCGCGACGTCGAACGGCTGCGCGATCTCGGCTACCCGGTGCACGCCAGCCGGGGCACCGACGGCGGCTACCGGTTGGGCGCCGGCGCGGCCATGCCGCCGCTGCTGCTGGACGACGACGAGGCGGTCGCCGTCGTGGTCGGGCTCCGCACGGCGGCGCGCGGTCCGGTCGCCGGCATCGAGGAGGCATCGGTACGCGCGCTGGCCAAGCTGGAACAGGTCCTGCCGGCCCGGCTGCGCCGCCGGGTGTCCGCGGTGGCCGACTACACGGTGCCGATCCCGCCGGACACCCCGGCACCCGCGATCGACCCGGCGACGCTCACCACGCTCGCCGCCGCCTGCCGCGACCACGAGAGGTTACGCTTCGACTACCGCTCCCACGACGGTACGGCGACCATCCGTACGGTCGAACCGCACCGCCTGGTGACCTGGGGCCGTAGGTGGTACCTGGTCGCCTGGGACGTCGAACGCGACGACTGGCGCACCTTCCGGGTCGACCGGGTCGAGCCACGGATCCCGACCGGTCCCCGGTTCACGCCCCGCGAGCTGCCCGGCGACGGCGACCTCGCCGGGTACGTGGCGCGCGGCGTGTCGGGCGCCGGCTTCCGGTTCCGGGCCCGGGTCACCGTGCACGCCCCGGCGGACGTGATCGCCGCCCGGGTCAACCCGGCCGTCGGCGTCGTCGAGGCCGTGGACGAGCGGACCTGCGTACTGTCCTGCGGCGCCGACAGCGTGGACACCCTCGCCGTCTACCTCGGCCTGCTCGACGCCGACTTCGACGTCACCGGCCCACCCGAGCTGGTCGCCCGCCTCGACCTCCTGGCCACCCGCTACCACCGCGCCCACACGGGGGTTCCGCTTCGCGATCAGCCGAGGACGTGACAGGGTAGGACGATGACGGTCCAGCAGCGCGTCCAGACGTCCGGCGTCCTCGGTATCGGGTATGAGGGCCGTGACATCGACGGCTTCGTGGACGAGTTGCTCGCCCAGGACGTGACCCGACTGGTTGACGTTCGACTGACGCCCATCTCGCGTAAGCGCGGCTTCAGCAAGACCGCACTCGGTCAGGCCCTGCGGGACGCCGGGATCGCGTACCAGCACTGTCCGCAACTGGGCAACCCGAAGGACAATCGGGCCGGTTTCGCCGGAACCCCGCTGGAGCGGGAGCGCGCCCGAAGCATCTTCGCCGCGCGACTCCGCCACCCGGACGCGACCCGTTGCCTGGCGGAGGTCGCCCGAGCAGCCGCGAGCGAACGGATCGCGCTGCTGTGCTTCGAGGCGGACCAGGAACGTTGCCACCGGGACGTGGTCATTGCGGAATTGGCCGCCCAGGCGCGCTAACCCTTTGGGTAGTACACGCCCAACACGCTGAAGACGTGGGCCCGCTTGGCCTGGTTGCCGACGTAGAAAGCCACGTCCCGGGACGGATCACACATCAACCGGACGAACTTGTCCTCCAACTGCCTGCGGATCTCGCCGTCGGTGAGGTGCCGGAGGCGCCGCTGCAGAGCGACGAATTCCCAGTCGATCAAGCCTTGCTGGTGTCCGTTGCACATCTGGTCATGGCACCGGTACCGGTAGGCGGCCTTGAATCGAGGTGCCGCCAAGGGAGTGCGGTCCTGCCCGCTGAAGAGGTCGAGCTGGCTGACGTACGCGTCGATTCTCCGCTGCTCATCCGGTGTCCAGCCCGGATGAGGCTTGATGGTCAATCCCCCGACCTCACGAGGCCGGACGAGGCTCAGCGACTTGGCGTTGGCATCAATCCGCGCGTCCTGGTTGAGTCGACACATCGAGTCCTCGACGTACTGGTCCAACCAGGCGCGCCGATGCTTCCACGGTTCGAGGTGGCGGAGTCTGACCATGGACGTCATGCGGGGGCGCCAGCTCTCCCGTCTCTGGTCCTGCCTCGCGGGGGTCGCGTCGACCGAGATGACGTCGTACTTCCTGAAGTTCTCGTCGCTACTGAGTTCGCGGAAGTTGATCGGGTACAGCCGCACCCACCCGGGTCGCCGTAGGTCGGTACTCACGCCCGCCACGCAGACGGTCTCGCCGTATTTCTCGGACGGGTTCGGGGCCGCCTTCACCGTGACAAGCACTTCCAGCCGGACTACCTGATCGCTCGCCGGTTTCGGGGCGGGTTCGCGCTCCGGCGGCCCGAACAGATCCATCTGCGTCACGCACACCCCCAGCAGATATGCGACTCCGGGTAGTCGTAAAGCTACCCTCAGAGATGTCAGGGTGACACAGTGGATGGTCCGTCGCTACCCCCGCCGGTCAGACCGCGCCGGTCGAGCCGTCGGTCAGTTCGCGGAGGATGTCGGCGTGGCCGACGTGCCGGGCGGTCTCCTCGATCATGTGCACCAGGATCCAGCGCAGCGAGACCTCACCGAGCTGCGGTTGCGGCACCACGTGGTCGAGGTCGAACCGGGCGGCCAACTCCCGGGACCGGGCGCACGCCCGCTCGTACGCGGTGGCCAGCTCCGCCACCGTGTCCCCGTCGGCCAGCGCGAAGCTGGCCTCGGCATCCTCCTCGGAGGTGACGAAGACCTCGCCCGGTCCGGGGTCGAGAAGGGCGTGGAACCAGTTCCACTCGATCAGTGTGAGGTGCTTGACCAGGCCGGCCAGCGTGGTCGACGACGGCACCAGCCGGCGGGCCGCGTCCACCTCGGACAGTCCGCGCACCTTGCGCAGCACCATCGAGCGGTGGAAGTCGAGGAAGGCTTCCAGGACGGCCCGTTCGTCCCCGGTACGGGCGATCACCGGTGCGAGCGTGGGATCGATCTCGATTTCCGCCATTCCCAAACCCTAGCCGGGCCGGGTGCTCGCCCACGGTCCCGTTCGCCCACGGCGGATCCGGGACGCACGGGTAATGGGATCGCCGCCGGTCCGGCAGGCGGTCACAATGCTGGTGATGAATGACAGTTCCATGATCAAGTTGAGTAAGCGGATGTCGCTGGCGTTGCGGCACGCGCCGGACCGGTTCGGGCTGGTGCTGGACCGGGCCGGCTGGGTGCCGGTGGACGAGTTCCTCACCGCCCTGCGGATCGACCGGCCCACCCTCGAGGCCGTGGTGGTCGGCAACGACAAGCAGCGGTTCGCCGTCGAGCGCGGCCCGGACGGCGTCGAGCGGATCCGGGCCAGCCAGGGCCACTCGGTCCCGGTCGACCTCGGACTGACGGCGCAGGATCCCCCGTCGCTGCTCTACCACGGCACCAGCCGCACCGCCGCCGAGGCGATCCGGCGGGTCGGCATCGAGCGCGGCAGGCGGCACCACGTACACCTGTCGGTCGACGTCGAGACCGCCCGGCGGGTGGGCGCCCGCCGGAGTGCTCCCGTAGTGGTGCTCGCCGTCGACGCGACGGCGATGGCCAACCAGGGCCACGCCTTCTACCGCAGCGCCAACGGCGTCTGGCTCACCGCCGCCGTCCCGCCGGAATTCCTGCTGCCCTGAAGCCGCTACGCCGGGACGATCGGTTTGCGCATGCGGATCAGCGGGACGGGGGTGCCGCCGGTGGCGTCCTCGACGTGCTCGACCGGTACGAAGCCGGCGGCCTCGTACAACGGGCGGCCGGAGAGCGTGGCCATGAGTTCCAGCGTGGTGAAGCCCTCGGCCGCCGCGGCGGCCTCGCAGCGGGCCAGGATCAGCCGGCCCACGCCCCGGCGGGTGGCTTCCGGATGGGTGTACATCGCCCGTACCTTGGCCGGGTCGGTCGCCGGGTCCAGCCGGGCGGGGTCCCGGCCGGGCGAGTGATCACCGCCGTAGAGGGTGGCCCGGCGGCTCCACCCGCCGCAGCCGACGATCCGACCGGCCGACTCGACCACGTAGTACGTCCCGTCGTCGATCAGCTGCGTGTCGACACCCATGATGGTCCGGCTCGACGCGATCTGCGCCTCGTCGAGGAAACCCCGCTGCAGCTCCCCGATGGCCGCGTCGATCAACGCCAGCAGGACCGGCAGGTCGGCGTGCGTCGCGAGTCGACTCGTCAGCTGCTGGCGCGCCCGCCACTCGGGCGCGGTCATCGCGTACACGAGTTCTTCCTTCCATTCGCCCTTGAACAGCATGTTGCCCCGCAGATGCCCCTCGAGGCGCATGCCGAGCCGTTCCATCAGCCGGGCCGACGGGCGGTTGCGGGCGTTGCACCGGCCCACGATCCGGTGCAGGCCGAAGTGTTCGAAGCCGAGCCTGAGGATCGCCGTGGCCGCCTCGGTGGCCAGCCCCCGGCCGTGGAACTCGGGGTTGAACGCGAAACCGATCTCACCCTGCCGGTGTTCCTGGCTGCACCAGACCAGTTCCACGTGCCCGACCATCCGGTCGACCTGCGGCCAGACCACGGCGAGGCAGAGGCAGTCGCCCTCCTCGACGAGTTGGTCCTCGACGACCATCCCCGCCACCGCCGTCGCGGACTCGTGGCGTTCCCGCGCCTCCCACGGCATGAACCGGGCGACCTCCGGGTGCCGCTGGTACGCCCAGACGTCGTCCACGTCCGACGGCGCGACCGGCCGCAGGACCAGCCGCCGGGTGACGATCGGGTACGCCACCAGCGGAACCGGCGGCACGTCGGCGTCGGGACCCGGTGCGGACACGATGGCGTTCCTCTCAGTTGTGCCAGGAGTGCCAGAGCGCGGCGTAGGCACCGCCGGCCCGGACGAGTTCGTGGTGGCTGCCGAGCTCGCTGATCCGGCCGTCGGCCAGCACGGCGACCCGGTCGGCGTCGTGCGCGGTGTTCAGCCGGTGCGCGATCGCGATGACGGTCCGACCGGTCAGCACCGCGGCCAACGCCCGTTCGGTACGCCGGGCGGTGGTCGGGTCCAGCGCGGCCGTCGCCTCGTCCAGGATCAGGGTGTGCGGGTCGGCGAGCACCAGCCGGGCCAGCGCCAACTGCTGCGCCTCGGCCGCCTCCAACTGCCGGGCCCCGTCGCCGAGTTCCGTGTCGAGCCCGGCCGGTAGCTCGTCGTACCAGTCGGCGCCGACGGCGACCAGCGCGGACCGCATCCGCTCGTCGGTGGCGTCCGGCGCGGCGAACGCCAGGTTGTCCCGCAGCGTGCCGATGAAGACGTGGTGTTCCTGGGTGATCAGGGCGATCCGGCGGCGGCGCTCGGCCGGGTCGAGGTCGGTCACCGGGCAGTCGCCGATCCGGACGCTGCCGTGCTGCGGGGCGTCGATGCCGGCCAGCAACCGGGCCAGGGTGGACTTGCCGGCGCCGGACGGCCCGACGATGGCCAACCGCTCACCCGGCCGGACGGTCAGGTCGATGCCGTGCAGCACGTCGCGCCCGTCCGCGTACGCGAACCGGGCGCCCCGGACGACCAGCGGCGCACCGGCCGGCGCGCTCGCCCGGCCGGGCGGTTCCGGCGGTACCTGCCCGACGCCGAGCACCCGGGCGAACGAGGCGAAGCCGCGCTGGGCCTGCTCGGTCCACTGGAGGATGCGGTCCAGCGGTTCGATGGCCTGCTGGAGGTAGAGCGCGGCGGCCACCACCGCGCCGAGCGACACCCGCCCGCTGGTCAGGAAGAAGCCGCCGACCAGCAGCACCGCGGCGACCGGCAACGCGTAGCTGGCCTCCACGACGGAGTAGAACCCGGTCCGCAGGGCGAGGGTGGCCCGTCGGGTGGACCAGACCCGGGCGACCCGGGTCGTACCGTGGGTGATCCGCTCCCGCGCCAGCCGCAGCGCCTCCACCGTCCGGGCGCCTTCGGCGGTGGTGGTCAACGTCTCGGTCAGTTCGGCGGTGGCGGCGCCCTCGGCCAGGTAGGCGGGGCTGGCCCGGCGCAGGTACCAGCGGGTGATCGCCCAGATCGACGGCAGGCCGACCAGCGCGACCAGGCCGAGCAGCGGGTGCAACAGGAAGATCGCGCCGAACAGTAGGACCAGTTGCGCGGACGCGATGGCCATGGTCGGTACCACGTCGCGGACCGTGGTGCCGACCGTCGACACGTCGACCGAGCTGCGGGTGGCGAGGTCCCCGGCGCCGGCCCGCTCGACCACCGAGACCGGCAGGGCCAGGGTGCGGTCGACGAACTCCTCGCGCAGCCGCGCGACGGCCCGCTCGCCGAACCGGTGGCCGGCGTACTGGGCGTACCGGGACAGCAGCGCCTGCACCAGCACGCAGCCGGCGATGGTCAGCGCCAGCCGGTCCACGACGCCGACGCCCGCGCCCGCGGCGACCTGGTCCACGATCCGGCCCAGCAACCACGGCGCGGCCAGCCCGGCGACCGCGGCGGCGGCGTGCAGCGCCACCACCAGCAGGACCGCCCGCCGCTCCCGGCCGAGCAGGTCCCGCATGGCCCGGCGGACGGCCGGCCGGTCGGCCACCGGCAGCCGGCTCACCGCAACGCTCCCTCGGTCCCGGCGGTCCCCCGGTGGTCGAGGTCACCGCCGTCCCCGTCGAGGTCGTCGCCGCCGTCCCGGGACACCAGGTATCGGTAACCGGGCGTCGACCGCAGCAGGTCGAGGTGCGGGCCGGTGGCGGCGATCCGGTCGCCGGTCAGGTACGCCACCGTGTCGGCGTGCCCGAGCAGCAACGGTGAGGCGGTGAGCACGACGGTGGTCCGGCCGGCCCGGGCGGCGCGCAGCCGCTCGGCGATCCGGGCCTCGGTGTGCGCGTCCACCGCCGACGTCGGTTCCACCAGGATCAGCACCTCCGGCTCGGCCAGCAGCGCCCGCGCCAGTCGTACCCGTTGCCGTTGCCCGCCGGAGAGCGTGCGGGCCCGGTTGTCGAGCACGGTGTCCAGGCCGTCGGGCAGCGCGTCGGCCACGTCCTGCGCCGACGCGGTGCGCAACCCGGCCCGCAGCCGTTCGTCCGAATCGGTTCCGCCGGTCCAGGCGCGCAGGATGTCGCGCAGGGTGCCGGCGAACAGGTACGAGTCGTGGTCGGCGACCAGGATCCGGGCCCGGACCCGGTCCAGCGGGATCGCGGTGATCGGCACGCCGCCCCAGGTGGTGTCGCTGACCACGTACCGGCCGAGCCGGTCGGCCAGGGCCAGCGCGGCCGCCGGATCGTCGGCCGCGACCGCGGTCAGCCGGCCCGCGCGGACGGTGAGACCGGTGACCGGGTCGTGCAGCTCCGCCGGCTCGGCCGGCGCGGACCGCGGCGACCGGGTCCCCGGTACGGCCGGCACCCCGGCCGGGTCCGGCGGGTGCCCGACGTGGTCCGGGGTGAGGTTCAGCAGGGCCACGATCCGGCGGGCGGCGACCCGGCCGCGGATCACCCCGTAACTGCCTTCGAGCAGGAAGAGAACCGGCACGATCAGGGTCGCCACGTAGCCGTAGACGGCGACCAGCTGACCGATGGTGATCTCACCGGTCACCGCCATCCGGGCCGCCAGCCAGACCACGGCGGCGAGGAACAACCCGGGAATGGCGACCGAGAACGCCTCGACCCAACTGTTGACCGCGCCGACCCGGTACCCCTCGGCGAGCAGCCGCTGGGACCGGTCGGTGTACCGGCGGGCGAACAGGTCCCGCCCGCCGACCCCGGCCAGCACCCGCAACCCGGCCACGATGTCGTTGGCCCGGCTGGTGAGCAGCCCCTGCTGCTGCCGGTAGACCGACTCGGCCCGTTCCAGCCGACGCAGCAGCGGGCCGATGACCAACGCGATCGCCGGCACGCCGAGCAGGATGCAGAGCGCCAGGAACGGCGAGATCGACCAGAGCACGACGGCGATCACCGCGTACGCGATCACCGCGCCGACGCCCGGGCCGGTCATGGTCAACACGTGCGAGGTGTAGCCGATGTCGGAGCCGCCGACGGTGGCGACCTCCCCGGCGGCGAGCCGGCGGGGCAGCACCGCGCCGATGCCGGCGAGCTTGCGCAGCAGCACCTCGGCCGACCGGGCGGTGGCGTCCTCGCGGACCATCGTCATCGTCCGGTGCCGCATGGTGCCCAGGAACGCCAGCACCATCCCGGCGACGACGATCGCCGCGACCCAGAGCAGCAGGGCCCGGGTGTCGTGCCCGCGCAGGCCGTCGTCGACGGCCCGGGAGATCAGGTACGGCCGGACCGACAACCCGATCATCCACGTCGTCCCGATCACGCTGCCCCGCAACACCCGCCAGGGCTGGCTGCGGACCAGCCACCACACGTACCGCAGAGGTCCCCGGGTGTCCGGGACGCCGGGATCGGGGTGGGGAATCGTCGGCGGCACCGACCCAACCTATCGAGCCCGACCGCGGCGGACCCACCCGTTTTCCCCGGCAGACGGGCGGGGCCGGCCGTGCCGTCGTCACGGTCCCGCGGTGGTGAGGCTGCGGTCGGACAGGAACCGCAGGTACTCCCCCTCGTCGAGCGGGTTGCCGTCGGTGCGGGCCCGGGTCGGGGCGGGACCGCGGACCGGCCGGTCCGGGCCGGGCCGGGACCACATCGCGCCCTCGCCGTGGGTCAGGCCGGGCAGGGCCGTGGTGAACTCCTGCACCAACCGGGCCGGCAGCTCACCGGTGACCGACCAGGAGTCGCCCCGGGCCACCGGGCCGGCCAGGTCGGCGCCCAGCGTGCCGAGCAGCCCGAGGACGGCGCTCAACGCCTCCGCCGGGAACTCCACCTCCAGCGCGTGGCACGGCTCGTACACCCGGGTGCCGGCGGCCGTCAGGGCCCGCATCAGCACCAGCGGGGTGAGGTTCCGGAAGTCGGCGGCGGTACTGAGCGGGGCGCAGAAGCCGACCCGGTGCAGGGTGACCACGCAGTCGGTCACCTGCCAGCCGTGCAGCCCTTGCTGGAGGGTCTGTCCGACGGTCTCCTCGATCGCCCGGTGGAAGGCGCGGGGCACCAGCCCCGGCTCGACACCGAGCCGGTAGTGGACACCGGAACCGGTCGGACCGGGTTCGACCCGCAGGCCGATGGTCGCCCAGAACAGGTTCGACCCGTGCCGGTCGATCTCGGAAATGGCTTCGCCGGCCCGGACCGGCCGTTCGAAGTAGACCGGGCGGACCGGCTCGAAGACCGCGGCCACCCCGTACTCGCGGCGCAGCCGGGCCTCGATGACCTCCCGCTGCACGGCGCCGTACAGCAGGACCGAGGTGGCCCCGCCCGCGGCCGGCCGGGTACGGATCAGCGGGTCCTCGTCGGCCAGGCTGGTCAACGCGGCGTGCAGCCGCGCCTGGGCGCCGGGTTCCCGGGGCCGGACGACGGTCTCCAGGCTGGGCGGGGCGAAGTGCGCCGGCGTCGCCCCGGCGGCCCGCTCCCCGAGCCGGTCGCCGACCCGGATCCGGGCCAGCCCGCGCAGCCGGCCGATCTGCCCGGCGACGAGCGCCCGGCGGCCCGGTTCGGCGCCGACCACCGCCAGGCCGGTGATCCGGCCGGGGTGGCTGCCGGTCCCGCCGTCGGGTTCCGGACGGTGGAACACGACGCGTTGCCGTTCGCGCAGTTCCCCGGCGAACAACCGCAGGTAGGCGGTCTTCTCCCCGCCCGGGCCACGCTCGACCGCGAACACGGTGCCGGTCGGTTCGGCGCGGCGGTCACCGGACGCGGGTGGCAGGAAGGTGGCGATGCCGCGGGTCAGGTCGTCGACACCCTGGCCGCTGCGCGCCGACCCGAAGTACACCGGGTGCAGCACGCCGGTGGCGGTCAGCCGGGCGATCCGCCGTTCCAGGTCGGCCCGCCCGGGCAGCGAACCGGCGACGAACCGGGCCAGCAGCGCGTCGTCGTGGTCGGCCAGGATCTCGGTGGTACGGGCCCGGAACTGCGCCTCGTCCGGCGCGACGGTCTCGGCGTCGGCGGTGCCCGGGGCCCGTACGGCGGTCATCGGCACCACGTGCGGCACGAGCTTGCGCCGGATGTCGGCGAGCAGCGTGTCGTACCGGGCACCCATCCGGTCGATCTTGTTGACGAAGACGATGGTGGGCAGGCCCAGCCGGCGCAGCGAGCGCATCAGCACCCGGGTCTGCGCCTGCACGCCCTCGACGGCGGACACCACCAGCACCGCGCCGTCGAGCACCGACAGCGCCCGCTCGACCTCGGCGATGAAGTCGGGGTGGCCGGGGGTGTCGACCAGGTTGACCTGGAGATCGTCGAGGGCGAACGCGGCCACCGCCGAACGGATCGTGATGCCGCGTTCGCGTTCCAGGTCACCCCGGTCGGTCTGGGTGTCGCCGGCGTCGACGCTGCCGAGCCGGTCGATGACGCCGTGGTCGTACAGCAGCCGCTCGGTCAGGCTGGTCTTACCTGCGTCGATGTGAGCCAGGATGCCAAGGTTCAACGTTCGTTCGGGCACGCGGGTCCTCGGAGGATGGGAGACGGGACGGAAGCTGGTTGACTCCGAGGTGCCGGCGCATCTCTCTCGTCCTTCCGTCCGTCGTCATCTGGACCTACCTGTGCCGTCGTCCACGCTACTGCCGACGACCGGGGTGGCAACCGATTTACCGGCCGGCCCGCGCCGGTCGGGCCGGCCCGCGCCGGTCGGGTCGGCTCAGCCCGATCCGCCGGAGGCGACCGCCGCGAAGAAGGCGATCCGCGCGTTGCGTCCCTTGCGGTGCAGCACCACGAAGCAGGCGGCGAGCACCACCGGAACCGGCCACGGACCGACGACGTCGACCGCCGCGCCGCCCCGGAACGCCCGGGCCTGGACCGTGACGTGCCCGGCCGGGCCGGTCAGCCGCCCGTCGTACCGGAGGAACGCCCGCCCGAAATCCCACCGGACCGGATCGTCGGAGCCGGCCAGCCGCGCCCAGGGCGGGTCGAACTCGACCGCGACGTCGCCGCCGGGTCCGGCCGTCGCCCGGCGGCCCTGGCGGTCGCGGACCCGCGCCACCCAGACCCCCTCGGGGGTACGCAGTTGCGCCGAGCGCAACCCGCGTCCGCCGTCGAGCCGGCCGAGTTCCCGGTCGGCGCCGTCCTTCAACACCCAGTTGTGCCGGCCGGTGCGGTACAGGGTCAACGCGGTCATCGGTACGTCCTCTCGGCTGACTGGCGGGGGCTCGTCACCGGAAGGTTAGGCAGCCGGACCGGGCCGGTTCGTCGGTCCGGGGACGGGTCTTCGGCGCCGGGGCTCGGCCGCGGGACGGAGGACCGCTTGCGCGCTGGCCAGCGTCGTGCTGGTCGGTCTGTCCATGGTGGAGGATTCCGGCCACCCGGTCGACCAGTCGCTCGTCCGGCTCCTGATCGCCGCGACCGTGCTGCCGGTCGGCGTGACCGCCGGGTGGCTGGCCCACCGGATCGGGCAGACCGGCCGGATCGCCGCGCCCGGCCTGGTCGCACCGGCCACGTCGGCGCTCGGGGTCGGGGTTCTCGCCGGCCTGCCGTACGTGGGCGAGTCCCTCGGCAAGGCGACCTCCGCCACGCTGGTGGCGGTGGCCTGCTGGGGCGCCGCGACGGTGGCGCTGGCCACCGGCTGCCGTGCCCTGGTCCGACGGGGGCGGACCCGTACGGCCATGGCCGCGCTGGTGCTCGGCGGGCTCGCGGTGGTCGAACTGGCCTGCGCGGTCTACCTGTCGGTCGCGCCGGTCGGGACCGGCACCTCGGTGACCGCCACGCTGGGTGCCTACCCGGCGCTGCTGGTCGGCGCCGGCACCGATGTGCTCGGCGACCGGGCCGGCGAGCTGACGGAGACCCTCAAGATTCTGCCCCAGCTTCTCACCGTCTGCACGGCGTTCGCGCTCGTCCTCGCCGCGACCGGCACGCCCGAGGCGGCCGACCGACCGTGATCGTTGTCCTCAGCGGCGGGCGTGCCGGAGCGCGGTGACGGCGAAGGCGACCGCCAGGAGGGCGAGCGTCGCCGCGCCGACCGGCAGCGGGCCCGGCCCCGCCGGTACGCCGTCCACCCGCAGCGCGCCGATGAAGTCGAGCGACCGGATGTCGTTGGCCACCGCGTACCACAGTGGCAGGTAGAGCACCTGAAACAGCCGGGCGGTACGGCTCAGCACGCCGGCGGCCAGCGCCAGCGCCGGCACGAACAGGGTCCCGGCCAGCCAGGCGGCAAGACCCGTCCCGTCCAGTGTGCCCAACATCCGTACCGCCGGTCCCAGGCCGACCAGGGCCAGCAGCAGCACGCCGGCCGCCCACTGCGCGAACAGCCGCCCAGGTACCGCCGGGAAGGCCCCGAGCAGGGTGTCCACCCGGTGCTCGACCTGCTGGGTGCCGAGCCGGGCGAGCGCCAGGATCGGCCAGATCGCGGTGCCCAGCAGCAGCGGCCCGGCGGCCACCCGGTGCGGCACGACCAGGCCGAGCACGAGCAGCAGCGCGACGCCGAGCCACCACCAGACCGACAGCCCCTTCACCAGCACCCGCAGTTCACCGGCGACCAACCGGCCGAGCGCGCCGCCGTACCGGGGCGCGGTCGTCACCCGCGGCACCCGCCAGTCGACCCCCGCCGGCTCCGCGTCCACCACGACCCCGCCCGGGTACGCCCCGCCCGTCGCCACGACCCCACCCGGGTACGCCGATCCGGGACCCGCCGCCGGCCACGGCGGACCCGCCACGCCCGGTACCCCGGCCGGCCCGGCGGGCTGCGGCCCGGCGGGCTGCGGACCGGCCGGTGACGGGCCGGGTCCGGACACCCGGCGGGTACGGGCCGGGTCGAAGCGGTCGAACCACAGGGCCGGCAGCACGGCCAGCCCGGCGGCCAGGCCGAGCAGCACCAGCCGTCCGACGACGAAGCCGGCCCCGAAGTCCAGCCCGGAGAAGACGAAGACCCCGGGTGGCCGGTCCAGGTACATCAGGCCGATGCCCAGCTCGCCCGGTCGCAGGTGCTGCGCGGTCAGGTCGGCCGACACCGCCCGCGCGAACACCCCGGTGCCGAGCCCGCCGAACGGCGCCGCCGACGACTGCGCCGCGACCATGCCGACCAGCGCCAGCAGGAACCAGGCGATGTTGCCGAGCCCGCCGCGCAACAGCGGCACCGTCTCGAAGAGCACCGCCACGGCCGCCGTGCCGGCCAACACCGGCAGGGTGAGCAGCAGGTACGGCGACAGCAGCGCCACCGGGTCGACGGTCCGGGACTCACCCCGGGCCAGTTGCATGATCACTGCCGTGACCGCCAGCAGCCCGGCCATCGAGGCCAGCACCAGCAGGTTGCTGAGGAACTTGCCGAGCAGGTAGCCGCTGGTGCGCACCGGCGTGGCGGCCAGCAACTGCCCGACCCCGGTGGCCCGGTCCCGCTGCACCGCCACCCGGATCACATAGAAGCCGCCCAGGCACAGCCACATCGCGCCGGCCAGCGCGGTCACCGCACCGACGTAGTCGCTGTCGTACCGGCCGCGGACCTCGCCCAGGCTGACGATCGTCCAGCGCGCGTCCGCGGCGGGCACGGCCAGGTAACCCACCAGCACCGCGGTCGCCAGGATCACCAGGTACGCGGGCCGGCGTACCCGTTCCCGGAAGTCGGCCACGGCGAGCGCGCCGAGCACGGCCGGCCTCACCGCGCCACCGCCAGCGGCGACCCGGTGACCACCGCGAGGTACGCGTCCTCCAGGTCCGGCGGCGCCGGGCTGGCCCCCGGGCCCGGCGACGCCGCTGCCAGCACCCGGACCCGCACCCCGGCGGCGGTGCGGACCATCCGGCTGACCACGTGCCGGGCCTGCACCCGGGGTACGTCCGCCGGCGCGACCAGCAGTTCCCACACCCGCCCGTCGACGGCCCGGAGCAGCTCGTCCGGGCTGCCCCGGCGCAGCAGCCGACCACCGGCCACGATCGCGATGTCGGCGGCCACCGACTCGATGTCCGACACGATGTGGGTGGACAGCAGCACCACCCGCTCGGCGGCCAGGTCGCTGAGCAGGTTGCGGAACCGCACCCGTTCCTGCGGGTCGAGCCCGGCGGTGGGCTCGTCGACGATCAGCACCCGCGGGTCGGCCAGCAGCGTCTGCGCGATGCCGACCCGACGCAGCATGCCGCCCGAGTAGCCGCCCAGCGGGCGGCGGGCCGCCTCGGTCAGGTTGACCAGTTCCAGCAGTTCGTCGATCCGACGCCGGGCCGAACGTGCGGACAGGCCCTTGACCGCGGCCAGGTAGGACAGGAACTCCCGGGCGGTGAGCTGCGGGTAGACCCCGAAGTCCTGCGGCAGGTAGCCGAGCGCCCGGCGCAACGGGTCGGGCCGGGTCACCGCGTCCGCGCCATCGAACAGCACCCGACCACCCGTGGGCCGGGTGACCGTGGCGGCGATCCGCATCAGTGACGACTTGCCGGCGCCGTTCGGGCCGAGCAGGCCGATCAGTCCGGGGCCCAGTCGCAGCGTCACGCCGTCGACGGCGCGCTTGCCACCGGAGTACACCTTGGTCACGTCGATCAGTTCGAGCATCAGCCGGCCTCCCCCACCGCGGATCCGTCTCCCGCGAGTTGACCCGTCCAGCAGACCAGCCGGCGGGGTGGCCCGGCACTGACACTGACCGCCCGAACGAGGTATGCCTGGGCCTACGCCGTCCCCGGGGGCCGGCTCACCCCCCGACCGGCGGGAGCACCGGATACCGCAGGATGGTCCGCAGCTTCTCCGGCGCCGTACGCCGGTGGTCCGACAGGTAGATCTCGTGGTGTTTGCCGTGCATCCGCAGCCCGCGCTCGCCGATGAAGGCCATCAGCCGGTCCAGCGTCGCCGGCTCCTCGCTGAACGGCCCGACGTGCAGGATCTGGGCGCTCGGCCCCTCGGCGAGCGTCCGCAGCTCCACCCGGTCCAGCGCGGCGGACGGCCGCTTCCGCCCGGCCCCGGCGACGGCGTCGGCGACCAGGTCCGCGGTCACCTGCGGCGGCTGCATGATCATCATCGTGTAGTGCCAGGCCGACCGGTCCGCCGTCGACCCGTCCCGCAGTCCCGGGCTCCACCAGAGCCCCTCCAGGGGCATCACCGGGTACTCCAGGACGCCCGCGTTCTTCAGGCCGAACCGCAGCGTGTACGCCACGCCGTACAGCGCCTCGACCACCTGGCGGTAGGCCGGACCCTCCGGGTCGCCGACGCCGTCCACCGCCAGCATGGTCAGCTCCGGCACGTCCACCAGCGTCGGCGTCGCCCTCGCCGCGTACACCTGCCGGTACGTCTTCTTGAAGTCCGTCCTCGGCAGCTCGGTCATACGTCCTCCTCCTCGTCGACCGGTACGACGATCCGGGTCACGAACTGCGCCGGGTCGGTCGTACCGGGGTCGGTCAGGTAGCCCTCGCGGACGGTGCCGCGCGGTCGTAGCCCGCGCTCGTGGATCCAGGCGAAGACGGCGTGGTACGTCAGCGCCACGTGCTCGTACGGGCCGACGTGCACAGCCGTGGCGGCCGGGCCCGCCGGCACCCGCTCCACGGACAGCCCCGGCGGCGCCTCCGGCTCGGCGCTCTGGACGCCGACCGCGATCCGCAGCGGGTCCGTCAGGTCGGCCGGGTAGATTCCCCACACCGGGGGCGTCCAGCCGACGTCCCGCACCGCCGCCATCAGCCGCCCGACGCCGGCGGACACGGCCACCCCGATCTCCTCGGGCGCGGCCACGGTGCGGTACACCAGCAACCGCCGGGCCGGTTCCCGGGACAGGGCGACGTCCAGGCGCAACAGCCCGTCGGTCAACAGCCGGTCCAGCAACTGCCAGGTACGCCGCTCGGCGGCCATCCGCTCCTCCAGCCGCCGCTGTTGCCCCCGCAGTACGGCGGTCCGGACGTCGTGGTCGCCGGCGAGCACCTGCCCGATCGCGTCCAGCGGCACGTCGAGCCCGCGCAACAGGGCGACCACTGTCGCGTCGCGCACCTGGTCGCGGCCGTAGTACCGGTAGCCGGTGACCGGGTCGATCCGGGCCGGCGACAGCAGCCCCAGGTCGGCGTAGTGGCGCAGCTGTTTCACGCTGAGCCGGCACAGTCGGGCGAAGGCGCCGATCGGCAGCAGGTCCCCGGTCACCGGAGCATCATCACCTCTCCCACCGTGGGAGAGTCCACCCAGCCGGAAGCCCGTCGTGCGGCACGCCGTCCCCGGTCCGGGCCGGCCCGTCAGCGCCGGTCGGGCAGGGCGACGGCGGTGCCGGTGACGGCGATGCCGGTGTCCGGCCCGGTCGGGACGTCCACCCGCAGCAGGCTGGGCCGGCCCAGGTCGTGTCCCTGGTGGACGGTGACGGTGGCCGGCGGCCGAACCAGACCCCGCTCGCGCAGGTAGCCACCGAGGGCCGCGGCGGCGGCGCCGGTGGCCGGGTCCTCGATCACTCCGCCCGGCGGGAACGGGTTGCGGGCGTGGAACACCGTCGACGACTCGCGCCACAGCAGGTCGACGGTGGTCCAGTCGTGCCGCGCCATCAGCGCGCCGAGGGCGTCGAAGTCGTAGTCCAGGTCCGCCAGCCGTCGCCGGCTCACGGCGGCGAGGACCGGGTGCCACGCTCCGGCGTACGCCACCCGCGGCGGCAGCGCCGGGTCGAGATCCGCCGGGGCCCAGCGCAGCGCCGCGAGCAGTTCGGTGAGGTCGTCGGCGGCGAGCGGAACGGTTCGCGGCGGCACGCTGACCAGCGTCGCGGTCGGGGTGCCGCCCGGCGCGATCTCGGTGGAGACGTCGACCTGCCCGGCCCGGGTGGCCAGCCGCAGCGACCCCGGCCCGTGCCGCTCGGCGTACGCGGCGGCGGCCGCGATGGTCGCGTGCCCGCAGAACGGCACCTCGGCCAGCGGGCTGAAGTACCGCACGTCGAACCGACCCGCGCCGCGCGGCGTCAGGAAGGCGGACTCCGAGTAGCCCAGGTCGGCGGCGATCGCCAGCATCGCCGCGTCCTCGGCACCGGTCGCGTCGAGGACGACCCCGGCCGGGTTGCCACCGGCCGGATCAGCGCTGAACGCGGTGTAGCGCAGGATCTCCATCCGCCCACCCTGGCACGGCGGACCGGCGCCCGAACATGGCCAATCGACGCGTCGTGGCCGGCGCCGACCCGGTCGGCCGGCTGCGGTCGTACCCACCTTCCAAGAGCATCAGTTGTCGAACTGTCGCCCCACCGGCGTGTCGCACCGGAAAAGCACTGATGCTCTTGGCGCCCCGGCCACGATCATCGCCGCCATTGGCCGAGAAGAGTGCGTACGGGCGCTTAGCCGTGATGATGGTGGCTCGGCAGTGTGCGGGGCACCGACGCTTCGGTGCCGGGTTCCACGATCACGAACTGGCCCATCATGCCCTTGTCCTCGTGCCGAAGGATGTGGCAGTGGTACATGTAGGGCGTTTTCGGGTCGGTGTGGTGCCCGAACTGCACGGCGAGCCGCACCGTCGACTTGCGCGGGATGAACGCCGTGTCCTTCGGGCCCTGCAGGTATGCCGACGGCGGCCTCCCGTCGATGTCCAGGATGCGGAAAGCCACTTCGTGGATGTGGAAGTTGTGGGAGTAGACGGGGTTCTGGACGTGCCAGATCTCGATCGCTCCTGCGGGCACGACCTCGTCGATGCGGGTCATGTCCATCTCCCGCCCGTTGATCGCATCGCTGCCGTTGAGCTTGAACGTGCGCTCCCGAGCGCCGACGGGTGCCTCGATGCGCCGGCTCGCGGCCAGCCGCTGCGGAACCGGCGGCCCTGGCTTGAGCTGATCCGCCGCGACGAACTTCAGCAGCTCGTAATCCCCTTCGTCGATGCCGTCGTCGCCGGCGACGCTGCGCAGCACGACCTGGTCGCGCGGTTCGAACTCGACCAGGACCTCCAACCGCTCCCCCGGACTCAGCTGCACGCGGTCGACCGCCACCGGTGCCGCCAACAGGCCAGCGTCGCTGCCGATGACGTGGAACCGTCGCCGGTCGGCGAACTCGACGTTGTACATCCGCGCGTTGGATCCGTTGAGGATGCGCAGCCGCACCAGCGTCGTAGTCACCTCGAAGTAGGGGTCGTAGACCCCGTTGACCAGGATCTGGTCGCCCATGAGGCCCCACACCGGGTTGGCGTCTTCCTGCAGCACGCCGTTCGCGTCGAGGGTCTTGTCCTGCAGGATGAGCGGGACGTCGTCGACCCCGTAGGTCGAAGGCAGGCCCAGTGCGGCCGTCTCCGGGTCATCGACGAGAAGAAGGCCCGCCAGCCCGCGGTACACGTGCTTGGCGGTGTTGCCGTGCGGATGCGGGTGGTACCAGGCGGTAGCGGCCGGCTGGTCGATCGTCCAGTGCGGGGACCAGGTAGCGCCTGGTCGGATCATCTGGTGCGGGCCGCCGTCCATCACCGCGGGCAGCCGCATGCCGTGCCAGTGGACCGTGCTCGGCTCGCCGAGCTGGTTGTGCACGCGCATCGCGACGCGGTCGCCACGCGTCGCGCGGATCGTCGGGCCGAGGAAGGCGCCGTTGAAACCCCACGTCGTAGTCGGCTTGCCCGGGAGCAACTCCACCTGCCCGGCCTGCATCGTCAACGAAAACTGCTTCGTGCCGTCGGCCGCAACGGCCGGCTCCAGCAACGGCGGCACCCTGAGCCGATTGGCGAAGGCCAGGGTGCCGGAGTTTCCCTTCGAATCCGAACCCGGGTTACCGCAACCGGCGAGGGCGGCCAGTCCGGCGAACATAAGAAGATCACGACGCTTCATGCAGATGATCATGCCCGGCCCGACGGGACGCTACATCGGGGATCCGACCCGGAGGGCACCCTGACAGTCCGATCCGGAGAACCCCTACTGAGCAGGCCGCATGCCAAGATCAGGCGGCGCGAACTCCTGCTCGTCGGCGGTCGCCGGGACGACCGGGCCACCGCACGCATCGGTCCGGCATGTCCGACTGACGGCTTTGCGCCCGGCCACGTCGTGGTTGGCCCCGACACCCGCTCCGACCGGCGCCACCGCCACCCCGACACCGGCCGGAACCGACGTACCGCCGCCGACCGGGAGCCCGACGGCGACCGGAAGCCCCACGCCGGCCGGCTGACCAGCCGGTTACCGTTGACCCGTGGCCGTCCTGCGTTCGCTCCTGCTGTTCCTGCTGGCCGCGCTCGCCGAGATCGGTGGTGCCTGGCTGATCTGGCAGGGCTGGCGGGAGCACCGCGGCGTGCTGTGGATCGCCGGCGGCGTGCTGGCCCTCGGGGCGTACGGGTTCGTGGCAAGTTTCCAACCGGACGCCAACTTCGGCCGGGTGTTGGCGGCGTACGGCGGGATCTTCATCGCCGGCTCGCTGGCCTGGGGCATGGTGCTGGACGGCTTCCGGCCCGACCGGTGGGACCTGGCCGGCGCGACGATCTGTCTGGTCGGCGTCGCCGTCATCATGTACGCCCCCCGCAGCTGACCGCGCGCACCGCGCGCGGACCGGCCCGTGGACGAACGGCTTGGCCCGGCACCGCCGGCGATCCGATACGGTGACCGCACCTGTAACCCGGATCCCCCGGGCGGAACGGCGGACCAGCCAGGGCGCCGTTCGATCGCTCCCACCTCGGGAGAAGTTCGATGACCATCCTCATCACCGGCGCGCGTGGCGCGGTCGGCAGCTCAGTCCTGCACGGCCTGCGGGCCGCCGGACACCCCCTGCGCGCGTCCAGCCGGCGGCCCGAGCAACTCCGGTTGCCCGTCGGCGTCCGCTCCACCGACGTCGAGGTCGTCCCGCTCGACCTGGCCCGACCGGCCACCTTCGCCGCCGCCCTGCGCGGTGTCGAGCAGGTGTTCCTCTACGCCGAACCGGGCGGCATCGACGAGCTGGTCCGGGCGGCCGAGGCCGCCGGCGTCCGGCACGTCGTGCTGCTCTCCTCGTCGGCGGCACTGTCGCCGGACGCGGAGGACGACCCGCTGGGCCGGCACCACCTGCTTGTCGAACGGGCGTTGACCTGGTCCAACCTCGACACCACCATCCTGCGGCCCGGCGCGTTCGCCGGCAACGCGTACGGCTGGAGCCAGGCGATCCGGCGCGGCGACCCGGTCGACCTGGCCTACCCGGAGGCGTTGCTGGCGCCGATCCACGAGGACGACATCGCCGACGTCGCGGTGACGGCGCTGACCGGGAACGCCGCCGTTCGCGGCCGGGCGGTCACGTTGACCGGCCCGCACGGGCTCACCCTGCGCGAGCAGGTCGGCGAGATCGCCGTCCGGCTCGGCCGGGACGTCCCGGTACGGCGGCCGACCCGGGCCGCGGCGGAGGAACAACTGGGCCGGTTCATGCCCGCCGACGTGGCCGCCTCGCTGCTCGACCACCAGGCCGGTACCGTCGGAATCCGCCCCGAGATCAGTACCGCCGAGCGGATCACCGGCAAGCCGGGCCGTACCTTCGGCCAGTGGGTGGACGAGCACCTCGACGCGTTCCGCCCGCACTGATCCGTCCTCGGTGCCCGGTCACCGGCGGCACGTGCCGGCGGCCGGGCAGCACACGCGGTGTGTCCGGACCCACCCCGGGCGGTGACGGTCGTGCGTCGCGAAACGGCGCGAATGCCTTCAATATGCTATTCTCATCCGTCGATGTGAATAGGCGGGCAATCCGCCGAGCCCACCGCCGGGAGGACTGCCGTGCTGCCCGATGCCCGGCCGGAGGCCGCGCCACCGGCGGTCCCGACCACGCCGGCACCGGACAACCCGGCCGGCGCGGCACTCGGCAGGATCGTCGCGGTCTTTCCCGCCGTCATCCGGGTGACCTGCGGCCTGGCCGGGGCGTGCGTGGCCCTGGCGGTGCGCACCCCACCGGTGCACGTGCCGCTGCTGGTGGTCACCGTCGCCGTGCTGACCGGCTGGTCGCTGGTGTTCACCCGGTGGACGCTGCGGCACGGGCTGACCGGGCGGCTGGTGACCGTCGACGTCACGCTCACCGTGGTCACCTGCCTGCTGATGCGGCACCTGGTCGCCGCCGAGGTGCTGCCCGGCGAGGTGAGCTGGGTGGCGATCCTGGCCAGCACCTCGGTCATCGTCGCCCAGCTGGGGCTGCCGGCGTCCCGGTCGATCCCGACCGGACTGCTCGTCGTCGGGGCGTACGCGCTCGGCGCGCACCTCGCCGGTGCCGACCCGGAGGCGGTCGCGCACGCCGGCACGCTGACCGTCCAGACGTTCTCCGGCGCCGGGTTGACCTATCTGGCCCGGCGCGGCAGCCGACTGGCCGACGAGGCGTTCGCCGGATTCCAGCGGGTCTCCCGGCAGGCCCTGCTGGACCGCGCCGCCCGGGAGGCGGAGCGCCAGCACAACCGGGACCTGCACGACACCGTGCTGTCCACCCTCACCGTGGTCGGCCTCGGCGCGGTGACCGCCGGCTCGGCCGGGCTGCGCGAGCGGGCCCACTCCGACCTGCGCACGCTTATCGAGTTGACCGGGGCGCGGTCCGCCGGCGCCGACCGCCCGACCGACGTCCGCGAACCGCTCGCCGACCGGGTGCGTACCGCCCTGGACCGGCTGCCCCGGCAACCGGTGGTCACCGACCTCGACGAGTGTGCCGTACCGCCGGCGGTCGCCGACGCCATCACCGGCAGCCTGGCCGCGGCGTTGTCCAACGTGGAGCGGCACGCGCCGGGCAGCGCGGCCGGCGTGCGACTGCGCGGCGGCGACGGCAGGGTGGTGGTCGAGGTGACGGACGACGGCCCCGGCTTCGACCCGGGCACGGTCCCGACCCACCGGTACGGCCTGCGCGAGTCGATCCACGGCCGGATGGCGACCGTCGGCGGTCGGGCCGAGGTGATCTCCGCCCCGGGTCACGGCACCCGGGTACGTCTGGTCTGGCCGGCCCGATGACCGCCGACCCGATCCCCCGCGGGGACGACCCGACGACCGGCGCGGTCACGGCGGTCTCGGTCACCTCCGAACGCGGCGTCCGGATCGCCGCGGTGGTGATCGCCTTCGTCTGGCATCTGGTGATCAACCTGCCGGCGATCGTGGTCGGCTGGTCCGGCTACCGCCACCCGTGGGTGGCCGGTACGGGCTGGCTGGTCGTCGCCGTCGTCGGGCTGGTCGCCACCGCCCACCTGTTCCGGGGCACCCGGTTGCCGGTCTGGCCGGCGGTGGCCGTGCTGCTGCTGGTGCACGCGGCGGTGTTCGCCGCCGTCCCGCCGACCCGCTTCTTCAGCGGCGCCAACTGGTCCTGGGGGACGCTCGGCTGGTTCGCCGTGCTGGTGCTGTGGGGACGGCCGGTCAGCCGGTTGATCGCGGTGCTCGCCGCCGGGGCGGCGATCGCACTGGCCGCGGTGCTGGGCGCCGGCCCGGGCGGCGCGGCGGACGTCAGCCGCTGGGTGATGTTCGTCTACGGCACGACGGTGTTGCAGGTCGCGCTGGCCGTCGCCGCCGGTGCGCTCGGCACGCTGGCCGGGTCCACCGCGGCCACCGCCGCGGCCCGGGCCGCCGTACAGGCCGAACGTGAGGCCGCCGATCGGGCGCTGCGGGAACGCCGGGAACGGCTGTCCGGGATCAGCCGCACCGCCGGAGCGCTCCTGGCCGAATTGGCCGACGGCCGGGCCGACCCGGCGGATCCCGCCGTGCAGCGGCGGTGCGCCCTGGAGGCGTCCCGGTTGCGCCGGCTGATCGCCGAGTCGGACGACGTGCCGGATCCGCTGCTGCACGAGTTGCGGGCCTGCGTCGACATCGCCGAGCGCCGCGGCGTGCCGGTCGAGTTCGTCGCCGTCGGTGATCCGCCGGAGTTGCCGGTACGGATCAGGCGGCGACTCGCCGAACCGCTCGCCACCGCGTTGGCGAACGCCCGGGACTGGGCCCGGCTCACCGTGGTGGCCCAGCCCGACGAGGTCGCGGTCAGCCTGGTCGCCCCGACCGTCGGCGGCGCGAACGGGCGGGACCCGACCCCGCCCGGGGGCGGTGTCGGCACGCCACCGCCGGACGACCTGATCGAGCAGTTCCACGAGCAGGACGAGGACATGACATGGACGCAGACCCGGTGGCGGGCGAGATGACCGACGAACCGACGCGGATCACCGTCGCGATCGTGGACGACCATCCGGTGGTGGTGGAGGGGGTGCGGTCCTGGCTGGCCAGCGAGCCACGGCTCGACGTGGTCGCCACCGGCGACGATCCGGACGCGGTGTTGCGGGCCACCGAGCAGCCGGCCGACGTGATCCTGCTCGACCTGCGACTGCACGGTCGGATGGCGATCGACAAGGTGGCCGAGTTGTGCGCGGCCGGCCGGCGGGTGGTGGTGTACTCCGAGCACACCGGGCAGGAGACCATCCTGGCGGTGTTGGACGCCGGCGCGGTCGCCTTTCTCGCCAAGCACGAGGGGCGGGAGCACTGCGTGGCGACGGTGGTGGCGGCGGCCAGCGACCGGCCGTACGTGCCGCCGTCACTGGCCGGGGCCATCGTCGGCGACCGCCGCTCGGACCGCCCCGCCCTGTCCGATCAGGAGCGTGAGGCGCTGCTGCTGTGGTTCCAGTCGATGTCGAAGGCGTCGGTGGCCCGGCGGATGCGGATCAGTGAACACACCGTGAAGCAGTACGTCGACCGGGCGCGGTTGAAATACGCCCGGGCGGGCCGGCCGGCGGCGACGAAAGCCGCGTTGCTCGCCCGGGCGATCGAGGACGGACTCATCCGGCCGGACGAGATCGGCACCTACCGGTCGTACGCGGCACCCGATAAGTTGACCCCTCAACGACCGTCATGACACCGCGTACCCGGGCCGGCACGCTGATCGGGAAGAAGTTCCTCGACGGGAGGCCCTTCCCCGATGAAAGCCAACGCCGCGCCGTTCTTCATCCGGCCGCACCGCTTTGACGATCCGGAGACGGACGACGCCTCGTATCCGGAGCTGGACTGGCGGGGTCGGATCGTCCTGGACACCGACGAGCAGGTGCTGTGGCACGGCCGGGTCGAGCTGGCCGGCTACCTGCTCGGCCGGACCGTCGACGACGCCACGTTGAGCTGGACGCTGCCCCGGCCCACCGACCTGGTGGTCACCGACCGCCGGTTGGCGTACGTCTGCGCCGGTTGGGACCTCGACGCCGCCCCGGTCGCGGGCGCCGCCGCGCCCCGGCACCGGCGCCGGGCCGGCCGGGTGAACGCCCGGGTCGCCACCGGCCAGATTTGTTGGCAGTGGCCCGCCCGGCTGCACCTGAGCCCGGCCGGGGCCGACCGACCGGCTTCCCGGCCCCGGCCGGCGGATGGCGACCGTCCGCCCGCCGGCCCGCGCACGACCGGCCGGCCCCGGCCGGTGACACCGGGACGGCCGGAGCAGTTGCTGATCGTCTGCGACGCGCTGCGCGCGGCCGGCCGGCC
This sequence comes from Micromonospora zhanjiangensis, assembly GCF_042650605.1. Classification (NCBI taxonomy): domain Bacteria; kingdom Bacillati; phylum Actinomycetota; class Actinomycetes; order Micromonosporales; family Micromonosporaceae; genus Micromonospora; species Micromonospora zhanjiangensis. The sequence continues at coordinate 128,400 of NZ_JBHSBN010000008.1, read as the reverse complement.
GACGTTGGCCGTCGGCGGTGACCCGCTCGGCACGAACGGCACGGTCCGGGAGTTGGGGCACCTGGTCCGGCGGGCGGTCGCCGGCTTCCGGCTGACCCACCCGGGCACGGTCGAGCTGACCCCGCCCGAGCGGGACGCGTTGACCGCCCGCACCCGGGCCAGCCTGTTCAGCGACGAGCTGGCCGACCCGTACCGCGGCGTCGATCTGCCGGGGGCGCTGCTCGTCGAGTTCCTGCACCGGGACGACTACTACCGCCGGTCGCCGCGTGGGTCGCGGGGCACCGGGCGGATCGAGCGGGTCCGGCGGGCCGCCGAACGGCATCCGGGCTCGGCGGTCTGAGCCGCCCGCGGTGGTCAGCCACGGGACGCCAGCAGGTCGGTGATCAGCTCGGCGATCCGGTGGGGTTGCTCGGCGGTCATCGCGTGGCTGGCCCCGGCCAGGTGCACCACCCGCAGGGCGGGGTTGGCCTCGGCCGCCGCGGCGATCCGGCCGGCCAGGTACCGGCGGTATGCGGCGTACAGGTCGGCGAAGGGCCGCTGCTCCGGCAGATCCACCGTCGCCTGGACGAGCAGCAGCGGACACGTCGCCCCGCGGTACACCGGGTCGAGGTCGAGCGCGTCCATGGCCGGGCGGAGCTGACCGAGCAGTTCCGGGCCGGGACGCATCCTGGTGCTCCCGTCCCGGGTGGACAGGTTGCGGTCGAAGGCCGCCACCCAGACCGCCGGATCGATGCCGTACCGCTGGGCCATTGCCCGCTGGCCGGCCCGCGCCTGGTCGAGCTGCTCGGCGCCGAGCGGCGCGGCGAGCGCCGTGGTCATGGCGTCGAACGCGGCATGCAGCCGGGCCAGTTCGGCGCCCGCCCGTTCCGGGTCCAGGCCGGGCAGTTGCGCCGGCCGGGTGGGTGCCGGGTTGCCGTCCAGGCTGACCGCGCCCGGGCACTCCGGGTGCCGCGCCGCCCACAGCGCGGCGAGCATCCCGCCCAGCGAGAGGCCGACCACGGCCGGGGCCTTCAGGTCGAGCGCCGCGACGACGACGTCCAGATCGGACAGTACGTCGGCCCAGTCCCACCGGCCGTCCCCGGAGTGGCCGTGGCCGCGCAGGTCGACCGCCACCACCCGGTGCGCCGGGCGGAGCAGGTCGGCCAGCCCGGTCATGCTCACCAGGTTGGCGCCGGCGCCGTGCAACAGCAGCACCGGCAGTCCGGCGCCGCCGAAGTCCCGGACCGCGATCGGCACCGGGCCGGATTCCACCGTCAGGTCACGCATCGTTCTCAACCTTCCTTCCCGCCGAGGGCCGGCGCAGCCGGTCCCGGACCGACGTGGGGATCACTCCGCCGTCCGGATGCCGGGCCAACTTCCCCCGGGTGACCAGGTCGTGGACGCCCTGCCGGGTGATCCCGAGCATGGCACCGGCGACCGCGTACGAGACCGAGACGGCGGTCGGGTGGCCGACCCGGTACGCGACCGTCCGACCCAGCGGCGTACGCCACCAGTCCGCGGGCGGGTCGAACGGACCGTCGTCCGGATACAGCGTCGACAGCAGTCGCATGATCGTGCCCAGGGCGGCCGAGTCGTCGCCGGTCGCGATCCGGGTCGCCCAGTCCCGGGCCCGGGCCCGGAGCACGACGCGCATCGCGTCGACGGTGTCGTCGCCGTCGAGCAGGATCTCCAACGGGTCGAGCAGCCGGATGTCGAGCAGCCGGACCAGCTGCTCGGTCACCTCGTCGCGGGTCGGTGGCATGGCGGAGCCTCCCTCCTTGGCAAGGAGTGTCAAGTACTTGACGTCGCTTGTCAAGTAGTGGGTCGGCCACCGCCGCCGGCGAGGCTTGACCTCGAGTGCGCTCGAATTCGTACGGTCGAAGGCATGACGACGACACCTCAGCACAAGATCGGGTCGGAATTCGACTTCCGCAGCACCGCCGGGGAGGTGCTGCGCGGGATCGACCTGACCGGGAAACTCGCGGTGGTCACCGGGGGCTACTCCGGCATCGGCCTGGAGACCACCCGCGCCCTGTCCGGCGCCGGCGCGCACGTCGTCGTGCCGGCCCGGCGGCCGGACACCGCCCGGCAGGCGCTGGACGGGTCGGCCCGCGTCGAGGTCGACGAGCTGGACCTCGGCGATCTGGACAGCGTCCGCGAGTTCGCCGACCGGTTCCTCGCCTCGGGCCGGACCATCGACATCATGATCAACAATGCCGGCATCATGGCCTGTCCGGAGACCCGGGTCGGCCCCGGTTGGGAGGCCCAGTTCGCCACCAACCACCTGGGCCACTACGCGCTGGTGCAGCGGCTGTGGCCGGCGATCGTCCCGGGCGGGGCGCGGGTCGTCTCGGTCTCCTCCGGCGGGCACCGGCGCAGCGGGATCCGCTGGGACGACGTGCAGTTCGCGCACGGTTACGACAAGTGGGCGGCCTACGGGCAGGCCAAGACCGCGAACGTGCTGTTCGCCGTGCACCTCGACGAGCTGGCCCGGGACCGGGGCGTACGGGCGTTCGCCGTGCACCCGGGCGGCATCCTGACCCCGCTGCAGCGCCACCTGGCGAAGGAGGAGATGGTGGCGTTCGGCTGGATCGACGCCGACGGCAACCCGCTCAACCCCGACTTCAAGACCCCGGAGCAGGGTGCCGCGACGCAGGTGTGGGCGGCCACCTCGCCGCGGCTGGCCGGCCTGGGCGGCGTCTACTGCGAGGACTGCGACATCGCCGAGCCGGCCGGTGCCGACCATGCCACCGGCGGCGTCCACGACTGGGCGGTCGATCCCGAGCAGGCCGCGCGGCTGTGGCGGTTGTCGGCCGACCTCACCGGCGTGGATGCCTTCGCCGCCAGCCGCTGACCGCGCTGCCCGGCCGGCCCGGACCGGCCGGTCCGGCCGGGCCCGACGTCGCGGTCGGCCACCACCCGGAGCCCGGCCCGCGCCGCCGGGTCGACCGGCCGGTCCGGCCCGGCCCGGGCGGCGGGGTCGCCCTACTCCGTGCCGAGGTGCGCGGCGAGGTCGGCGGGCACGACGACGTACTGCCGCAGGGACAGGTCGCGGAAGGTGACCGGGCCGCGCGGGCCGGGCACCCGGTCGATGTTGATCCCGGTCTCCGGCACGGAGAGCAGCTTGAAGCCGTCCAGCAGCCGGGTGGTCGCGTTCCAGAAGCCGCCCGTACCGGCGTACCCGGTGAGGAACTCGGCCGCGGCGGCCGGATCCTCCGCGACGATCGCGGCGGCCAGGCCGGATGTCTCCTGGTTGGCGATCCGGGCGGCGTCGGCCGGACCGGTGGCCGGCGCGACCGTCACGGTCGCCTCGTTGCCGTCGTCGAGCGCCCACTCGAAGCCGATCGGGTGCTCGTGCGGCGGCAACGAGGCGGTGATCTTTGGCTCGTGCCGGGCGAACAGGTCCAGCACGGTCGGCACCAGCTCGTCCCAGACAGCGGTGTCGACCAGCAACAGGTTGAGCCGGTTGCACACGCCCAGCCGGTCGATGCTCCGCTCGACCAGCTCGACCGCACGCCGCCGGTCGGCGGACGGGTGCAGGTAGAGCACCGCACCCCCGTCGGCGTGCGCCAGGGTTCGCACCCCGGCCAGCGCCGCCTGCTCGGCCAGGCTGCGGGTGCTCTCCCCGCTGCCGCGCAGGATGACCAACGGCAGCAGTCGGGGCTGCCGGACCAGGGCCGCGGCGGACTCCCGGCCCGGCAGGCGGAGCAGTTGCACGGCCGCCGGGTCGAGGCCGGCCTCGGCCAGCGCCGGCGCGACCACGTGGTCGATCAGCGCGACGGCCGAACCGAGCGCGGCCGAGCCGGTGCGCAGCACCCCGGCGTTGCGCGACTTCACCAGCTGGGACGCGATGTCGACGACCACGTTGGGGCGGGCCTCGAAGTTGGCCCCGATCACGCCCACCGGGCGGCGCCACTCCTGCACCACCAGGTCGTCGTCGAGCCGCCGCACCGGCCGGCGGGCCGGCTCGGCGGGGATGTCGGCCAGCGCCAGCAACTGGTCACCCATCTCGCGCAGCCGGGCCTCGTCCAGTCGGAGCCGGTCGAGCAGGCCACCGCCCATCCCGCCGGCGACGGCGGCGCGGTGGTCCTCCCGGTTGGCGGCCAGCACCGGCTCGGCGGCTTCGACCAGGAGCCGGGCCATCGCCCGGAGCGCGGCGTCGATCTGCCCGTCGGTGGCCGTGGCCAGCGACGGGCTGGCCCGGTGCGCCTCGGTCGCCGCCGCGCCGACCGCCTCGACCGCCCGCGTCATCGCGTCGTCCCCGCTCACGCCAAACACCCCATTCCGGTCCCGATTCGGCATCCCGTTCGCCGGTTGCCCGCAGTGGCCGCCTGGCGCGCCCGCCAGCGCACCGTCGAGGGCTCACCCGCCTTACGACCGACCGCCAGCGTAGACCGTTGGATGTAGGTTGTTCTACAATTTGCCCACCATTCGGAACCGGAGGCGTCGATGACCAGGCCGTCCCGCGCCCGGCCGGCCGAAACCGAGCTGGCCGGTCTGCCGGCCCTCACCCCGGTTCCGACCGCCGCCGAGCGCGCGGCCGAGGCGATCCGCGAGCACATCTTCGCCGGCCGGTTCCGCCCCGGTACGGCGCTGCCGGAGACCAGCCTCGCGCGGGCCCTGGGCGTCTCCCGGAACACCGTTCGGGAGGCCTACCGGACCCTGGTGAACGAGCACCTGCTGTCGTACGCCGCGCACAAGGGGGTGGTGGTCCGCCGGTTGACCACCGCCGACGTACGGGAGATCTACGGCCTGCGCCGGATGCTGGAGTTCGCCACCCTCGACGGGCTGCGGACCGGCACCTGCGCGCTCGAACCGGCGACGCTGGCCGGACCGCTGGCGGCCGGCGACCGGGCCGCCGCGGGCGACGACTGGCTGGCCGCCGGCACCGCCAACCTGCGCTTCCACGCCGCGATCGTGGCCGCCCAGGGCAGCACCCGGGCGGACGACTTCTTCCGGCGGTTGATGACCGAGCTGCGGCTGGGCTTCCTCGCCCTGGTCGATCCGCGGGCGTTCCACGAGCCGTACCTGCGGCGCAACCACGACATCGCCGACCGGCTGCGGGCCGGCGACCTGGACCGGGCCCGGGCCACGCTGGACAGCTACCTGGCCGACTCGATGCGCCAGGTGGTCGCCGCCGTCGCCGACGCCCCGGACGGACGGTAGCGGTGGCGACGGGCGAACCGGCCGGACCGCTGCTGCGCCGCGCCGGCCGCTGGTCCTGGCTGGTCGAGGTGGACAGCGGGCCCGCCGCCGACCGGTTGCACCGGCACCTCGCCGCGCTGCGCGGGCGGGGCGCGCTGCCCGGCGTGGTCGACCTGGTGCCGGGTGCCCGGACCGTGCTGCTCGACTGCGCGTCCCCCGGCCCGGGCCGGGCGGAGCTGAGCCGACTGCTGGCCGGGTGGGACCGCGCGGTCCCGGCCACCGACGCCGCCGGTCCGGTGGTCCGCGTCCCGGTCCGGTACGACGGCCCGGACCTCGCCGAGGTCGCCGCGCTGACCGGCCGCACCCCCGCCGGGGTGGTGGCCGCGCACACCGGCACCGAGTTCACCGTCGCGTTCTGCGGCTTCTCCCCCGGCTTCGGCTACCTGACCGGCCTGCCCGAGTGGTTGCGCGTGCCGCGCCGGCCCGAGCCGCGTTCGGCGGTGCCGGCCGGTGCGGTCGGACTCGCCGGCGAGTACACCGGCGTGTACCCCCGCTCGTCACCGGGCGGCTGGCAGCTCATCGGCCGGACCGCCGTACGACTCTTCGACGCCACCCGCGACCCGCCGGCGCTGCTGGCCCCCGGCACCCGGGTCAGGTTCACGGCGGAGCGGCCGTGAACCGGGCAGCGCTGGTGGTGGTTCGCCCGGGGCCGTTGAGCACCGTGCAGGACCTCGGCCGGCCGGGGCTGGCCCACCTGGCCGTGCCCCGGTCCGGTGCCGCCGACCCGGACAGCCTCCGGCTGGCCAACCGGCTGGTGGGCAACCCGGAGGACGCCGCCGGGGTCGAGACCACGCTGCTCGGCGCCGACCTGCGACTCACCGCCGGACGCTGGGTGGCGGTGACCGGCGCGCCCGCGGCGGTCCGGGTCGACGGCCGACCCGCCGGCCTGGACCGCCCGCAGTGGGTGCCGGCCGGCGCCACCCTGACCGTCGGCCCGGCCGAGCGCGGGGTACGCGGCTACCTGGCGGTGGCCGGCGGGATCGACGTGCCACCGGTGCTGGGCAGCCGGTCGACCGATCTGCTGTCCGGGATCGGGCCGGCACCGCTGGCCGCCGGGCAGCGACTGCCGGTCGGGCCGGTCCGGGCGATGCCGGCACCGGTGGACGTGGCGCCGCGGCCGGCCATCCCCGATCCGCTGCGGCTGCGGCTGTACCGCGGACCGCGCGACGACTGGTTCGGCGACCGAGCCCTGCGCGCGATGAGCGGGGCCGACTACCGGGTCACGGCCGAGAGCAACCGGATCGGGGTGCGACTCGCCGGGCCGGCCGTGCCCGGCACGCGCACCGGCCAACTGCCGAGCGAGGGCATGGCACGCGGGTCGGTCCAGATCCCGCCGGGCGGCCAACCCCTGGTCTTCCTGGCCGACGCGCCCACCACCGGCGGTTACCCGGTGGTGGGCGCGGTGCACCCGGACGACATGTGGCTGGTGGCCCAGGCCCGACCCGGTTACCGGGTGCGGTTCCGCTGGATCACGCGCGCCTGACGACGCGGACGGCGATCGGCCGCAGCGGTCAGCGGCGGCGGGTCAGCGGCGGTCGGGCCCCAACCGGCCGCGGGCGAACGCGTCCACCCGGCCCCAGCGGCCCGGGATGTCGAGCAACTCGATGCGGCCCATGTCGACCGGCAGCACCGGCTCGACGGCGAGGTGTCCCTCGTGCGGCTCCAGACCGAGCATCGTCCGCAGCAGCAGCAACGGCGTACCGGTCGACCATGCCTGTGGGCTGCAGGCGGTCGGGTACTGCACGGGATAACGGGTGAGCCACCGCTCGTAGCCGGCGAACGCCTCCGGCAACCGGCCCTTGAAGAAGCCCGCCGCGCTGATGATGCCCTCGGCGATCCGGGCCGCCTCCTCGGCGAACCCGTAGCGGCGCAGCCCCCAGGCGATGAACGAGTTGTCGAACGGCCACACCGTGCCGTTGTGGTAGCCGATCGGGTTGTACCGGGCCTCACCCGTGGCCAGGGTACGCACCCCCCAACCGCAGAACAGCCGCGGACCGAGCAGGTGCTCAGCGATCCGACCGGCCCGTTCCGGGGTGACGATGCCGCTCCAGAGCAGATGCCCGAGGTTGGACGACAGGACGTCCGCCCGCCGGCCGTCGGGGTCCAGGCCGAGCGCGTAGAACTCGCCGTCGGCGACCCACCAGTCGCGGTTGAACCGTTCCTTCAGCTCGGCCGCCTGGCGCTCCAACCGGTCGGCGAACGCCTCGTCGTGCCAGATCTCGCGGGCCAGCCGCGCGGCACGCACCTTCGCGTCGTACGCGTAACCCTGCAGTTCGCAGGTGGCCCGGGGGAAGCCCGGCAACTCGCCGTCGGAGTAGGAGATGGCGTCCCAGGAGTCCTTCCAGCACTGGTTGGCCAGGCCGGTCTTCCTGTTGCGCGGCTCGTACCAGATGTAGCCGTTGCCGACCAGGTCGGCGTGCTCGTCGATCCAGGTCAGCGCCGCCCGGGCCTCGTACTCCAACTCGCGCACCAGGGCGACGTCACCGGTCCACCGTTCGTACTCGTCGAGCAGCACGACGAACAGCGGCGTGGCGTCGGCGGTGCCGTAGTACGGCGAGTGCGGCTGTTCCTCGAACGAGGCGGATTCGCCGTACCGCATCTCGTGCAGGATCTTGCCCGGGTCCTCGTCCCGGAAGTCGTCGAACCGGGTGCCCTGCAGGGTGGCCAGGATGCGCAGCGTGGTGACCGACATCTGCGGCGTGAACGGCAGGGTCTGCAGGCAGGTGAAGATGCTGTCCCGGCCGAACATGGTCATGAACCAGGGCAGACCGGCCGAGGGCAACGCCTCCCGGCCGAGCGACAACGGCGAGAAGCGCAACGCCGCCAGGTCCACCAGGCTCCGCTCGTACGTCTCGGCGAGCGGCTCGCACTCGCACACCATCCGCGGCGCGTTCGCGATCCACGTCCGCAGGTCCTCCTCCAGGCCCTTCTTCCGGTCCTCGCCGTGCGCCCGCAGCCCGATCCGCAGGTCCTGACCGCTCGGCCCGATGGCCTGCGTCCGGACCTGGATCTCGGTCTCCCAGCGGGACTGCGGTTGCACCTGGATCGAATAGCTGAAGCCGTGCTCGTCGTACCGGGCCGGCTCGCTGGAGGAGATCACCGTCTCCCGACGGTAGGTCTCCCGATGATAACCGAGGCGCAACGCGCCCTCCTCCACCACGGCGTAGCGTTCGCCGGTCTTCTCCAGGATCTCGTCCTTGATCTCGAACAGGTCGGCGAAGTCGGCGCCCGCCTCCATCCGGACCTCCAGCCGCACCGGCTCCTCGTCGTGGTTGAGGATGGTCAACTGCTCCTCGAAGCTGTCCCCGATGGTGCGTTCCCGGATCACCGACAGCTTCGCGTCGATGTTCGGCGCCGTCCCGCCGGGCACCAGGAAGAACCGCGCCTCGTAGTACTGGAGGTCGTCGAAGGAGAGCGGGTCGAGCCGCTGGCCGTTGATGGTCAACACCCAGCGGGAGAGGAACCGCGTGTCGATCGAGAAGAGCCCGGTCGGCTCGCTCGGGGTCGCCTCGATGTCGCCCCGACCGTCGGAGACGACGAAGGTGTTACCGTCCAGAATCGAGATCTTCTGTCCGTTCATCTCGGCCCGGCCCCCTCCGTGACCGCCCCGCGCCCGCACGGGCCACGGCCCCTTCCGCGCGAGTCGGGCGGTCCCGGGAAGAGCCGTTCCAGCGTGAGGACCAACCGCAGGTCACCGGCGACCTGCATGGCGCCACGCAGCATCGCGGCGATGCCGTTCTCCTCGCCCCCGACGATCTGTTCGAACAACTCGGGATCGGTCGTCACGACGCTGTCGGCCGGGCCGTCGTCCCGGGACACGGTGACGTCCCCCCGGTCGAAGCGGACCATCCAGTGTTCGGTGCTCGGCCCCTGCCGTACGTCGATCCGCACCGTCCCGCGCACCTTCCGCAGCAGCGGCTCGCCCCGGAGCCGGTCGAGTCGTTCGAAGAACCGGGCAGCGGCGTCCTCCATCGACTGCGCCCCGCTCAGTTGTTCGGCTCGTCCGCGCTGATGTCGGCCAGCACCGACTGCGGTTCCCGTTCCACGGCCAGATCGCCCAGCGAGACCAGACCGATCAACCGACCCTCGTCGATCACCGGCAACCGGCGTACGCCGTAGGTGCGCATCAGGTCCGCGGCGGCCACCGCGTCGTCGTACTGCGTGACGGTGACGATGTCCTGGCTGATGATCTGGTTGAGCTTGGTGGTGTTCGGGTCCAGCCCCTCGGCGATGCCGCGTACCGTGATGTCCCGGTCCGTGGCGATGCCGATCACGTCGTCCCCGTCCGTGACGATCACGTCCCCGATGGCCCGGTCGCGCATCTCCTGCGCGGCGGCGCAGAGCGTGTCCTCGCCGTCCATGGTCACCAACCGGGTCGTCATGAACTCCCCGACAGTGGTCATCCCCCGCCCCCTCTCACCTGATGGCTGGCCGCCGCGTCACGCGGGCCACGGTCGCCGCGGTGTACCCGGCGCGACCGGAAGGTAACGGCGAAGTCCGCACCGATTGCCGGTGGGCGGAAAGGTCCGCCCACCCACCGGATCGGGCGGGGCGGGCGGCAACGGATGACGGACGGCGCTCAGCGCGCGGCGGCCACCAGTTCGGCGATCTGTACGGCGTTCAGCGCCGCGCCCTTGCGCAGGTTGTCGCCGGACAGGAAGAGGGCCAACCCGTGCTCGACCGTCTCGTCCGCCCGGATCCGGCCCACGAAGGTCGGATCCTGCCCGGCCGCCCGCAGCGGGGTGGGCACCTCGGTCAGCGTCACGCCGGGTGCGGTGGCGAGCAGTTCCCGGGCCCGACCCGGGGTGAGCGGGCCGGCGAACCGGGCGTTCACCTGGAGCGAGTGGCCGGTGAACACGGGCACCCGGACACAGGTGCCGGAGACCTTCAGGTCGGGGATCTCCAAGATCTTACGGCTCTCGTTGCGCAGCTTCTGCTCCTCGTCGGTCTCCGCCGACCCGTCGTCGACAAGCGAGCCGGCGAGCGGGAGCACGTTGAAGGCGATCGGCTCGGCGTACAGCCGGGGTGCCGGCAGTTCCACCGCGGCGCCGTCGAAGGTCAGCTCGGTGGCCCGCTCGGCCACCTTGCGGACCTGCTCGTCCAGCTCGGCGACGCCGGCCAACCCGGAGCCGGAGACCGCCTGGTAGCTGGCGACCACCATGCCGACCAGCCCGGCCTCGGCGTGCAGCGGGCGCAGCACCGGCATCGCGGCCATGGTGGTGCAGTTCGGGTTCGCGATGATCCCCTTCGGGCGTACCGCGGCGGCGTGCGGGTTGACCTCGGCGACCACCAGCGGCACGTCCGGGTCCATCCGCCAGGCGGACGAGTTGTCGATCACGACCGCACCGGCCTCGGCCACCCGGGGCGCCAGTTCCCGGGACGAGCCCTTGCCGGCCGAGAAGAGCACGATGTCCAGCCCCCGGTAGTCGGCCGTCGCCGCGTCCTCGACCGGCACCGACGAGTCCCGCCAGGGCAGTTCCCGGCCGGCCGACCGGGCCGAGGCGAACAGCCGCAGCTCGTCGGCCGGGAAGTCACGCTCGGCCAGCATCCGTCGCATCACGCTGCCGACCTGGCCGGTAGCACCCACAATGCCGATTCTCATGACGGCGAGGCTACCCAGGCGGGCCCGAGGGTCCCAACCGGTTCCCATCTCCGGCTCAGCCCGCGGCGTCGACCACCTCACCGAGGCCGGCGGCGATCAGGTCGTCCCGGATCACCGCCGCGTCGCCCTCCACCACCAGGGTCAGTCCCTCCGGGTGCAGGTGCGTGGCGGCGGCCGCCGAGACCCCGGCCACGGTTGCGGCGAGCAACTCGTCGCGCAGCCGGGCGTGGTAGTCGTCCGGCAGCCCGTAGAGCACCAGGGTGCCCAGGGCGCTGACGATCGACCACGGGCTCTGCAACTCGACCGACAGTTGCCCGGCCCGCCAGGAACGGGCCACCGCCAACTCGTCCTCGGTCACCCCGGTCGCCCGGGTACGGGCGATCTCGCCGACCGCGTCGATCACCGCCGGCGCGGTCACCGCGGTCTGCACCCCGGCGCCGACGACGAACCTGCCGAACCGTCGGGATAACCCGAAGTCACCCCGGATCCCGTACGTATAGCCGCGCACCTCGCGGATCAGATGGTTGAGCCGGGAGGTGAAGGCCCCGCCCAGCACCGTTCCGGCCAGCGTCATCGGGACGTAGTCCGGGTGGGCCCGGTGCGGGGCAGCGTGCCCGAGCCGGAGGGTGGACTGCACCGAGCCGGGCCGGTCGACCAGGATGATCCGGCGCCGGTCGCGGATCGCGACGTCCACCGGGCCCTCGACCTCGGCCGGCTCCCCGGCCGCGCCGGCGAACGCCGCCTGGCCGAGGGCGGCCAGGTCCAGCCGGTCCAGGTCGCCGGCGACGAGCAGGGTGCCGGGCCGGGTCAGCCGGTCGGCGTGGAACCGGGTCACGTCGTCGACGGTGACGGCGGCCACCGACTCCGGGTCACCGTCCATCGGCCGACCGTGCCGAAGGTCCGCGCCGAAGATGTCACCCCGCAGCGTCGCGTCCGCCCGGGGACCCGGGTTGGCCCAGTACATCCGCAGCGCGGTCACCTCGTCGTCGCGGACCCGGGTGACGTCGTCCGGGTCGAGCCGCGGGGTGCGGACCGCCTCGGCGAGCAGTTCGACGGCGGCCACCAGCCGGTCCGGCGGGACCTGCACACCGACCCGGAACGAGTCCCAGTCCAGGTCGATGGAGAGCTCGGTGCCCAGGCCCTCCAGGGCGAGCGCGTAGGCGGTCGCGTCGCGCCGGGTGGTGCCCTCCTCCAGCGCCTTGGCCACCACCCCGGCCAGTCCCTCCCGGCCGAGCGGCTCCCGCCCCGCGCCGGCGTCCAGCAGCAGCGCGGCCACGGCGAGGTTGTGTCCGGGCAGGTGGGCCGCGACCACCTGGCCGCCGGCCACCGCGCGGCGGACGACCGCGGGAAACCGGTACGGCCGGGCCGGCCCCGGACCGGGACGTCGGGTGATCAGGGTCACGACTTCACCTCACGTTCTGGCAGGTAGGTCAGGGTGACCCGGTCCTCGGGGCGGAGCATCCGGCCGGCCGCCTCGGCGACGCGGTCGGCGTCCACCGACAGCCAGCCGGGCAACCGGTCGGCCGCGCGGGCCGGGTCGCCGAACTGGACGGCGTACCGGCTGAGCAGGTCGGCGCGGCCGTCCACGGTGGCCAGTTGGCGCCACCAGCCGGTGGTGAGCAGGGCCTTGGCCCGGTCCAACTCCTCCTCGGTCACCGGTTCATCCGCGAATCCGTCCAGCACCTCGGCCAGCCCGGCCTCCAGGTCCGCCGCGGTCACCCCGGCCCGGGCGGTCGCGGTGACGATCAACGGCGCCGGGGCGTACCGGAGGTCCACCCCGTACGCGCCGATGTTGTCGGGTTGGGCCAGCCGGGCGCCGTCGGCCAGCCGCCGGTAGAGCCGGCTGCCGCGACCACCGCCGAGCACCAGCGCGAGCACCGTCACGGCGTCGTAGCCGTCGGTCCCGAACGGGTACGTGCGGTGCGCCTGATAGATCCGGGGTGCCGGTACGTCGCCGGAAACCGTCTCGCGGACCGGCCCACCGGTCACCGGGCCGAGGTCGGTCGGCGGGGCGGCCGGAATGTCCGGTCGGGGGGCCAGCCCGCCGAAGTACTTCTCGGCCAGGGCGAAGACCTCGGCCGCGCCGACGTCTCCGACCACCGTCAGCACGGCGTTGTTCGGCGCGTAGTACGTCGAGTGGAACGCCTGGAAGGTGGCCAGTTCGGCGGCGTCGAGGTCGGCCATCGAGCCGATCGTGGCGTGGTGGTACGGGTGCCCGGGCGGGTACAGCATCGGCAGCAGCCGCAGCCAGGCGTCCCCGTACGGCACGTTGTCGTACCGCTGGCGCCGCTCGTTCTTGACCACCTCGCGCTGGTTGTCCAGCGTCTCCTGGGTGAGCGCCGGGACCAGGCCGCCCATCCGGTCGGCCTCCAGCCAGAGCGCCAGTTCGAGGTGCTCCGACGGCATGGTCTCGAAGTAGTTGGTGCGGTCCGGGTTGGTGGTGGCGTTGAGCGAGCCGCCCGAACCTTGGACCAGCCGCATGTGCTCGGTCTTGGCCACGTTCACCGAGCCCTCGAACATCAGGTGCTCGAAGAGGTGGGCGAACCCGGTCTGGCCGGCCGGCTCGTGGCGCGAGCCGACGTCGTACCAGAGGTTGACGGCCACCACGGGTGCGGTGCGGTCCTCGCTGACGACCACGCGCAAGCCGTTGTCCAGTCGGATGGTCTCGATCGGCCAGGGGAAACCGGTCTCGGGCATGGGGGTGACGGTATCGGATCGCGGCCCGTCCGGGTGCCCGCCCGGGCGCCCGCCACGCGGTGCGATCGAGACGCGGTGGTGGGGGCGCGGTGGTGGGGCGGTCAGTCCGGCGGTTCCGACGGGGTGACCGTCTGCTCCGAGGTCCGGCGTTCCAGGAAGGTGTCCGGTGCGGCGTCCGGATCGTGTTCGCGGACGTCGGAGTCGGCGAGGATGGCCGCTGCCTGGGCCCGCGGGTTGTCGCTGCCGACGGCCCGCTCCTCGGGCAGCAGGTGCTCCGCCCGCCCGTCGACCCGGTCCGCCTCGTTGCGCTCGTCGCTCATGCCCGTCCTCCGCTGCGCTCCGGACGGCCACTCGCACCGGGCCCGATGATTCGCTCGCTGCGCTTGCTCATGCCCGCGGTGTTACCCCGGCACGCCGGGTGGAGAAACATGGCCACACCGCTGGAAACGCGTCGCCCCGGGCGACTGCCCGGGGCGACGCGGATGTCGGTGTGCAGGTCGCCTCTCGGCGCGTGGCGCGACGCGGCTCCAGCCGAGCGGTATTCCGCGAAGGCATTTCAGGTGAGGCCCGGGGACACTGGAACACACCGACGGAAGGCACAACGGGCGACCCGGCCCGGATGTTCCCGGGTCGTCGGGGTGTCCCGCGTCACGTGTTTGACCGGTTCGCGGCGGGGTAGCCGGACCGGGTGACCGACGAGACATCGCAGCGCCGCCTGGACGACCTGCTCGACGGCCTGTGGGTGGGGCAGGAGCGGATGACCCAGGCGGAGATCCACCGCCGGGCCGTCGCCGCCGAGGTACCGGCGGACCTGCTCACCCGGATCAACGCGATCCCCGAGGGCGAGTACGCCGTCGACGAGGTGTCCGAACTGCTCGGCGGCTCGTCGGGGTGAGACCTCCCGACCGGTCACCTTCCCCCGTCCCTCCGGCCGAGAGAGCCCGCTGATGAATTCCGACCTGCCCGACCACGACCCGGCCGACGAGCGCCTGCCGGCGATCGGTCAGCCGCCCCGCGAGTCCGACCCCGACGCGGACCCCGACTTCGCCGACGAGCACGACGAGACCGCGGTCTCCGGGGACGTCATCACCGGTGCGGACGCCGGCAGGCGCGAGCCGGAGTCGCCGCGCGGTTGGTCCGGCATGCAACGCTGACCGGGCCCGTCCCTGCGCTGACCGGGCCCGTCCCTGCCCGGCACGGGTCAGCCGCTCCGGCCCGTCGGGCCGCCGGCCTCGCCGGCTACCCGGCCGGCGCCGCTGTCCCGTTCGGCGGCCCGCTGCGCCATCGCGTACCCCATCTGGAGGAAGTCGGAGGCGGCCACGGCGGTCAGCGCGGTGGCCACCAGGCGGGTCAGCCGGGGGGCCAGCACCAGTCCGCCGGTGAGTCCGGTGGCCACCCAGACGGCGAGGCAGAACGGGCAGCTGAGCAGCTCGCCGATCGCGTGCTTGGCGCTGCTGCCCTGGTCGCGTACCTGTTCCATCACCTCGCCACTGCCGATCGGCCTCTGGTAGCTGGTGAACGGTGCGCGCAGCGGGCTGGTGATCGCGTCCTTGGACAACAGCCGGCTGAGCTTGTGGGTGGCGATCGACAACAGCACGACGTCGGCGGCTGCCGGTCGGACCGGCATGCTCCGCCCGGTGGCCCGGGCCAGGCCGGCGATGGTGGCGGTGACCCCCGCGTAGGTGCCCATGGCCACCAGGTAGCCGTCCAGCGGCCGGTGCTCGTGCGGCGCGTACGCCCGGCGCAGCCGCGCCAACCGGTCGCGCACGCTCACCTCAGCCACCGTCCCGCAGCCGGCTCGGGTCGATCTCCCGGCCGGGATGCCGGGCGAGGTACTCGGTCTCCAGGTCGGCCGTGCGGCGCAGGTGGTTGGCCAGCGCCGTGTCGGCGGCGTGCCGGAGGGTGTCCAGCCGGGTCCGGTGCAGGCTGTGCAGTTCGCGGATCAGGTCGTCGTCGGTGAGTTCGGCGGGATCCACGCCGAGCAGGTCGGTGCCGTCCAGGTCCGGCCCTGCCGCCGCGTGTACGTGGTCGCCGTCCCACTCGGCGACCCGCTGTTCCGGGCTGGCGGCGTGGCCGGCGTCGGAGCCGGGCGATGGCGAACCGCCACCGCGTACGGATTCGGTCATGATCGTCCCCGGGGTGTCGGAAATGGGTTGCCGACTGGACGGTTGCCCAGAGCGGACCGCACCAAACCCGTCCGTCCCGACCCGCCGGTCGCCCGGAGCCGGAGTACGCCGGCGGCGCGACTACTACGACGGTGCGTCGGAGAAGGGCGCGACGGTCGGTAGGATTCAGCCCATGAGACGGCTGTGTACCCCGGCGTGGATCGCCCGGCACGCGCTGGCCGTCGGCCTGGTCACCGCGTGCCTGGGGCTCGGCTGGTGGCAGGTCAGCCGGGCCGCGTCCGGGAACACCCTGAGCTGGGCGTACGCCGTCGAATGGCCGATATTCGCCGGTTTTGTGGTGTTCTTATGGTTTCGTGAGGCGCGACAGGCCGTCCGGGGCGACGACCGACCGGCCGAGTCGGCGGACGACGTACCGGCCCCACCGTCGGCCGTGCCGGGGATCCGCCGCCCGGTCCGGTCCGCCCGGTCCGCCCGGTCCGCGGTGCCGGCCGAGCCGGTCGGCGACGCCGAACTGACCGAGTACAACCGTTACCTGTCCTGGCTGAGCGCCAACCCCGGCGCCCGGCCCGGCGACTACCCCGGCTGACCGGCCGGGCGGAAGGAATGGGAACCCAGGTGCGCGCTGCCCTGACCAGATACCGCGTCATGGCCTACATCGTGGGCGTGGCGCTGATCGTGCTCACGTTGATCGGCATGCCGATGAAGTACATCTGGGACGACTCGCGGGTGGTCGCCACCGTCGGCACCGCCCACGGCTGGTTGTACATGGTCCTGTTGGTCACGATCTTCGACCTCGGCCGCCGGGCCCGATGGTCGCTGGGCCGGATGGTCAAGGTGATGCTCGCCGGCACCGTGCCGTTCCTGTCCTTCTACATGGAGCGCGTGGTGACCCGCTGGATCCGGGAGCAGGAGCGCCGCCGGGAGCGGGAACCCGAGCGGGTCGCCGGCTGAGCCGGCCCGGTCATCCGGCGCCCGGCCCGGCCGCCTCCCAGGCCCGCAGCAGCGCCCGGCTGACCTGACCGAACTCGCGTTCCCGGGCACTGCGGAACAGCAGCACGGTCTGCCCCCGGTAGTGCCCCCACAGCTCGTAGTCGGGCGGGCGCAGCCGACGCCCCAGCACGACCAGCAACCCGGGTAGCACGGCCGCGGCCGCCAGGGTGAGGTAACCGACCGCGCCGGGCCGGTCCGGCCGGGTGGTGGCGTACAGCACCGCGACGACGGCGACGAGCACCACGCCGGTGGCGCCCGCCGCGCGCACGCCGAGCGGATCGCGCCGCCCCCGGGCGGTACGCAGGTCGGACAGCTCCCGTACCGGATAGCGCCGGCCGGCGACGGTCAGGTGCTCGGCCGTCACCTGGATCTCCGGCGTGGCGTAGTGCACCGGCGACTCCCCCGACCTGGGCCGGTACGGGCCGGTGGGACGGACGGGTGGACGGACGGGCTTCACCAGATACCTCCGACGGCACGCGGCCGAACTCGATCCGACACCGCACCGGCGCGGGATCGAGGGCCGCTGCGGGATCGACTGACGGTGGTGCGGGACCCGGGTCTGCCGTCATTGTGCGCCGGCCGCGCCAGTGGGAACGCCGAGCTGCACTGTGGATACTCTGGGTAATCTCGACATCAGGGCAATTGATGACGTCTGCCGCGCAAACCGTGGCCGCCACTGTTGGTTCTCCGCACAGCGGGTTAGGTTGGTCCGGCCGGCCTGGTCAGCAGCCATCCAAACAGGTGGCGCCGGGTCGGTGCCGTCGCCTCGCCGGCCCGGTCGTAAAGCCGCAGGACCAGCGGTTTCGTCGACGAGTCGGTTGCCCATACCGGTCGGACCCGCGCGGGTCCGACCGACAGGTGGCGGCCAGCGAGAAGGGTTCTACGTTCTTGTCGCCAGTGCGGATCCTGCTGCGCGCAATCGCCGTGGCCGGCATCACAGCCGGTCTGATCGCACCGGCAACGGTCGCTCGGGCCGCGCCGTCGCAAGCCGAGCTGACGCAGCAGATCAACAAGAAGTCCACCGAGCTGGAAAAGACCGTCGAGTCGTACAACAAGCTCAAAGAGGAGATCAAGGCGACCCAGGCGGCCAGCGCCGACCTGACCAAGCGCATGGCTCCCCTCGAACAGCAGGTCAACGCGGCCCGGGCGCAGGTCGGTGACCTCGCCGCGACCGCGTACAAGTCGGGCAACCTGCACACCGCTCGGGCGCTGCTGGAGAAGGGCTCCACCACCGACCTGCTGTCCCGGCTCGGCACACTCGACCTGCTGGCCCGGGACCGCGGCAAGCAGGTGGCCGGCTTCGACCAGGCACAGCAGAAGTACCTGGCGCAGAAGTCCCAGTTGGACACGACGCTGGCCCGGCAGACCGCGCAGGCCAAGCAGATGGATGCCGGCAAGAAGAAGATCGAGGCCGAGCTCAGCAAGCTGTACGACATGCGGACGGCGGCGTACGGCTCGGCCACCTCGTCGAGTGGCGGCTACACGGGCAAGATCCCGGCCGTCTCCGGCCAGGCCGGGGTGGCCGTGCGCTACGCGTACAACGCGATCGGCAAGCCGTACGACTGGGGCGCCGAAGGGCCGAACGGCTACGACTGTTCCGGCCTGACCCTCGCGGCGTGGCGGGCGGCCGGCAAGTCCCTGCCGCACAACGCCGAGATGCAGTTCAACCAGACGTCACGGATCAGCCGTTCCTCGCTGGCCGCCGGCGACCTGGTGTTCTACAGCAACCTCGGACACGTCGCGCTCTACGTGGGCGGCGGCAAGGTGATCCACGCGCCGACGTTCGGGGAGAGCGTCAAGCTCGCCGACGTCGACATGATGTCACCGTACGGCTACGGACGGGTCCGCTAGACCCGAAGGTCCGCGCAGACAGCGAAAAGGCCGCCGGCCGGCGTCCGGGAGATCGGACACCGGCCGGCGGCCTTTTCGTACGTGCGTCGCGGCGCGGGCGGGCGGACGGTGGGGCGCGTGGCCCCCGGGGTCAGGCGGCCTGCAGGCCCTCGGCCCGGGCCAGCTCGCGCAGCCGGCCGAGCGCCTGGATCTCCAGCTGCCGGATCCGCTCCCGGGAGAGCGAGAAGCGCGACGCGACCTCGGTGAGCGAGTGCTCGCGGCCGTCCTCCAGCCCGTACCGCGCCCGCATGATGCCGGCGGACCGGTCGTCCAGGTGGTTGAGCAGCCCTTCGATCCGCTGCCGCTCCAGCGCGGTGAGGACGATCTCCTCCGGCGACGGGGCGTCGCTGTCGGCGACCAGGTCACCCAGGTTGGTGTCGCCGTCGTCGCCGACCGGCGTGTCCAACGACACGGTGTCCTGCGACCAGCGGATCAGCTCGTTGACCCGCTCGACGGTCACGCCCAGGGCCGTGGCGACCTGCTCGGGCTCGGGGTCCTGGCCGAGTTCCCGGGTCAGCTGCCGGGCCACGTTGCGCATCCGGTTGACGTCCTCGACCAGGTGCACGGGCAGTCGGACCGTACGCTCCTGCTGGGCGATGGCCCGGCTGATCGCCTGGCGGATCCACCAGGTGGCGTAGGTCGAGAACTTGTAGCCGCGCTCGTAGTCGAACTTCTCCACCGCGCGGACCAGGCCGGTGTTGCCCTCCTGGATCAGGTCCAGCATCGGCATCCCGGACCGCACGTAGCGGCGGGCGATCGACACGACCAGCCGCAGGTTGGCCCGGATGAACAGGTCCTTGGCCCGCTCCCCCTCGACCACCAGGCGTTCGAGTTCCTCGCTGCCCACGCCGGCCGGGATCCGGCCCGACCCGAGCAGGTGCTCCGCGTACAGTCCGGCCTCGATCGACTTCGAGAGGTCGACCTCCCGCGCCGCGTCCAACAGCGGCGTCCGGGAGATCTCGTGCAGGTAGACACCAACCAGGTCGCGCTCCTCGGCGACCTCGTCGGTCCGCATCACGATCTTCTTCTCCACGTTGCCCACGATCCCCTCATTCGCGCCGGTCGCCCGGTTTACCGCCGTCCCCGCGTTCATCGACTCGGCCCCTCCCCCGTAACCTCCGCTGTGCCCCTTGGTGCTGACATCTACACAACAGATGAGACGCGTCAGGGATTCCATCTGGTCAGTCGAAAGTGTCACGAATGCCTGAGTGCTTGCTGAAAGCCCGGTCGATGTTTGCTGTCAGGCGCCCGCGTCAGGCGTGATTCGCCAGCTTGTCGGCCCCGGATAGGGCGGGTGGCGCGGCCTCGATCGGTCTGGCGCCCATTCGCCCAGTCCAACCACAGGACATCACCCCGGCCTGTCGCGGCGCAGCGACGCGGGTCACCGCGGCGCTGCGATCCTCGTCACTACACGGATACGCTTCCGTGCGCCGATCGGTTCACCCGCCGTCCAGGATTACCCCCGGGCCGGATGGCCAATCCCCGTCCGGCCCCGAAACGGGCCGGCGCGGTCGGGTGGCGAACTCAGTGATCGAGCATGCCCAGGGCCGTCCGTACCTGACCGGAGGCACCAGCCAGGGCGGCGCGGGAGTCACCCACCGGCGCACCTGACAGCAACGCCACGAGGGCCGTCTTCAATTCCCCGTCGGCCTGGTCGAGGGCCCGCCGGCAGGCCGGCTCGGCGCTGCCGGTGGCGGCCATCAGGATGGAGATCATCCGACCGCGCAGCTTGGCGTTGGTGGCCACCATGTCGATCATGAGGTTGGAGTAGACCCGGCCGAGCCGCACCATCACCGCCGTGGAGAAGGCGTTGAGCACCAGCTTCTGGCCGGTCGCGGCCTTCATCCGGGTGGAGCCGGTGACCACCTCGGGCCCGGTCGCCAGCCCGATGAACACGGTCACCTCGCCGGCCGCCACGGCGTCCGGGTCGGCGCACACCAGCACCGTGCCCGCGCCGCGCGCCGCCGCCGCCCGCAAGGCCCCGAGCACGTACGGGGTCCGGCCGCTGGCGGCCAGGCCGACCACCAGGTCACCCGGCCCGACACAGCCGTCCGCCTCGGCCGCGCCGGTCGCCTCGTCGTCCTCGGCGTTCTCCACCGCCCGGGCCATCGCCGCCGCGCCACCGGCCAGGTGGGCGCAGAACCAGCCGGCCGGAGCGTTGTAGGTGGGTGGCAGCTCGGCCGCGTCGAGCACCCCGAGCCGCCCGGAGCTGCCCGCCCCGAAGTAGTGCACCCGGTGGCCGGCCCGCAGCGCACCGACCGCCAGGTCGACCGCCGCGGCCACCTCGTCGAGGACGGCGGCGACCGCCACCGGCACCCGCTGGTCCTCGGCGTTGATCACCGCGAGCACGTCCCGGGTGGACATCAGGTCCAGGTCCGTGCTGCGGGGATTGCGAAGCTCCGTGGGGGCCGCCACCCGGACCACCGCCCCACCGTCCAGGCTCACGCCGCGACCTCTCCCCGACCCGCCGGCGTGCCCGACACCGTCGTCATGCCCGCCTCCGGCCGCCGCCGAGCCGGTGCGGCCGCACGGCCTCCGCCGTCGCCTCGAGTGCCTTCCGGGCTCTGGTCCGGTTCCGGGCGGCGACCCCGACGAAGAGGCAGTCCACCACGGTGAGCTGGGCGAGCCGGCTGGCCATGGCGCCGGACCGGTACGTCGTCTCGCGGGCCGCCGTGGTCAGCACGAAGTCGGACACCTCGGCGATCGGCGACCGGGGGAAGTTGGTAAGCGCCACCGTGGTCGCGCCTCGGGCCCGGGCCTGCTCCAGCACCTCGACCACGTCGGAGGTGGTGCCGGTGTGCGAGATACCCACCGCGATGTCACCCTTGCCGAGCAACGCGGCCGAGGTGAGCGCGGTGTGGATGTCCGGGAAGTAGAAGGCGGTCCGGCCGATCCGGTGCAGCTTCTGCTGGAAGTCGGAGGCGACGAATCCGCTGGCACCGGCACCGTAGATGTCGATCCGACCGGCGGCGCTGATCGCCTCGACCACCCGCTCGCACACGGCGGGGTCGAGCTGCTCGGCGGTCTCCTCGACGGCCCGGGCGTCGTTGAACGCGATCGTGGCGATGATCTGGGCCAGGTCGGCGCCCGGCGGGATGTCACCGCCCACCACCCGCGCGTCCGGCGGCTCGACCCGGCGGGCGGCCTCGGCGGCCAACCGAATCCGCAGCTGCGGGTAGCCGTCCATGCCGACCGAGCGGCAGAATCGGATGACGGTCGCCTCGGACGTCTCCGCGGCGGTGGCGAGATCGGTGATGGTGCGGCGGGCGGCGTCGGCCGGATCGGCCACCACGAGCCGCGCGACGCGTTGTTCGGCGGGCGAGAGCGACGGGAGCAGTCCGCTGATATGGACGATGAGCCCGCCCGGTTCCTGGTTTGCGGAAATCTTCGCACTCTTCGCCACGCATGAAACTTACTTTCAGTAAGGCCGAAGCGTCAACCAGGACACCGTCCTCTCGGGAAAGTACGCCCGGCCGGCGTACCGGGACCGCCTTTTCGGTGGTGTTTCCCTCGTCCGCCGGACCGGAGCCGGGGGTCGCCCGGCCGCGCCGGGCGGAGCCGCGGCGCACTACCGTGTTCGGCATGGTGCAGCGCAGCGTTCTGGTCACCGGGGGAACCGGCGGCCTGGGGCAGGCCGTCACCGCGGCGTTCGTGGCGGACGGTTGGCGGGTGGTCGTACCGGTGCGGGCCGGTTCCGGACGGCCGGACCGACGGGACGGTCGGCCGCCCGGCGGACCGGCCGGGCCCACCGCCGGGCGGTCCGCGACCGACGGCCCGGTGGTCCGGGTCACCGCGGACCTGACCCGGCCCGAGGACGTCGCCGCGGCGGTGGCGGTCGCGGCGGGCGAGGCCGACGCACCGCTGCGGGCCGTGGTCAACCTGGTCGGCGGGTACGCCGCCGGCGGCCGGGTACACGAGACCCCGGTCGAGGAGTTCGAGCGGATCGTCGCGTTGAACCTCCGGCCGACGTACCTGGTCACCCAGCAGGCGTTGCCGCACCTGGTGGCGGCCGGCGGCGGGTCGGTGGTGTGCGTGTCGTCGCGGGCGGCGGTGGCCCCGTTCCCGGGCGCGGCCGGCTACGTGACGGCCAAGGCCGCGGTGCTGGCCTTCGCGTCGGCCGTCGCCGTCGAGTACCGGGCCGCCGGGGTGCGCTGCAACACCGTGCTGCCCAGCATCATCGACACGCCGACGAACCGGGCCGACCAGCCGGACGCCGATCAGACCCGGTGGGTGCCGCCGGCCGAGATCGCCACCGTGATCCGATTCCTGGCCGGCGACGAGTCCGCGCCGACGAGCGGCGCCGCCATTCCGGTGTACGGCCGGGCCTGATCGGCCACCCGGCGCCCGTCGGCCGGCTCGGCCGGCTCGGCCGGCTCGGGCGGCTCGGCCGGCTCGGGCGGCTCGGGCGGCTCGGTGGGGTCGACGGCGGGCCCGCCCCACCCGGCGCGACCGTCCAGATACGCCAGGATGGCCGCGCCGACCTCGTCCGGCGAACCGTTCGCGTCGATCATGACGAAGTCCACCGACTCCGGCAGCAGTCGGTAGGCGGTGTCCAGGGCGGTCAGGTGGCCGAGTTCCTCGTGGTCGGTGCCGCGCCGCTCGACCCGCCGGTACGCCTCGGTCGGCCGGACGGTGAGCAGGAAGGTGACGTCCGGCGACGGGAACAGCCGGTACGCCAACCGGGCCGGCGGTTCCCACCGCGGGTTCCCGGTCGCCCGGATCCGGGCGTACTGGCAGACCGCGTAGCGGTCCATCACCGCCAGCCGCCCGGTCGTCCGGCTCGCGACGAGGGCCCCGGCGATGGCCAGCCAACGCAGCACGGACTCGAAGATCAGGGCGCCGACCGGCCCGAGCAGGTGCGGCCCGTCGGGCCGGCCCAGCCGGCGGGCCGCCCGGTCCAGCCACCGCCGGCCGCCCGCGTTGCGCCAGTAGCCCGCCGGTACGCCCGCCGCCCGGAGCGTGGCGGCCAACCGGCGCGCCTGGGTGGTCTTGCCCGAACCGTCGATGCCGACGAGGGCGACCGTGCGCGGCCGGCGGCGGTCGGCGCGGCGGTTGACCGTCGTGGGGACCATGCCCAGCAAAGGTACCGGGGCGGCGCCACCGGTAATTGCGACGAAAGCTGCCTTAAGCCCCAGAACGGTACAGTCGACTCCGAGTGGAAGGTGTGACGGACGGGATGTCGGGTACGGAACATCTTCGCCGGATCGCCGCGCGGACAGGGAGACTCGATGGCCGACCAAGAGGACGACAGGTTGCTGCACACCCTCAAGCGGGTGGCCGCCGTCCTCAAACAGTCCGAGATCCCGTTCGCGCTGGCCGGCAGCTTCGCCGTGTACGCGCACGGCGGTCACTCCAGCGAGCACGACGTCGACTTCCTGATCCGTGAGCGGGACGTCGAGCAGGCGCTGGCGGAGCTCACCGCGGCCGGCTTCACCGCCGAGCGGCCACCGGAGGACTGGCTGGTGAAGGTCTACGACGAGGACCGGATGGTCGACCTGATCCACCGGCCGGTCGAGACCCCGGTCACCGACCAGACCTTCGCCGACACGCTGGTCCGTTCGGTCGACGCGATCAACATGCCGGTGCTGTCGGCGACCGAACTGATGGTGCACAAGCTGTTGAGCTTCTCCCAGCACTACTGCGACTTCGCCCGCGGCCTGCCGCTGGCCCGCTCGTTGCGGGAGCAGATCGACTGGGAACGGGTCCGCCGAAAGACCCGGCACTCGCCGTACGCGGAGGCGTTCCTGGTGCTGCTGGACCGGCTGGAGGTCGTACCGGCGCCCCGGGCCACGCCGGCCGGGCCGATGGACACGAGGAGGGTGACGGCTTGACCGAGCACAGCGAACGCGGCGAGGAGTACCTCGAGGCCGCCGTGCAGCGGCTGTTGGCCGAGAACGCCGACACCGCCGAGCAGGGCATCACGGTCGTCCGCCGGGACGGCACGCTGGTGCTCTGCGGCGAGGTGGAAAGCCCGCAACGGCGGGACGAGATCTTCCGGCTGGTGGTGGCCAACTATCCCGACGTACCGGTCGCGGTCGACATCGGGGTGACCCGGGCGGCCGCGCCGACCGAGGTGGAGCACCTGCCGTGAGGGGGCCGACATGGTGATCAGGATCGCGGCGGTCGGGGACGTACACGTCGACCAGGACGTCGTGGGGCGGTTCCGGCCGGCGTTGGAGCGCCTGCCCGAGCAGGCCGACGTGCTGCTGCTGGCCGGCGACCTGACCCGGCACGGTACGGAGTCCGAGGCGCGGTGCGTGGCCACCGAGTTCGGCGGCCTGGGCGTGCCGGTGGTGACCGTGCTGGGCAACCACGACTACCACTGCGACCAGGTGCCGCGGGTGATCCGGGTGCTCGAGGACGCCGGCATCCTGGTGCTGGAGGGCACGAACACGGTGCTCGACTGTCCCGGCGGGCGACTCGGGGTGGCCGGCGCCAAGGGCTTCGGCGGTGGGTTCGCCGGGCGCTGCGCGAGCAACTTCGGCGAGCCGGAGATGAAGGCCTTCGTCGGCACCACCACCGCCATCGCCGACCAGTTGGGGGTGGCGCTGCGGGAACTCGACTGCGACGTGCGGGTCGCGCTGACGCACTACGCGCCCGTGCCGGACACGTTGGCCGGCGAACCGCCGGAGATCTACCCGTTCCTCGGCTCGTACCTGCTCGGGCAGGCGATCGACTCGGCGCCGACCGAGCTGGCCCTGCACGGTCACGCGCACGCGGGCAGCGAGCGGGGCACGACCCCGGGCGGGGTACGGGTACGCAACGTGGCGCACCCGGTGATCAAGCAGGCATACAGCATCTTCCATCTGCACGAACAGGGTGGCGGGACGAAGGTTTCCGTCAATCAGGGGTCGGGTATCGCATAGACATGCTGAGCCTTCTTCTCTGGATTCTCGCAGTCGTACTGGTGGTCGCCGGCGTGCTCGCGCTGTTCCGGCGGCAGATCCTCTGGGGCGTCGTCCTCATCATCGTCGGCCTGCTCGTCGGCCCCGGCGGTGTCAGCATCTTCACCTGATCGACCCCCACCCCCGTCCCGATAACCCCCCAGCCCGCCGGGGTCGTCGCGCCCGGGTCCCTGTCCTCCCGACAAGGAACCCGCAGCGGCGATCCCGGCGCCTTCATGTCCGCGCCCGGCCGCGCCCGTGGTCCTGTCGGCGGGACGCGGCGGGTGACCACCGAGGGTGGAGCCAACGGGGCGTACCGCACCGCGAGCCCGCCGACCCGCCGGCCTCCGACGGTCGGAAACCGGGCAATTCGCTGAGCGTCGTCACGCATTCAGCTATTCACGCCAACGCGGCTTCGCGTGCCCCCGCGGGCCCGCCGCCGGGTTCACCGTGCCGGGCGACCGGATTTTTTTCTCGGCGTGCGGACGGTGCCGACGACCTGCGGCACCGACCTCCTAAAAGGGGACGCCCACGACACACCGACGACGCCTGGCTATATCCCAATTCGGTGAACGTCCCGTCATTCAATTGTTATCGAGTCGATCACAACTGAGGCATTGCGGAATCCACCGATAACGGTTTGACTGGCGCCCGAGTATTCGCTCCGGGTGTCCGCGTGCGGTCACGCTGCGTGATCCGACAGTCGCCCCGGGGCATGATGAGAAAGGAAGGGCGCATGTCCCTCCGCCCCACCAAGCGGCGCCTGACGGTCGCTGCGGCCGGCGTTCTCGGACTCACCCTCACCATCCCGCTCGCGGCATGTGGCGGTGGAGGTTCCGACAAGGCGTCCGACGCACCCAAGATCGATTGTGAGCAGTTCAAGCAGTTCGGCGACCTCAAGGGCAAGACGATCTCGGTCTACACCGGCATCGTGACCCCCGAGGACACCCCGTACATCAAGTCCTACAAGCCCTTCGAGGACTGCACCGGAGCCAAGGTCAAGTACGAGGGCGACAAGGCGTTCGAGACCCAGATCCTGGTTCGGGCCAAGGCCGGTAACACGCCGGACATCGCCATCGTGCCGCAGCCCGGTCTGCTCAAGCAGCTCGTCGACACCGGCAAGGCCAAGGAGGCCCCGCCGGAGGTGGCCGCCAACGTCGACAAGTTCTGGGGCAAGGACTGGAAGGCGTACGCCACCGTCGACGGCAAGTTCTACGGCGCGCCGTCCGGTGCCAGCATCAAGTCGCTGGTCTGGTACTCCCCCAAGGAGTTCAAGGACAACGGCTACAAGATCCCCACCACGCTGGACGAGCTGACCGCCCTGTCGGACCAGATCGCGGCCAAGGGCAAGAAGCCGTGGTGCGCCGGCATCTCCAGCGGTGAGGCCACCGGTTGGCCGGTCACCGACTGGATGGAGGACATGATGCTCCGGCTCTCCGGGCCGGACGAGTACGACAAGTGGGTCAAGCACGAGATCCCGTTCAACTCGCCCGCGCCCACCGCGGCGCTGGACGAGGCCGGCAAGTTCCTCAAGAACCCCAAGTACGTCAACGGCGGCCTGGGCGACGTGAAGAGCATCGCCACCACCACCTTCCAGGACGGTGGCCTGCCGATCCTGCAGGGCACCTGCTCGCTGCACCGCCAGGCGAGCTTCTACGCCGCCAACTTCCCCAAGGGCACCAAGGTCGACGAGAACGGTGACGTCTTCGCCTTCTACCTGCCGGGCAAGACCGCGGCCGAGAAGCCGCTGCTCGGTGGTGGCGAGTTCAACGTGGCGTTCTCGGACCGCCCGGAGGTCAAGGCGTTCCAGATCTACCTGTCCACCGACACCTGGGCCAACCTCAAGGCCAGCCTGTCCCAGGGCTGGGTCAGCGCCAACAAGGGTCTGGACATCAACAAGGTGAGCAACCCGATCGACAAGCTCGCCGTGCAACTGCTGCAGGACCCGAAGTCGGTCTTCCGCTTCGACGGCTCGGACCTGATGCCCGCCGCCGTCGGTCAGAACTCCTTCTGGAAGCAGTCGACCAGCTGGATCACCGGGCAGAGCACCCAGGACACGGTGAACAACATCGAATCCTCCTGGCCCAAGTGACCTGAGGACCTCCTCGACCGGCCGGCGTCCCCGTACCACGACAGGCGCCGGCCGGTCCTTCCATCCCTAGAAGGAGGTGAGGGTGCCGTGCCCACTGCCGAAAAGTTCGGTGACATGGCTCTCGCGGTGCTCCTCTTCGCCGCGGTCATGGGCGTCATCCTGTTCATCGCGGGCCGGGTCGGTGGCCGCCGCAACGACCGGGTGGTGGCGTACGCCTACCTGGCGCCGGCCCTGTTGATGCTCGCCATCGGGCTGCTCTACCCAGGCGCCCGCACGATCTACCAGTCGTTCTTCGACGCCGCCGGCAACGCGTTCGTCGGCCTGGACAACTACAAGACCATCTTCACCACCCCGGACCAGCTCACCGTGCTGCGCAACACGGTCCTCTGGGTGGTCGTCACCCCGTTCGTGGCCACCGCGGTCGGCCTGCTCTACGCCATCCTGGTGGACAAGGCCCGGATCGAGGCGTTCGCCAAGGCGCTGATCTTCCTGCCGATGTCCATCTCGTTCGTCGGTGCCTCGATCATCTGGAAGTTCATCTACGAGTACCGGCCCGACCAGGCCGGCGTGAACCAGATCGGCCTGCTCAACCAGGTCCTGGTCTGGCTGGGCGCCACGCCCCGGCAGTGGCTGGTCGACTCGCCGCTGAACACGCTGTTGCTGATCGTGGTGATGATCTGGATCCAGGCCGGGTTCGCCATGACGGTGCTGTCCGCGGCGATCAAGGCCATCCCGGACGACGTCGTCGAGGCCGCCCGGTTGGACGGGGTCACCGCGTTCGGCATGTTCCGGTTCGTGACCCTGCCCAGCATCCGGCCGGCCGTGGTGGTGGTCCTGACCACCATCGGTATCGGCACGCTCAAGGTCTTCGACATCGTGCGCACGATGACCGGTGGCCAGTTCGACACCAGCGTGGTGGCGAACGAGTTCTACAGCCAGAGCTTCCGAAGCGGTAACGACGGTCTGGGCGCGGCGCTGGCCGTGCTGCTGTTCGTCCTGGTCATCCCGATCGTCGTCTACAACGTCCGGCAACTGCGCGCTTCGGAGGGACGATGAGCACGACAGCCACTCCGCTCACCACCACACCGGCCGTACCGCCGGTCGGCACCCCCGCGGCCAAGGCCCGCCGCAAGCTCACCTCGCCCTGGGCGTCCCTGGTCGCGGTCGTGCTCGCGGTGCTCTGGACCATCCCGACCCTGGGGCTGGCGATCTCGTCGTTCCGGCCGGAGTTGCAGATCAAGACCACCGGCTGGTGGACGGCGTTCTCCGACCCGGAGTTCACGCTGGACAACTACCGGGCGGTCCTGGGCGTCGGCGAGGACGCCTCGACCAACCTGGGTGACTACTTCATCAACTCGCTGGTGATCACCATCCCCTCGGTGATCATCCCGATCTGCCTGGCCACCCTGGCGGCGTACGCCTTCGCGTGGATCAAGTTCCCGGGCCGGAACCTGCTGTTCGTGGCGGTGTTCGTCCTGCAGATCGTGCCGATCCAGGTCACCCTGATCCCGCTGCTCAAGCTCTACGTCGACGCGGACCTCATGGGCGGCTACTGGCCGATCTGGCTGTCGCACTCGACCTTCGCGCTGCCACTGGCGATCTTCCTGCTGCACAACTTCATGAAGGAGATCCCGGCCGGGCTGCTGGAGGCCGCCCGGGTGGACGGCGCCGGGCACGTCGCCATCTTCTTCCGGGTGCTGCTGCCGCTGCTCACCCCGGCACTGGCGGCGTTCGCCATCTTCCAGTTCCTCTGGGTCTGGAACGACCTGCTGGTGGCGCTGACCTTCGCCGGCGGCGGGGAGGACGTCGCGCCGATCACGGTGGCGCTGGCCAACCTGTCCGGCACCCGGGGCACCGCCTGGCACCTGCTCTCGGCCGGTGCCTTCGTCTCCATCATCCTGCCCGTCACGGTGTTCCTGCTGCTCCAGCGCTACTTCGTCCGGGGCCTGCTGGCCGGCGGCCTGAAGGGCTGACCGGCCGGACGTCGACGGACCCCGTCACCCGTACCGTGGGTGGCGGGGTCCGTCGCGTTCGCGCCGGCCGGCGGCACCGAGGGCCGAAACCGGGCGGCCGGGTGATCCCCGACACACCGACCGGCAGGTCGGCATCGGTCGGACCGGTATGGGCACACTGGAGCGGAACCGCAGGCCCACACCCCCGGGAGAGTGCCCTGAATACCGACTCCACGACGTCCCCGCCCCCGACACGGACCGCCACGCCCCCGGCGTGGTGGCGGGACGCGGTCATCTACCAGATCTATCCCCGGTCCTTCGCCGACTCCGACGGCGACGGCATGGGCGACCTGCCGGGCATCACCGGCCGGCTGGGACACCTCGCCGAGCTGGGCGTGGACGCGGTGTGGCTGTCGCCGTTCTACCCGTCGCCGCAGGCCGACGCCGGGTACGACGTCGCCGACTACCGCGGCGTCGACCCGCTCTTCGGGCAGCTCGCCGACGCCGACAAGCTGATCGCCGAGGCCCGCTCGCACGGGCTGCGGGTGATCGTCGACCTGGTACCGAACCACACCTCGTCGGCGCACGCCTGGTTCGTCGAGGCGCTGGCCGACGAGCCGGGTGGCCCGGCCCGGCAGCGCTACATCTTCCGCGACGGCAAGGGTCCGGACGGCGGCGAGCCGCCCAACGACTGGCAGAGCGTCTTCGGCGGGCCGGCGTGGACCCGGGTCACCGACCCCGACGGCCGGCCCGGGCAGTGGTACCTGCACCTGTTCGACGTCGGCCAGCCGGACCTGAACTGGGATAATCCGCAGGTCCGCACCGAGTTCCTGGACATCCTGCGGTTCTGGCTGGACCGCGGGGTGGACGGTTTCCGGGTGGACGTGGCGCACGGCCTGGTCAAGCAGGCCGACCTGGCCGACTGGAAGGAACCGCAGGAGATCCTCTCCGGTCGCGAGGTCGACAAGCCCCGACCGCCGATGTGGGACCAGGACGGCGTACACGAGATCTACCGGGAGTGGCGGGCGCTGCTGGACGGCTACCCCGGCGAGCGGATCCTGGTCGCCGAGGCCTGGGTCGAGCCGGTCGAGCGGCTGGTCGCCTACATCCGCCCGGACGAGATGCACCAGGCGTTCAACTTCGAGTACCTGCTGGCGGCCTGGACCGCGCCGGCCCAGTACGCGGTGATCACCCGATCGCTGGAGGCCACCGACGCGGTCGGCGCGCCGACCACCTGGGTGCTGTCCAACCACGACGTGGTGCGGCACGCCTCCCGGCTCGGGCTGCCGGTCGGCACCCCGCGCCCGAACGGCATCGGCGTCGGTGACCCGCAGCCGGACGCGGCCCTGGGCCTGCGCCGGGCCCGGGCGGCCACCCTGCTGATGCTGGCCCTGCCCGGATCGGCCTACCTGTACCAGGGCGAGGAACTCGGCCTGCCGGAGCACACCACGCTGGACGACGCCGCCCGACAGGACCCCACCTGGGTCCGCAGCGGACACACCGAGCGCGGTCGGGACGGCTGCCGGGTGCCGATCCCGTGGGAGGCGGACGCCCCGTCGTACGGCTTCGGCCCGACCGACGCGAGTTGGCTGCCCCAACCAAAGAGCTGGGCGGAGTACGCCCTGGACCGGCAGCGCGGGGTGCCCGCCTCGACGTACGAGATGTACCGGACCGCGCTGCGGCTGCGCCGGGAACTCGGCCTGGGCGGCGGGACGCTGGAGTGGCTGGAGAGCCCGGACGACGTGCTGTCGTTCCGGATCGGCGGCATCCGGGTGCTGACCAACTTCGGCGCCGACCCGGTCGAGTTGCCGGCCGGTGCCGAACTGCTGCACGCCAGTGGGCAGGTGGCGGCCGACGGCCTGGTGCCCACCGACGTGACGGTCTGGCTGCGCGGCTGAGCCGTCGTGGCGCGAGGGGGTCCGCCCGGCACACGACGGGCGGGCCCCTTCCCGTTCACCGCTTCCCGGCGCGCTCGTCGAGCAGGTCGTGCACGGCGGCGATGTCCCGGGGCGAGCTGCGCGAGGCGCGCCAGAACGCCAGTCCGGTCGGGATGAAGAAGAGTTGGCAGACGGCCAACCCGACGGCGAAGTTCAGCGGCGGCGGGAACGCTGTCCGCAGGGCGCCGAACACCACGCCGACCAGGCCGTTGCCGGCCGCCCGGCCCACCCCGTTGACCAGGTTCACCAGGCTGTAGACCGTGCCCCGGTGCTCGGGCGGGTTGACGTCGGCGATCAGCGCGAACCAGTTCGGCGCGTTCGCGGAGGTCAACCCGAGGGCGACCAGGGCCGCGAGCAGGCTGATCCCGACGGTCGGTTCGGTCAGCACGCTGGCCAGCACCGCGCCGACCACGGTGCCCGCGCCGGCGCCGTCCGGAACGTCCACCCGCATCGGCACGAAGAACAACACCAGGTAGAACGGCACCGCCGCGAGTACCCCCACGGCGGCGACCAGGGCCCGCCCGCGCGGGGTACGCCGCTGCAGCGCGTCGCCGGCCAACCCGCCGACGATCGACAGCACCCCGCCCAACTGGAACAGGGTGGCGAACACGCTGCCGACCACGACCGAGGTCTCGGTGGAGTAGCCCTGCGCCTCGGCCCGGTTGGCGAACAGCACCGGCAGCCAGACCAGCGACCCGAAGGCGAACTGGGCGGTCAGGCCCTGCAGGATCAGCCAGACGTTGGTCCGTCGGGCGACGATGCCGGGCAGGTCCGAACGGCTGATCCGGTAGTCGTAGTCCGCCGCCCCGGCCAACTCCGGCTGGCTCTGGCCCGGCCGGATGTCGTACGTGAAGAAGTAGGCCGCCGTGGCGACCAGGCCGGCGACGCTGAGCAACAGGAAGGGGCGGCGCCAGTCGGCGGCGCCCAGGATTCCGCCGGCCAGCGTCCCGGCCAGCGTCCCGACCCCCTGGGACAGCCCCCAGAAGCTCATCACCAGCCCGCGCCGGCGCGGCGAGATCAGATCGGTGACCACCGAGAAGCCGACCGAACCGACCGCGCCGAGGCCGACCGCCGCGACCAGTTGGGCCAG
Organism: Micromonospora zhanjiangensis; assembly: GCF_042650605.1. Lineage (NCBI taxonomy): Bacteria > Bacillati > Actinomycetota > Actinomycetes > Micromonosporales > Micromonosporaceae > Micromonospora > Micromonospora zhanjiangensis. Next base: position 95,956 of record NZ_JBHSBN010000008.1, on the reverse strand, counting down.
CAGGAACAGCGGATAATTCGCCGCGTACCCGCTGCCGGCCGTGCCGGCGGCCCAGATCAACGTGCCGATCATCAGCAGTGGCTTGCGGTTGGTCCGGTCGCCGGAGTAGGCCCAGCCGACCGCGGCCACCGCGCTGACCAGGAAACTGGCCGCGGTGACGAAGCCGACGGCGCGCTGCGGGACGGCGAGCGCCGTGCTGATCGGCCCGTACAGCGGCGGTACCAGACCGATCGCCACGTTGTCCAGCGAGGCCAGCACGACGAAGACCAGCACGCTGTAGAACCGGTGCGCCGGACCGCCACGCGGCGGGAACCCTCCCGTCGCGCTGGTTCGGCCGGTCGGCGTGGCGGGCTCCCCGCTGGTCATGAGCGGAACTCAATCAGCAATCGGCCCGGTTGGAAAGCCGGAACGCCGGTCGATTCGCCCCGGTGGCGCACGGCAGGGGACCCGACCCGGGTCAGGCCGAGCGGGCCGGGCGGTGCCGCTCGGTCGTGGGCTGCTGCACCTCGTCGAACTCGGCCAGGCCGCGCAGCAGGGCCTGCCGGCCGGCCGGGCTCATCGAGGTGAGCACCTCGGCCAGCCGCTGCCGCCGGTGGTCCCGCAGCTCGTCGAGCAGCTTCCGACCGGCCGGGGTCAGATGCAGGGAGATCTCCCGCCGGTCCTGGCGGCCGGGCTCGCGTTCGAGCACGCCGGCGGCGACCAGCCGGTCGCACAGCCGGCTCGCCGACGACAGGAGCATGTTGACGCTCTTGGCGAGGCCGCGCAGGTTGATCCCGTCGTACCGCTCGACGACAATCAGGGCGCGCAACTGCGAGGCGGACAACTGACTCACGGCCTGTTCCCGGGCGGCGTCCCAGAGCGACACCAAAGCAGCCGCCGCGGTGTCCACCGCGGCGGTGATGCTCACATCGGGCCCGTCCGAGCCATGAATGTCGGTCATGCTGGGCAAGAGGGTACTCCAGCAGGGAGAACCCCTGCACCAGCGAGGGGGCGAGATGTCGGACCGATTGACCGAGATCCGCCGGATCCTGGCCGGAGCCCCCGCCGATCTCCTCGTCGAGCGGCTCGCCGAGGCGGTGGCGAAGGCGTACGAACTCACCACCACCGAGCTGCTCCTGGTCGACTACCGGCTGACCTCGCTGCTGCCGCTGGGCGGCGGGCGGGAGCGGGTCGGCGCCGGGGATCCGGCCTGGCGGTGCTTCGACCACCAGGAGGCGCTGGTCCGCGACGGGATGCTCTACCTGCCGGTGACCATGCGGGGCGAACGGACCGGTGTGCTGGCGCTCGCGCCCGCGCCGGCCGACCCGACGGACCTGGACGAACTGGCGGAGATCGCCACGCTGCTGGCCCACGAACTGGCCGCCGTGCGGGCGGGCACCGACCTGTACGCGCTCGCGGCCCGCAGCCGGCGGCTCACCCTGGCCGCCGAGATGCAGTGGGAACTGCTGCCCGGGCGCAGCCGGGAGCGCTCCTCGTTCACCCTGGCCGGCCAGTTGGAACCGGCGTACGCGGTCCGTGGCGACACCTTCGACTGGTCCGACGACGGGCACCGGGTCTGGCTGTCGGTCGTCAACGGCATGGGCGAGGGCGTGGTCGCGGCCAGCCTGACCGCCCTGGCCACCAACGCGCTGCGCAACGCCCGGCGCGGCGGCCTCGAACTGGCCGACCAGGCGACGCTGGCCGATCAGGCGATCTACTCGTACCACCGGGGCGCGCAGCACCTGTCCGCCCTGCTGCTCGAACTCGACCTGGCGGGCGGGCAGGTGACGGCGATCGACGCCGGGTCGCCCCGGCTGCTGGTGCTGCGCGGCGACGCGGTGCTCGAACAGCCGCTGGAGGCGCAGTTCCCGCTGGGCATGTTCGAGGACACCGTCTACCGTCCGCAACGATTCCAGCTGTCGGTGGGCGACCGGTTGTTCGTGGTCAGCGACGGCATCTTCGAGGCCACCTCCGACACCGGCCGCCGGTACGGCGACACGGCGCTGGAACGGTTCGTCCGGCGCAGCGGGACGATGGCGCCGCTGGAGGCGGTCCGGTCGCTGCTGGGCGACCTGCGCGCGTACGTCGGCTCCGACCTGGTGGACGACGCGGTGGCGGTGTGCCTGGACTGGCGTGGCCCGCAGCCGTGAGCCGTGTCCGGGTCAGTAGGCACCGCGGCCGTTGACGACCGCGCCCACCGTCTTCCACAGGATTGTCAGGTCGGTGGCCAGCGACCAGTTCTCCACGTAGTAGAGGTCGAGCCGGATGCCGTCCTCCCAGGTGAGATCGGACCGTCCGCTGACCTGCCACAACCCGGTCATGCCCGGCTTGACCAGCAGTCGCCGGGCGACGTCCCCGTCGTACCGGGCCACCTCGGAGGGCAGCGGTGGCCGGGGGCCGACCAGGCTCATGTCCCCGAACAGCACGTTGGCCAGTTGGGGCAGTTCGTCCAGGGACCACTTGCGCAGGAACCGGCCGACCCGGGTGACCCGGGGATCCTCGCGCATCTTGAACAACAGTCCGTCGGTCTCGTTCCGGGCGGCCAGCTCGGCCAGCAGCGTGTCGGCGTTGACCACCATGGTGCGGAACTTGTAGACGCCGAACTCCTCGCCGCCACGGCCGACCCGGACCTGCCGGAAGATCACCGGGCCGCGGCTGTCCAGCTTGACGGCCAGCGCGATCGCGGCGAGCGCCGGCAGCGCGAGGGTCAGCGCGGCCAGCGCGACGGTCCGGTCGACCAGACCCTTGACGAGCTTGCGGGCGCCCCGGAACTCGGGCGCCTCGACGTGGATCAGTGGCAGCCCGGCGACCGGCCGGGTGTGGATGCGCGGTCCGGCGACATCGGTCAGCGCGGGCGCCAGCACCAGGTCGATGCCGGTGCCCTCCAACTGCCAACCCAGCCGGCGCAACCGGGTCGCGGTCAGTTCCCCGGACGCGGTCACCGCGACGGTGTCCACGCCGCTCGCGTCGGCGGCCTCCAGGATGCCGCGGAACGAGCCGACCACCGGGACGTCGCCGAGTCGCTGCGGCACCGGGGCGAGCAGCGCGTCGGGGATGCACGCGCCGACCACCTGGTACCCCGCGTACGGCTCGCGGCGCAGCGTGCCGACCAGTTCCAGCACGTGGGCCGCGTCGCCGACCACGAGCACCCGGCGGGACCAGCCGGCTCCCCGGGCCCGGGCCCGGTGCAGCACCTTACGGGCGCCGAACCGGGCCGCGACCAGGCCGGTCGTGCCGACGCCGAAGGAGATGGCGAGGAAACCCCGGGAGACACCCACGTCGGCGACGTAACCGGCGATCGCGACCGCCCCGGCGAGCCGCAGGCTGGCCGACACCACCCGGCGGTACTCGTCGGCACCGTAGCCCAGCACCCGGTCGTCGTAGCACCGGAGCGTCTTGAGGAAGAGCAACCAGGCCAGCACCAGACCCGGCCCGACCAGGATGTACGGGATGTCGGAACCGCGCGGGTCGTCGTCGCCGAACCGGGCCAGGTAGCCGCAGATCACGGCGACCGCGATGACCCCGACGTCGAGCACGAGCAGGAAGCGCAGGTAACGGCTCTGTTGCTCCCGCTGGGCGAGAACGGCACCGTCCGAAGTGGTCCCGGGCCCCGCAACAACGGGGCTGAGCAGGGGCGACGTCGTCAACGGCCCTCCCACAGGTCTGCCGGGGCGCCCCCGTGACCGAACCGACGGCCCGTTACCGGGACCGACGACATCGGGGCACCAGGACATCCTCACCCATGGGCGGGATTACGGAGAGCTTCCGACAGATTACTGTCACTTGGCGCGTCGTGAACGAAATTCACTTGCGCTCATGGGGCGTACCCCTTCCCGCCGGAGGCGGGAACCGACGCGGGCCGCGGTCGGAAACCGACCACGGCCCTGGCGTCGATCCGGGGTCAGCGGGTGGCCGGTGGTCGCAGCGAGATCGCCTTGAGGAAGATGGTGCCGATCTCGGCCGGGTCCTCGGTGACGAACTGGCCGCCACCGGTCACCTTGACGATGGCCTCCAACTCGGCCCGGCTCACGTCCCGACCGATGCCGATGATGATCACCTGGACCGGCCGTTCGGGGTCAATGGCCGCCTTCAGCTTGGCGATGAGTTGCTGCTGGGTCAGACCGCCGGGGTTCTCGTTCTTGCCGTCGGTGAACAGCACCACCGAGTTGACCTTGCCAGGCTCCCAGCCGTCCTGTACCGCCTTGTACGCCGCCAGGGTGGTGTCGAACAGGCCGGTGTTGCCGTCCGGCTTGGGCACGACCGTGGTCAGGCCGGCGAGCAGCTTCGTCCGCTGGCTGGACAGCGGGCCGATCGGCACGAGCTGCTTCCACGGCTGGCTGCCGACCATGTTCGTTGAGAACGTCCACAGGCCGATCGCCCAGGAGTCGTCGAAGAGGCCGAGCCCCTTCGACGCCGCCGCGACGGTCACCTGTTCCCGGGTGGCGTTGTTCGCCGTCGGGACGGTCCGTTCCATCGAGCCGGACACGTCGATCACGGCCAGCATCCGCCCGCTCTGGGTGGCGATGGACCAGGTGGAGAGCGCCCGCTCGACCACGTCCGCGGCCAGCCCGCCGGCGGCGGCCGTACCGCCCGGTTGCGGGGTGGTCGCGCCGGGCGGGCTGCCGGCCGGACTCGGGGCGCCCTGCGGCGCGCTCAGCCCGGGCGTCACGGTGCCGTCCGGCGCGCGCAGGCCCTGGGCGCCGAGCCGGTCGCGGAACCCGGCGGTGTTGAGCAGTTCGAACAGCCGACCGGCCGCGGCCGCACGGGCCGGATCGATGCCCGGCATCACCGCGTACGGGTAGTCCAGCGAGATCGGCGCGGGCTCCAGGTAGAGCGCGGCGAGCGGGATGGGCGGCTTCTTCGCGTTGTAGTAGATGACATCTTCCTCGGACATCGCCGCCGCGCTGAGCGCGGCGGCGATGGCCGCGGGGTCACCGGCGCGGGGGAACCGCTGCAACAGGTCCTCGCGGAGCACCGACTTGGTGGCCGCGAGCGCCCGGAGCGCCCCGGTGGTCTGCCGCTGCGCGTCCGGGCCGGCGGTCGCCGCGGCCTGGCTGATGGAGAGCAGGCCGGACAGGCCGGCGGCGTCCCGGCTCGGCTCGACGATGCCGGCCTTGAGCTTGGTCCCCGTGGTGAGCTGGCCGAGCAGGTCGTTCCAGGTCAGCTTCTTGTCGGGCCAGCCGAGGGTGGCGGCGACCGGCTCGGGCATGGCCACCACGACCGGGCTGCGGGCGATCGACGCGCGGTTGCTCGGCGCGAATCCGGCGGCGGCCTTCTGCAACCGCAGCAGCCAGGTCGACGAGTCGGGCACCCAGACGTCGGGCAGGACCGCGTCGCCGCTGGCCTGGCCGACCCCGGGCAGGGTGACCCCGTGCTGGCCGGCCACCGCGGCCGCGACGTCCACCGGCTCGGCCGCCTGTACGTCGGCGACGACACAGACACCGCCGACCGCGGCGCCGTCGGACGACCACTTCGCGGCGGCGGCCTGGACGGCCGGGGCCATCTCGGGCGTGGCCGCCACCCGGATCCGCAGCTCCCCGGAGCAGGCCGGTTCGGTGAACTTCTGGTAGCCGAACCACGCCCCCGTGACAACGAGGACCACCGCCATCGCCCCAGCGACGGCGGCTCCTCGACGGATCTGGGCACGATTGCGATGGCGGCCTGACACGATCACCAATCTTGCGGGTCGGAGGGTTCTCCCTGCTAGGTACGTTCGGACGAAAGTTACTCAGGAGAAACAGCGCGGGCAACTCTCGTCACTGCGGGCACACCCCTCATCGCGGTGCGTCTCGGTATGCGTAGCTTTTGTCCGGCTCGCATCTTAGGCCGGAAAACTCACCACGACAAAACTTAAGCAAAATTTAAGGCAGGACACAGGTTGGGCTGGCAACGGGAACCGGTTCCACCGCCGGGGTGAGACCACCCGACTCCGGATCGACCGCGAAGACGAAGATGCGATGTGCGCGTTCGTCGGCAACGTAGAGATGATCCCCGATAAGGGCGAAATGCCGGGGCCAGTCGCCGCCGGTATCCACCTCCGACACCTGCCGCGGCGCGCTCTCGTCCAGCGCGAAGACCGTCACCGTGCCGATCCCCCGGTTCGCCACGTAGAGGAACCGCCCGTCCGGCCGCACCGCGATCTCGGACGGCTGCACGTGCCCCGACCGCCGGCTGGCCGGCACCCGGGCCCGCTCGCGCAACACCCCGTCGGCGTCCCGCTCGTAGCCGGTCACCGTCGGGTCCAACTCCCCGGCCAGGAAGAACCGGTGCCCGTCCGGATGCCGGGCCAGGTGCCGCGGTCCGGTGCCAGGCCGGATCCGCACCGGCGGGCCGGCCTGCGCCAGCCGCCCGGCCGGACCGACGTCGTACCGGTAGATCCCGTCGGCGCCCAGGTCCACCACCAGCAGTCGGTCGCCGGTCGGCTCGGGCGACACCATGTGCGCGTGCGCGTGTTCCTGCCGGTCGGCGACCGGACCATGGCCGTCGTGGGTCACCAGGTCGGCACGCTCGCCGGGCCGACCCGCGTCGTCGAGGCGGTGCACCGCGACGCTGCCGCTGCCGTAGTTGGCCGAGAACAGGAACCGGCCGGTCGCCGAGACGGCCAGGTGACACGGGCTGTCACCACCCGTGGCCACGGTGCCCGCCGCGGTGAGCCCGCCGTCCGGCCGCACCGTGAAGGCGCTCACCGTCCCCTCGGCCAGCTCGTTGACCGCGTACAGCACCGGGAGTTCGGGGTGCCGGGCCAGGAAGGACGGGGACGGCGTCGACACGGCCGGGCCGAGCGGCGCCAGGGCGCCGGACGCCGGATCGCGGCGGGCCGTGACGATCCCCTCCCCCCGGCCGCCGCTCACGGCCGTGTAGCAGCCGATATGGACGATGGTGTCGTCGCCGTTCACCCGCGGTTCCCTCCGCCGATCCGTGTCCCGTCCATACGCGCGGAAGGGCCCCGGCGCCGCGCTCGTCGCCCGGGCGGAGACCCTTCCCGACCGATGTAACCAGAGTCCCGCCGGGTGCGCAGCGCGTCCCGGCTCGACGTCCTGCTGGTGCTCGACGTCCTGCTGGTGGTCGTCCACCCCCGGGACGGTGGTACGTCCCGTTCCGCCGACGGTATTTCCCCGCCCGGGGGAAAATGCTCCGGAGGGGGATTGGCGACCACCTCCGCGCGGGAATAGCAGGTGGCGAAGGAGGAGCCATGTCGCCCACGCAGATAATCGTTCTCGTCCTCGTCCTGCTCGTCGTCGCCGCCGTCGTGGTCACCGCGGTGGTGCTCGGTCGACGCCGGGCCCTGCGGACGCGGTTCGGCCCGGAGTACGACCGGGTCGTCGCTGAGCAGGAGAATCGGTCCGCCGCCGAGCGGGAGTTGCGGGAGCGGGAACGGCGGCACGCCGACCTCGACCTCACCCCGCTGTCCGACGAGTCCCGCCGCGAGTACTCGACGGCCTGGGAGGAACTCCAGGCCCGGTTCATCGACGCTCCCGGCGAGGCCGTCGGCGCGGCCGACGAGCTGGTCACCCGGTTGATCGCCGAACGGGGCTACCCGACCCAGGGGTACGAGGAGCAGCTCGCCCACCTCTCCGTCGAACACGCCCGGACCCTGACCCACTACCGCGACGCCCACGAGATCCACCTGAGCAACGAACGCGGCGAGGCGAGCACCGAACAGCTCCGCCAGGCCGTCGTGCACTACCGGGCGCTCTTCGCCGACCTGCTCGGCACCGATCCGGTACGCGCCCACACCTCGGACGGGACCCGTCCGGACGCCCCCCAAGACGCGCCGAACCGCTGAGGAGATCCCCATGCGTCACCAGGACCAGCAGTTCCAGGACGACCGGACCGACCACCCGACGGGCCCGGCCGACACCGACCGGGACGACACCGACCGGGACGGTCTCGCCGCGGCCGACACCGACCGGGACGGCCTGGCGCACGACCGGGCGGACTCCCTGCACGACTCGGACCGGATCGACGGCGCGCCGATCGGCGACGCGGAGGTCGACGACCGGGACGGGACGGAGTTCCACGAGCCGGGTCCGGTCCCCACCGCGTTCGGGGCCAGCACCGTCGGCGGTGCCGCGGCGGCCGCCGCCCTGGCCAACCCCGACCGCGAGCGGGAACCCGACCCCCGGGACGAGAGCACCGTCCGGTCCGGCGACGGGACCGTCGACGACCGGACCGCGCCACTGACCGGCGAGCACGCCGACGCGCCGCTGACCGGCGAGCACGTTGACGGGGCAGTCGACGGCGTGGCGCACCACGGGCCGGAGGACGTACCGGAGCAGGCGGTGATCAACCCCGTGGACGAGGCCACCCCGGCGCCGGACGGGGACCGCTCGGTGGGCGCGGCCGGACCGGCGTCGACCGAGCTGATGCCGGGTGACGTACCCGTCGAACCGGTCGCCGCGTTGCTGACCGACGACGCCACGCGGGGATTCCGGGACCGGTGGCGGGACGTGCAGCTTCGGTTCGTCGACGACCCGCGGGCCGCGGCCGGCGAGGCGCAGGGACTGGTCGAGGAGGCGATCGAGGCGCTGGCCGCCGCGCTGTCCCGGCAGAAGGACGACCTCGGTGGTTGGCAGAACGGTGAGCCGGGCGACACCGAACAACTGCGGGTGGTCGTCCGCCGCTACCGGGACCTCCTGGACCGGCTGCTCGGGCTCTGACATATCGGACAGCCAGCGCGGAGCACCCACGGGACCACCGGGCTCCACACCCATTCGGCCGAAAACCCCGCCGTCGCACCCCGGACGGCGGGGTTTTCCCGTCAAAACCTGCCGGTCGGCAAGAGGGCGTGAATTTTCTTCGCCCTGGGTAGTAGGCCCGGCGCCCCTACCGGGCGGTAGCCGACCATAGACAGGAGTGGCTCGTGGATGGCGGCCTGAGACTCAATATGAACGCGCTGGACTACACGCTCCTGGCGCTGTACTTCGTGACGGTCCTGGGGGTCGGTTTCGCCGCCCGACGGGCGATCAAATCGAGCGTGGACTTCTTCCTGTCCGGTCGTTCCCTACCGGCCTGGGTGACCGGTCTGGCCTTCGTGTCGGCCAACCTCGGCGCGTTGGAGATCATGGGTATGGCCGCCAACGGCGCCCAGTACGGCATGATGACCGTGCACTACTACTGGATCGGCGCCGTACCGGCGATGGTCTTCCTGGGCATCGTGATGATGCCCTTCTACTACGGCTCCAAGGTCCGCAGCGTGCCGGAGTACCTGCGGTTGCGATTCAACCGGCCGACCCACCTGCTGAACGCGCTGAGCTTCGCGGTCGCCCAGGTGCTCATCGCCGGGGTCAACCTGTACGCCCTGGCCCTGGTCATGCAGGCCCTGCTCGGCTGGCCGCTGTGGCTCTCGATCGTGGTGGGCGCGGCCATCGTGCTGGCCTACATCACCATCGGTGGCCTCTCCTCGGCCATCTACAACGAGGTGCTCCAGTTCTTCGTCATCCTGGCCGGCCTCATCCCGATCACGGTGATCGGCCTGGTCAAGGTGGGCGGCATCCACGGCCTGTTCGACGCGGTCCGGGGCAGCGAACTCGGTGAGGCGGGACTGCACGCCTGGGCGGACACGAACGGCACCGGCAACCCGCTCGGCGCGCATTGGCTGGGCATCGTCTTCGGGCTCGGTTTCGTGCTGTCGTTCGGTTACTGGACCACCAATTTCGCCGAGGTGCAGCGTGCCCTGTCGGCCAAGAACATGAGCGCCGCGCGGCGTACCCCGATCATCGCCGCGTACCCGAAGCTGCTGATCCCGGCGGTCACCGTGATCCCGGGCCTGGTCGCCCTGGTCACCGTGAAGGGGCTGGGAGCCGACAAGGGCGACCTGCAGTACAACAACGCCATCCCGCTGCTGATGCGTGACCTGTTGCCCAACGGCGTGCTCGGCATCGCGGTCACCGGCCTGCTCGCCTCGTTCATGGCCGGCATGGCGGCGAACGTCAGCGGCTTCAACACCGTCTTCACGTACGACATCTGGCAGGCCTACATCCGCAAGGACCGGCCCGACGGGTACTACCTGAAGGTGGGCCGGATCGCCACCATCGTCGGTGTCGTGGTCGGCATCGGCACGGCCTTCATCGCGGCCGGCTTCAGCAACATCATGAACTACATCCAGGCGCTGTTCTCGCTGTTCAACGCGCCGCTGTTCGCCACCTTCATCATCGGCATGTTCTGGAAGCGGATGACCGCGTGGGCCGGCTTCTGGTCGCTGCTCACCGGCACCCTGGGCGCGCTCGCGACGTACCTGCTCTACAAGGGCGGCGTCATCGACTTCAACTCGGAGCTGGAGGAGAGCTTCTGGGGTGCCGGCATCGCGTTCGTCCTGGTCGCGATCGTCGCGGCGATCCTCACCCCGCTGACCACCCCGAAGCCGGACAAGGAACTGCGCGGCCTGGTCTCCGGACTCGGCGGGGTGGACCTGAAGGGCGACGTGCTGGTCGGTGACACCGCCTGGTACCGCTCGCCGGTGCTGCTCGGCGTGATCGCGGTCGCCCTGGCCGTGCTCTTCTACCTGCCGGTCTTCTAAAGAGGGAGTTCCGCGATGACTGACCACACCTCCGAACCAAACGACCCGCAGGTCGACGAGACCGAGCGGGAACAGCGCACGTCCTCCGCCGCGGCCCGGCTGTTCGACATCCGCCGGGTGATCGGTGGCCTCTTCCTGGCGTACGGGCTGATCGTCACCGTTGTCGGCCTCCTCGACGGGCAGAGCGAGCTCGACAAGGCGCAGGGCGTACGGATCAACCTGTGGGCCGGGCTCGGAATGCTCGCCCTCGGGCTGTTCTTCCTCGTCTCCCAGTGGCTGCGACCGGCGCAGGCCCCGGAGGGCAGCCCGGACGCCGACCGGCCGGCCCGGGACGGGGACTCCTGACCCGGGTACCCAGAGACCCCGGCTCGCGGCCGCCACCGTCACCGACGGTGGCGGCCGCGGTCGCATGGGGCCGCCGATCCTGGGTACGTGGACTGGTGGCCGTAATCAACCGGACAGAAGGGCGGAGAGCCGATGACGGCACGTGATCGGAACAGCGGGCGCCCGCTGGAGGAGTCGCCCGAGGTGCGGTCGGCGGTGCGGGACGAGAGCACGGTGCCTCAACTGGCCACCGACGGCGGCGCCGACCCGGACACGCCCACCTTCACGGCACCGGGCGAGAAACCGACGGACCGGTCCGACACGGAGGACCTGCTCGGCGACCCGTACGGTGCCGGCTCGAACAACGCCGCCGGCTACCGGACCGGGGCCGAGCAGCCGTGGGAGGCCGAGGACCTGGCGAAGGCCCGTGGCCAGGACCCGACGCCGACCAACGTCGAGCGGGCCCGTCACGACCTCGACGAGGATGGCCGGGCGGCGGTGGAACGCACCGTCCCCTGAGCCCGACCGGGCATCCGACGAGACGCCCCCCGTCCGCCGCCTGTCGGCGGGAACGGGGGGCGTCTGCGTTGTCCTGCTGGTCCCTACCGGATCAGAGCGCCGGGTAGGCGTTCGCCATCAGCTGGCGGAACTGGGCGGAGAACCAGGCACCGGAGATCGGCGCGTCGGGCATCGCGCCACTCATGTTGTTGCCGTTGCGGGCGTTGCCGGTGTACGTCGGGTCGCACATCCGGTCGAAGCCCTTGCCCTCGTTGTTCGGGATCTCCTTGCTGGAACCGTCCGACTCACCCGGCGGCTTCACCCAGACGTACGCGTCGATGCCGCTGGCCGGGGCCGCCTTGGGCCGCTCGCCGAGGCCGGCGCCGTTCTGGTTGCACCAGTTGCCGGCGTGCAGCCGACGGTCGATCCGGCCACCGTCCACGTAGGCGTCCACGCTGGTCGACGGGCCAGGGCCGGTGGGCCGGGCCGAGCCGCCCCAACCGTTGCGCGAGGTGTCGATCAGCATGCCGATGTCCGAGCGGAAGCCGACCGAGACCAGCTTCTGCCGGAACGCCTGGGCGAACGACAGCTCGTCGACGTACTGGTTCCAGTCGATCCACTTGGACTGCCGCACGGTCTGCCCGTTCACCGAGTCGGTGACCTTGATGTACGGCTCGGTCAGCGCCGAGTAGTTCGCCGTGTTGGTGATGAAGCCGGCCACGTTGTTCACGGTGCTGCCGGAGGCCACGGCGGCCGCCTTGAGCTGGTCGGCGACCGGGCCGAAGTTGCTGTCCCAGCCGATCCAGCCGTGGTGCGCGGCGTCGATGTAGTTGTAGACGTTGCCGATCGCGCCCAGCTTGGCCAGCGCGTAGCCGACGCCGTTGACGTAGGCGCCGTTGGCCTTCACGGTGTCGCACATCACCGTGCCGCCCGCGTTGCCCGAGGTGTTGGTCACCAGGTTGGGCAGCGAGTCGATCTCGATGATGTTGACGATCCGCAGGTTGCGGTACTTCGCGTCGCCCTGGATCGCGGCGATCGGGTCGATGTACTCCGACTTGTAGCGGGGCAGCTCGTCCGGCCCGAGTTCGCCGTTGGAGGCCAGCGCCGAGCAGTCCCGGCCGGGCAGGTTGTAGATGACGAACTGGATGTAGCCGGCCCCCTGGGCAACTGCCGCGTCCAGGTGGTCGCGCACTCCCATCGCACCGTTGGAGCTGCTGTTCGGGGTGCCGTTGATGGCGGCGATCCGGTCGATCCACACCGCGGTCGGGTTGTTGGAGACCCGGTTACCGCCCGGCTCGGCGTCCGCCTTGGCCTTCCACTCCGGGTTCACGTAGCCCTTGGCCCCGGCGTACGGGTTGTCGACCCGGGTGCCCGCCGGCGGCGTGGTCGGGTTACCCGTGGGTCCTCCGGTCGGGCTGCTGGTCGGGTTGCCGGTGGGGCCACCCGTCGGGCCACCCGTGGTGGGGGTGGTGCCGCCGGTGCAGGTCACGCCGTTGAGGGTGAACGAGGTCGGCTTGGGGTTGCTGCCGCTCCACGCCCCGTTGAAGCCGATGTTGGTGGAGGCGCCGGTGCCCAGCGAGCCGTTGTAGGACAGGCTCTTCGCGGTCACCTGCTGGCCGGTCTGGGTGAACGTGGCAGACCAGCCCTGCTGCACCTTCTGGCTGGAGTTGGGGAACGTCCAGCCGAGGGTCCAGTTGCTCAGCGAGTCGCCGAGGTTCTTGATGGTGATGCTGGCGGTGAACCCGCCGGCCCAGTCGTTGGTCGTGTAGGCGACGTCGCAGCCGGCGGCCGCTTGTGCCATGGACGCGGGGACGGTGACCAGACCGCCGACGAGCAGCGCACTCGCGCCCGCCAGCGCGGTCGCCTTGCGGCGGCCGGTCAGCCTGTTCCACACACTCATTGCCACTGATCTCCTTGGGCAGGCCGGCGTCCCGGGATGCGGGGACGGCCGGATAAAGGGGGTGGTGGGGGTCGACGCCGTCCGGAGGATCCCGGTTGCCCTCGGCGTCCGTGGTACTGGTGCGGCTCGCGCTGCGGGAATTGTTACATGGGAGCGCTTCCATGACAACACCGCAACAATGACGAAACTCTATGCGCCGGGGCGCCCACCTGCCACAAGTCCGGACGAAAAAGCCCGGGCCGGGCCCCCACCGGGGGCCCGGCCCGGGCCGGGATCTTCGTCGCTCACTGGTTCCACAACTGCCGGACGAGGTCGGCCGCCTGCCGCTCCCACTGGGCGTAGGCGAACGGATACGCCGACACCTGCACGGTCTGCGCCGCGTCGGTCAGCGGCATGTTCTGCCAACCGTTGACCCGCTTGAGCCCCTCGAAGAAGGCCGACGAGGCGTACTGCGGATCGGTCACCTGGTCGGGCGAGCCCCAACCCGTGGACGGCCGCTGCTGGAACAGGCCGAGCGAGTCGTGGTCGTTGAGGTAGCCCAGGTGGCCGAAGTTGTTCAGCTTCGACTCCTGCAGGGCGGTGGCCACGCCGATCACCGCACCCCGTTCGCCGACACCCGCCCGCTTCGCGGTCCGCACGATGGTCCGGGCGTTGTCCACCTGCTCGGGCGAGAGCCGCACGCTGGACTGGGCGCCCTGGGTGCCGTACGGGATGAGGTCGGCCATCGACGGCGTCGGCGCGACGTCCGCGGCCGGGGCCGGGGCGGCCGACGACGTCCCCTTGCCCGGCTTCGGCGCCGCATTCGGCTCCACCGCCGTGGCACCCGGGGTGGCGGCCGGGGCGGCCGTGGTCGCCGCGGCGCCGGCGGCGACCTGGCCGCCGGCCAGCGCCGCGGCGGCGGTCAGGCCGGTCGCGGCCAGCAGCGCCTTGCGCTGGGTGGGCACCCGGGAGGCCCGGACCAGCACGTGACTGGGGAAGGTACGCGCGATGGCCGGAAGCCATCGATTGAAGGCCGTCTTCACGATGGTTGCCTTTCGGTCGGGGGCATACGGGTGGGTCCAACGACGGCGTCGCATCCGACATTCCGGATTTGCGGCTTCGGCCGACCGGCGGACGCCTCGGGCGACCCAGGGGTCCGGTCACCCGATCGGGAAACGGGCCCGACCACCCGATCCGGTGAATCGCGGATGTTGTCGGCGAAACCGGAAAGTCGGATCTCCACCAGGCTGAGCGACGCGGCCGAACCGAGAAAGGCCCGAAGGCGCCAGCCGGTGCCTTCGCCGGTGATCGCGGTCTACGGGGGCGGTAGGCGGCAGAAGCCGAGATAGCACAAAGAACCCGCCTAGTCCGGCAATGGAGAAATCTTCGGATTATTACGGACGAAAGCCATCAACCCGGCTAGCGTCGGTGCTGGTTCGGCTCCCGCCGGGCCCGACAGACAACCAGCCGAAGGGTGACTCACGTCATGTCCAAGAAGTTCCTCGGCAAGATGATCGCCGGCGCCGCGCTGGGCGGCGCCTCCCTCCTCGTGTTTGCCCCCGGCGCCGCCTTGGCGGACGGGGGACCGCACCACCAAGGGCAAGAGGGCGCGATCTTCACCAAGCCGAAGGCCGTCAAACCCGGCCACGAGGCAGCCATCTACCAGATCTGCGACGACCCGCAGGAGCACGCGACCGCGTGGTCCGAGGTCACCGGCAAGGTCAAGCTGAAGCCGAAGAAGGACGACTACCGCGACTACCGCAAGTCCGACCGGGGCGACCGGGGCGACGAGGACCGCGGCGACAAGGACCGCAGCGACAAGGACCGCGGCGACGAGGGCCGGACCCCGCAGTGGTTCGGTGGGTCGATGGGCCAGCCGCTGGAGGGCTACGACCTGGGCGGGACCGCCGCCAGCTCCGGCCTGACCGACCCGGCCCCGGGCGGCGAGGGCAAGAAGGACGAAAAGGGGAAGGACGACTCCAAGAAGCACGAGAAGGACAAGAAGCACGAGAAGGGAAAGAAGGACGAGAAGGGGAGGGACGACTCCAAGAAGCACGAGAAGTCGGACGAGGAGGAGTCGACCAGCGCCCAGGACGAGGAGATGGGCGCCTGGAAGAACAAGAAGGACCACGAATCCGACGAGGAGTTGGGTCGCTGGGAGAACAAGAAGGACCACGAGGCCGACGAGGAGGAGTCGCCCGAGCACGGTGACCACCGGGGTGGTCACAGCTGGGGCGGCCACGAGAGTGCGGGCGAGAACAGCGGGGTTCACGACCACGGCTGGCACGGCCCGCAGGGCGGATCCCAGGGCGGACCGCAGGGCGGATCCCAGGGCGGACCGCAGGGCGGATCCCAGGGCGGACCGCAGGGCGGATCCCAGGGCGGACCGCAGGGCGGACCGCAGGGCGGACCGCAGGGCGGACCGCAGGGCGGACCGCAGGGCGGACCGCAAGGTGGACCGCAGGGCGGCGCACCCGGTGCTCCCGGCGGAACCCAGGGCACCGCACCGGGCGCCCCCGGCGGAACCCAAGGCACCGCACCCGGTGCTCCCGGCGGAACCCAGGGCACCGCACCGGGCGCCCCCGGCGGAACCCAGGGCACCGCACCGGGCGCCCCCGGCGGAACCCAGGGCGGACCGCAGCTCGACTCGTCCATCAGCCAATTCCTGAGCGAGCAGTCGGACCGCAGCTTGCGGCTGTGGACCGGCGCCGAGCAGGAGGAGGGCTGGGCGCAGCGCGCCGCGGGCGGAACCCAGGGCACCGCACCCGGTGCTCCCGGCGGAACCCAGGGCACCGCACCGGGCGCTCCCGGCGGAACCCAAGGCACCGCACCGGGCGCCCCCGGCGGAACCCAAGGCACCGCACCGGGCGCCCCCGGCGGAACCCAAGGCACCGCACCGGGCGCCCCCGGCGGAACCCAAGGCACCGCACCGGGCGCCCCCGGCGGAACCCAAGGCACCGCACCCGGTGCTCCCGGCGGAACCCAAGGCACCGCACCGGGCGCCCCCGGCGGAACCCAAGGCACCGCACCGGGCGCCCCCGGCGGAACCCAAGGCACCGCACCGGGCGCTGGCGGAACCCAGGGCGGACCGCAGGGCGGCCGCGGCGAGCAGGGTGACTGGGGCGGTCGCGGCGAGCAGGGCGGCCGCGGCGAGCACGGTGACTGGGGCGGTCGCGGCGAGCAGGGCGGCCGCGGCGAGCACGGTGACTGGGGCGGTCGCGGCGAGCAGGGCGGCCGCGGCGAGCACGGTGACGAGGGTGACCAGGGCCGCGAGCACAAGTTCGTGTACTGGGCCACGGTCGAGATCTCGGACGACGCCGAGCCCGGGCACTACGAGCTCAAGGGCTCGTGCGCCGAGGGTGAACTGATCGTCGCGCCCAGCGGCTCGGTCGACGGCGGCGACGGCGGCGGTTCGGGCAGCAGCACCGGCCTCGCTGCGGGCGGTGTCGGAATGCTCGGGGCGGCCGCGCTCGGCGGCATCGTCCTGATGCGTCGACGCCGTAACGATGGCGCCGCGCTCTGACGCGGCGACGATGACAGCCGGCGGGCGTCGCGGGAGACCGTGGCGTACCGCCGGCTTCGTCTTCGTCGCGCTGCTGGCCCTGATCGGCGCCGGCCTGCTCCGCGTCGGGGTACGGGAGGACCCGCCCCGGCCACCACAACCGGCCGCCGGGGCGGCACCCACGAACCTGCCCGGCGCCGGACCGACCGACGGCGACGCGGCGGACCGCTCCGCGGACGGTGCCGGGGA
This sequence comes from Micromonospora zhanjiangensis, assembly GCF_042650605.1. Classification (NCBI taxonomy): domain Bacteria; kingdom Bacillati; phylum Actinomycetota; class Actinomycetes; order Micromonosporales; family Micromonosporaceae; genus Micromonospora; species Micromonospora zhanjiangensis. Next base: position 79,006 of record NZ_JBHSBN010000008.1, on the reverse strand, counting down.
TGAGGACGACGGCGACGGGACCCGGTCGGAGGCGCCCGGGCCGGATCAGAACTCGGTACCGGCCGATCCGCTGCCCCGGTCGGTCCCGACCACCGTCGCCATCCCGAAGATCGGGGTGCAGGCGCAGGTCATCGGGTTGGGGGTGCAGGCCGACGGCACCCTGGAGGTGCCCCCGCTGGAACGGGCCGAGCTCACCGGCTGGTACCGGGCCGGACCCAGCCCGGGCGAGACCGGCAACGCCGTCGTCGTCGGGCACGTGGATTCGCACGTCAGCGGGCCGGCGGTCTTCTTCCGCCTCGGTGAACTCATGCCCGGCGACGTGGTGCGAATCGGCCGGGCGGACGGCACCGTCGCCACCTTCCGGGTGGACGGGGTGAAGTCGTACCCGAAGACAAACTTCCCGACCGACCTCGTCTACGGGTCGTCCGACCGGCCCGGCCTGCGCCTGATCACCTGCGGCGGCGACTTCAACCGGCGGACCGGCTCGTACGACGACAACGTCGTCGTCTTCGCCACGCTCACCGGGTGACCGCGCCACCCGCGCGGAACGACACCACCCGGCCGGGTAGCCCCCGACCGGGTGGTGTCGTCGACTCCGTCAGCTCGCGGCGGAGGTGCGGACCAGGGTACGGATCTGCCGCAGCAACACCGACAGGGCCGCCAGATCGGCGCGGGACTCGTCGAACTCGCCCATCGCCCGCTGGGTACGACTGATCGAGGTCGCGTTCGACTCCTCCCACTGCTGCACCCGCTCCTGCGGCGGCAACGACCCGGACGTCGAGCTGAGCACCTCCGTGGTGAGCGCGGCCAGCGCGGCGTACAGGTCGTAGCGCAGCGCCATCCGGGCCAGGGTCTGCCACCGGTCCTCCCGCGGCAGCAGCGAGATCTTGGACAGCAGCGAGTCGACCCGGAACCGGTCGGAGAGCACGAAGTAGACCGAGGCCACCTCGCCGACGTCCCGCCCGGTGACGGCCGCCGCCTCCACGACGTCGAGCAAACCGAAGCTGTACATCAACCGGGTGGACCGCTCGGCCAACTCCCGGGGCAGGCCCTGCTCGGTTAGTTGCTCGACGTGCGCCTCCAGCCGCTCCCGCTCGCTGCCGAAGAAGAGCTGGTCGAGGTCGGGCAGCAACCGGGCCACGCCGTCGCGCAGCCGGCGGATCTCGCCCGGCACGTCGATCGGCGACCGTCGGTTGGTGACCAGCCAGCGCACCGCGCGGTCGAGCAGCCGACGCGAGTCCAGGTAGACGGCCGTCTGCAGCTCGGTGGGCACCTTGTTGTCCAGGGCCGCGACGTCGTCCCACAGCCGGCCGATGCCGAACACGTCACGGACCACCACGTAGGCCCGGATCACGTCCGCCGGGCTCGCCCCGCTCTCCTCGACCACCCGGTAGATGAACGAGATGCCGCCCCGGTTGACCGCCTCGTTGACCAGCACGGTGGTGACGATGTCCCGGCGCAGCCGGTGCGCCGACATCAGCTCCGCGTACCGCTCGCGCAGCGGGGTCGGGAAGTAGTGGACCAGGACGTCGTCGGTCCACTCCTCGTCCGCGATGCCGTCGGCGACGATCTCCCGTTCCAGGCCCATCTTCACGTACGACAGCAGCACCGCGAACTCGGGCAGGGTGAGGCCCGCGTCGGTACGGGTGGCCAGTTCCTCGTCCGGTGGCAGCGCCTCCAGCTCCCGGTTGAGCTGCCCGGAGCGTTCCAGGTCGCTGATCATCCGGCGGTGCACCGGCAGCAACGACGCCGCCTGGGCGGCCGCGTTGCCCAGCGCCCGGGCCTGGTCGTAGTTGTCCCGCAGGACCAGCTCGGCGACCTCGTCGGTCATCTCGGCCAGCAACGCGTCCCGTTCGGGCAGGGTCAGTTCACCCTCGGCGACCGCCCGGCCCAGCAGGATCTTGATGTTGACCTCGTGGTCGGAGCAGTCCACGCCGGCCGCGTTGTCGATGAAGTCGGTGTATATCCGGCCGTCGGTCTGGGCGTACTCGATCCGGCCGACCTGGGTGAAGCCCAGGTTGCCGCCCTCGCCGACCACCCTGGCCCGCAGGTCCCGGCCGTCCACCCGGATCGCGTCGTTGGACTTGTCGCCCACCGCCGTGTTCGCCTCGCTGGACGCCTTGACGTAGGTGCCGATGCCGCCGTTCCAGAACAGGTCCACCGGCGCGGTCAGGATCGCCTTCATCAGCTCCTGCGGCGACAGCGTGCCGACATCGTCGGCCAGGCCGAGCACCGTACGCACCTGCGGCGAGACCGGGATCGACTTCGCCGTACGTGGGAAGACGCCGCCGCCTTCGGAGATCAGCTCGGCGTTGTAGTCGGCCCACGACGAACGCGGCAGGTCGAACAGCCGGCGCCGTTCCGCGTAGGACGTCGCGGCGTCCGGATCCGGGTCCAGGAAGATGTGCCGGTGGTCGAAGGCGGCCACCAGCCGGATGTGCTCGGACAGCAGCATCCCGTTGCCGAACACGTCGCCGGACATGTCACCGACCCCGACCACGGTGAAGTCCTGCGTCTGGGTGTCGTGGCCCAGGTCCCGGAAGTGCCGCTTGACCGACTCCCAGGCGCCGCGGGCGGTGATGCCCATCTTCTTGTGGTCGTAACCGGCCGAACCGCCGGACGCGAACGCGTCACCCAGCCAGAAGTTCTTCGAGTTGGAGATCTCGTTGGCGATGTCGGAGAAGGTGGCGGTGCCCTTGTCCGCGGCGACCACCAGATAGGGGTCGTCGCCGTCGTGCCGCACCACGTCCTGCGGCGGCACGATCTGCCCGTCGACGATGTTGTCGGTGACGTCCATCAACGCCGAGACGAACTCCTGGTAGCAGACCACCGCCTCGTCCCGGTCGCCCGGCTTCTGCTTCAGCACGAAGCCACCCTTGGCACCGACCGGCACGATCACCGAGTTCTTCACCATCTGGGCCTTGACCAGGCCGAGCACCTCGGTACGGAAGTCCTCCCGCCGGTCGGACCAGCGCAACCCGCCCCGGGCCACCGGCCCGAACCGCAGGTGCACGCCCTCGAACCGGGGCGAGTACACGAACATCTCGTACATCGGACGCGGCGCCGGCAGCTCCGGCACCGCCTGCGGATCCAGCTTGAGCGCCACGTACGGCTTCGGCCGGCCGTCCGCCCGCCGCTGGTAGAAGCTGGTCCGCAGGGTGGCCTGGATCAGCGTGAGGTAGGAGCGCAGGATCCGGTCCTGGTCCATGCTGGACACGTCGTCGAGCTGCTCGTTGATCCGGTCGACCAGCTCCTTGCCCCGCAGGTCGCGCTCCTGCGTGGACAGTTGCAGGGTCGGCGAGAACCGGGTCTCGAAGAGCTCCACCAGCAACGCGGCGATGCCGGGGTACGCGATGAAGGTGGACTCCATGTAGTCCTGCGAGAACACCGTGCCGGCCTGCCGCAGGTACTTCGCATACGCCCGCAGCACCACCACCTGCCGCCAGGTCAGCCCGCCCCAGAGCACCAGCTCGTTGAAGCCGTCCACCTCGGCCTCGCCGCGCCAGGTCGCCGAGAAGGCGTTCTCCACGTGCGGGCGTACCTCGGCCAACTCCCGGACGCCGGCGGGCAGTTGCAGCCCGAAGTCGTACAGGTAGATCCGGCCGTCGATCCGATCCACCTCGTACGGGTGCTCGTCCACCACCCGGACACCGAGCGAGTGCAGCACCGGCAGCACCGCGGACAGGATCATCGGCTCGCCGTACCGGTAGACCTTGAACCGGACGTCCTCGGCGTCCGGCAGCTGCGGGTACTGCTTGCGGAACAGGTGCATCTCCAGCTGGCCGGGCTCCTCCAGCAGCTCCAGCTTGGCCAGGTCCTTCATCGCCTCGTACGGCGTGTGCCCGTCCTTGTAGCCTTCCGGGAACGCGTCGGCGTACCGGGTGAACAGGTGCTTGGCCTGCTCGTCGCCGAGCTTGCGCTCCAGCACCAGCCGGTAGTCGTCGTCCCACAGCCGGGTCGCGTCGGCCAGCTGCTCGGCAAGCACGTCCGCGTCCACCTCGCCGGGCGGCCGGGTCGGGTCGGTCCGGACGATGAAGTGCACCCGGGCCAGCATCGACTCGGTCACCCGGGTGGTGTAGTCGACGCCCACGCCGTTCAGCTCACGCAGCAGGATCTCCTGCATGCGCAGCCGGTTCTGGGTGGTGAACCGGTCCCGGGGCAGGTAGATCAGGCAGGAGATGAACCGACCGTAGCCGTCCCGGCGCAGGAACAGCCGCAGCTGCCGACGGCCGGCCATCCGCAGCACGCCGATGACCGCGTGGTAGAGGTCGTCGGTCTTGATCTGGAACAGCTCGTCCCGCGGGTAGGTCTCCAGGATCTGCAGCAGGTCCTTGCCGGAGTGGCTGCGCGGGCTCAACCCGGACCGGTCCAGCACCTCGGCCACCTTGCGGCGGACCACCGGCAACTCCCGCACGCTGGTCCGGTACGCGGCGGTGGAGAACAGCCCGAGGAAGCGGCGTTCGCCCACCACCTCACCGGCCTCGTCGAAGATCTTGAAACCGATGTAGTCCAGGTAGGCCGACCGGTGCACGGTGGCCCGCGAGTTGGCCTTTGTGATGATCAACAGCCGCTTCTCCAGCACCTTCTGGTGCGCCTCCGGGGTCAGCGAGGAGAGCGCCCGGGGGGTGGTGGAGTCCTGCCGCAGGATGCCCAGACCGGTGCCGAGCACCGCTTCGAGGGCCTTCTCACCGGGCTCGCCCTCGACGTCGACCAGTCGGTACTCGCGGTAGCCGAGGAAGGTGAAGTGCTCGTGCGCCAACCAGCGCAGCAGCTCCACCGAGTCGGTGATGTCCTTCTCCGGCACCGGCGGCCGGGCCGGCGACGTCCGCGCGGCGGACAGTTCGTCGGCCAGCGCCAGCGCCCGCTGGCGCATCTTCGGCCAGTCCTCGACGGCCTCCCGCACGTCGGTGAGCACCCGCTGCAGTTCCTTGCGCAGCCGGTCCCGGCCGGCCGGGTCGCGGACCGGGTCGATCTCCACCCGGATCCAGCTCTCCACCAGGTCACCGGCGATGGCGTCGTCCGGCTCGACGTCGGCGGCCACCTCGGTCAGCCGGCCGAGCGGCTCCCGGCGGACCACCACCAGCGGGTGGACCAGCATGTGCACGTCGAGGTGCTGCGCGGTGAGCAGGGCGGTGACCGAGTCGACCAGGAACGGCATGTCGTCCGTGACGATCTCGATCACCGTGTGCTGCTGTTCCGGCGCCGGCTCGTGGATCCGCAGCTTCAACTCGCCGGGCACCCGCTGCTGGGCCAGCTCCCGGTGGTCCTGCGCGGCGGCCAGCATCTCCTCGGCGGTGAACCCGATCAGTTCCTCGTCCGGCGCGAACCGCCAGAACCGGTCGACCAGGGTGGCCGCGTCGTGATCCTCGCCGGCCAGCGCGACGGCCTGGGCCACCAGCCGTTCCGCGTTCGGAACCGGCTCGTCCAGGTCGGACTCCTCGACGTCGTCGGCCAGCGCCTCCGGCGGCAGGCCGAGATCGTAGAGGGTGTCGACGCTGGCGCCGGCCACTCCGGTCACGCCGCTGTCGAGCCGGGCCCCGGCGTCGTCGTCGGCCGCCGAGTCGAAGTCGTCATCTCGGCCGGTTTCCACCTGCCGGAGATCGGGTTCCGGTTTGATCGCCGGACGCCGGTCCATGGGTGCCACTCCCCTCGACCCACCACGTTGTGGGTCACTCGCCGCTCAGCCTATGCCCTCCCGTTCGGCGCCCTGATCGGTGGATCATCGGTTGGGCGTCCGGATCCGGACTCTGGCCGTTCACCCGTTTGTGCCAGGCCGCTGCGCCTGGCCATGAGTACCCCCGTTGCCCTGTTCATCACACGTGCCGGCGGCGCTGTTGTGAGCTGGGCCACGGGGTGACGGAACATCTCGATGGCTGGGACGTACTACGGTCGTAGGGTGCTCCGCCCCCTTTCCTCCGGCATATCCGGATCGACCGCCACGGCCCGGCGGCGGCCGACCGGCGGGCGGGCCCGGTCGGCGCTCGCGGCGGTGGCCGCGGTCGCGCTGGCCGGCGGGACGCTGACCGCCTGCTCCGGTGGCGACGGCCCGGACCGGACCGTCGACGCGTTCCTGAGCGGTTGGCGCGACGGCCGGCTGGACCCGCTCGGATTCGTCGACACGGGCGGGCGGAAGATTCCGGCGAAGGACGTCGCCGAACAGCTCAAACAGCTCTCCGGTGACCTCGCCGCGAGCAAGCCGGAGCTGCGTCGCGACGGTGCCGCGAAGGAGGCGAACGGCATCGCCACCGCGACCGTGACGGTGGACTGGCCGCTGCCCGGCGGGCAACGCTGGAGCTATCCGACCACGGTCCGGTTGAAGAAGGGCGCCGACGACGCCTGGCAGGTGATCTGGGACCCGAGCGTCGTACAGGAGAAGCTGACCAGCGGCGAACAGCTCGCGGTGACCCGGCGCAACGCGCCCCGGGCGGCGGTCCTGGACGGCGCCGGGCAGCCCCTGGTCACCGCCCGACCGGTGGTCCTGGTCGGGGTGCAGCCGGATCAGGTGACCGACCCGGTGGGCCTGACGAAGCAGCTCGACGCGGCGTTCCGGGCGGTCCGGCCGGCGTTCACCCCACCGATCGACGTGTCCGACCTGTCGGAACGGATCAGGACCGGCAAGCCCGGCTCGTTCGTCGAGGTGCTGACCCTGCGCCGGGAGGCGTACCTCCAGATCAAGTCCAAGATCTACGACCTGCCGGGCACCAGGTTCCAGGAGCAACAGCGGGACCTGGCACCGACCCGCCAGTTCGCCCGGGCGTTGCTGGGCTCGGTCGACCCGGTGCAGAAGCAGGACATCGACGCCGATCCGGCCCGGTACGGGCTCGGCGACCTGGTCGGCCACGGCGGCCTGGCCGGCCGGTACGACCAGCAACTACGCGGCACCGCCGGAGCCAGCGTGATCATCACCCGGCGGAACCCGGACGGGGTGGTGGAACCGACCGGCGAGGAGGTGTTCCGGGTGGAGCCGAAGCCGGGCTCCCCCGTTCGGACCACGCTGGACGTCAGGACCCAGAACGCCGCCGACGCCGCCCTGGCCGGCGACGCCGCACATCGGACCGCCCTGGTGGCGGTGCGGATCAGCGACGGCGCCGTGCTGGCCGCAGCGAACGGCCCGGCCGGCGCCGCCGAGAACCTGGCCTTCACCGCCCAGGTCCCGCCGGGCTCGACCTTCAAGATGGTCAGCGCCCTCGGCCTGCTGGACCGCGGCGCGGTCACCGCGGACACCCCGGTCGCCTGCCCGAAGACGTTCGCCGTACCGGGCCGGCCGCCGGTGAAGAACTCCGACTTCTTCGAACTCGGCAGCGTCCCGTTCCGGGTGGACTTCGCCAGGTCCTGCAACACCGCCTTCGCCGCGCTCGCTCCCAGACTGGGCGCGGACGGACTGGCCGCCGCCGGCCGTGACCTCGGTCTGGAAGGAAAGTGGGAGCTGGGCGTCGAGGCGTTCACCGGCAAGGTCTCCACCGGCGGCTCCCCCGCCGAGCAGGCCGCCGCCACCTTCGGCCAGGGCACCACCGTGGTCAGCCCGCTGGCCATGGCCGCCGCCACCGCCGCCGTCGCCCGTGGCCGGTTCCAGCAGCCCAGGCTGGTCGACCCGCCACCGGCGCCGCCGGTCGCGGCCGGCCCGGAACTCAAGCCGACGTCCGTCGGCCCGCTGCGGGCCATGATGCGCGCGGTCGTCACCAGCGGTACGGCCACCGCGCTGGCCGACGTACCGGGCGGCCCGGTCAGCGGCAAGACCGGCACCGCCGAGTACGACGACAACCCGGCCCACACGCACACCTGGTTCGTCGGCTGGCAGGGCGACGTGGCGTTCGCCGTCTTCGTCGAGAAGGGTGGCTCCGCGACCACCACCGCCGTCCCGATCAGCGAGAAGTTCCTCCGCGCCCTGCGCTGACCCCTACCACCCCACGGGCGTCAGGCGATCTCGGCGGAGGGGGTGGTGGCCGGTGGGGGGTGCGGGGGGTTGCCCGGTTCAGGAGTCGCGGCGCGGCGCAGGCGGCCGGGTCCGGCGGACGGCGGCGGCCCCACCGGTTCCGGTTCCCGGGGTGCCGGCACGACGACCTCCGGCACGACGACCTCCGGCACGACGGTGTCCGGTCCGGCACCGTTGCGCGAAGCCAGGCCGCCCGTGGTGCGGTCGCCGGGCTCCTCCCGGGTGGCCAGGCCGCCGATCCGGGCCGGGCTCCGGCGGGCCGGTTCGTCGTCGGGGCGGACGGCCGGGCCCGGACGGGCCGCGGCGAGCCGGTCGAGCGGGCTCCCCGGGGCGTGCAGCGGCGACAGGCCGGCCTCCAGGGTGCCGACGATCTCGGCCGCGTACGCGCCGTCCAGGTCGTAGTCCGGGTCGAAGACGGTGATCTCGACGCCCAGGCAGTGCGGGGTGTCCACCAGGCCGGACAGCAGCAGTTCCAGCTCCGGGAAGGCGATGCCGCCCGGGTCCGGCGCGTCGACGGCCGGCATCACCGCCGGGTCGAGCACGTCGACGTCGACGTGCACCCAGTAGCCGGCGCAGTCGACCAACTCGTCCCGGGCCCACTGGGCGGACCGGGCCGCGCCCTCGGCGCGCAGTTGCGGCACCGGGCGGTGCACGATGCCGGCGGCCTGCAGGTCGAGGCGATACTCGTCCTGCGACCGGATGCCGAGCACCACCACGTCGACGTCCCGGAAATACGGTCGGCGGCCCTCGATGGCGGCCAGGTCGGCCTGCCCGCGACCGGTCACCAGGGCCAGGTCCTCCCCCGCGGCGGCGCCGACGTAGGAGGCGTTGCCGGGGTGCCGGAAGTCGGAGTGCCCGTCGACGAAGACCAGGCCGATCCGGCCGCCGACCGCCTCGCCGAGCCGGTGCATGGCCAGCGCCGAGCCGAGCAGGATCGAGCAGTCCCCGCCCAGCACCACCGGGAACTCGCCCTGGTCGATGATCGCGCCGATCCGGTCGGCCAGCGCCACCGAGTACGCCCCGATCTCCGCCGCGTGGCAGACCCCGTCACCGGGGCGCCAGTCGCCCGGGTCGTACCGGGGAGGGGTGAGACAGCCCGCGTCCCGGGCGGCGAGCCGGGCGATCAGGTCCTGGTCGCGCAGCGCGCCCGGGGCCTTGCCGCAGCCCGGCACGGAGGTGGCGGTCGGCGGACGCAGGCCGAGGTTGGAGGGCGCGTCCAGGACGGCGATGCGGCGCATGGTGAGGGCTCCGTCCTGGTCGCGACCTTCGTTGTCCCCGTTACCCGTAATCTTCCGGCAGACCGGCCAGTTTCGTCAGAACAGCGCGCTGGCCAGGGCGCGACGTGCGCTGGCCACCGCCGGATCGTCCGGCCCGGCGATGGTGAACAGCGACACCAGGTGCTGCCGGACGGTCTCCCGGTCGTCGCCGGTGGTGCGCCGGACCAGCCCGACCAGCCGGGCGTACGCCTGCTCGGCGTTGCCGCCGAGCACCTCGACGTCGGCGGCCAGCAGTTGGGCCCGGACGTCGTCCGGGTCGGCCTCGGCGGCGGCGAGTGCCGCCTCCGGGTCGGCGCCGATCACCCGGCGGGCCAGCGAAACCTGCGCGAGGCCGGCCTCGGCGGCCGAGTCGGCCGGCGACTCGGCGAGGATCTTCCGGTACGCCTGCTCCGCGGTGTCCAGGTCGCCGACCATCAACGCCTCGTCGGCCTCGCTCAGCCGCGGGTCCTCCGCCGGCTGCACCGCCACCCCGCCGGCCTTGAGCACGGCGTCGATCCACTGCCGCAGCTGGGCCTCGGGCACCACGCCGGAGAACGCGTCCACCGGCTGCCCGCCGATCACCGCGTAGACCATCGGGATGCCCTGCACCCGGAACATCTGCGCGATCCGCGGGCTGGTCTGCACGTCCACCCTGGCCAGCACCCACGCGCCGGCACCCTCGGCGGCGAGCCGCTCCAGCACCGGGGAGAGCTGGTCGCCGCCCTCGTAACCGGCGGCCCAGAAGTAGAGGACGACCGGGGTCGTCAGGGACCGCTCCAGCACCTCCGACTGGAGGGTCGTCTCGGTGACGTCGATCACGGCGACCCCGCCGCCCCCACCACCCGCCGCGCCGGGTGTGCCGCCCGGTCCGGCCGGCTGGCTCGGCGGGCCGGCCGGGGTGCCGGTCGCGGGTCGGGAAGGGGACGGTGCGGCGCTACGCAGCGCGCCGAGGTCTACCGCGCCGCGGGTGAAGATCGACGGGTTGATCCGTGGGTCGCTCATGGTTGTCTAGTCTCGCACGTGCGGACACGTTCTCCGTCGAACCGTGGTCGCGGCGAACGTCACCGCGGCGGGCCCGGTCAGCAGCGACCGGACGCCCGGTGGCGGGTCACCGCGACAGTCTCGCCGTGGCGAAGACCCGCCCGGTCACGTTGCGCACCTCGACGGCGGTGACGTCGTCCGGGGCGACCACCACGCTGCCGTCCAGGTGCACGCCCTCGGCCGCGCCCCGCTTCGACACGATCCAGCCGGCGGCCGACTGCCGAGTGCCGTCCCGGGTGACCACGACCAGCCGGCAGTTCTCACCGGCCGGGATGCCCTCGACCGAGGCGCTGACCCGTACCCAACCGGCGAAGGGCGCGACCGCCGCGGTCAGCCGGGTGCCGGTGTCCGCGTCGACGACCCGGCCGGTGCGGGTGCCCGCCGGGGTGGTCGCGGCACCGGCCGACGGGGCCACCGCCTGCGGTGTCCCGCCGGGCACCGACCGTCGCCCGACCGTCAGGCCGGCTCCCACCGCGCCGGCCAGCAGGACCACCGCGGCGGCGGCCACCAGCGCCCGCCGTCGTCGGGTGGACGCGGTGGTCTCGGCGCGCATCCGGCGCAGGGTCCGGGCCAGCACCAGGTCGGCGTCCGGCGGGCCCTGGATCAACGCCTCCGGCGGCAGGTCCCCGAGTACGTCCCGTACCTGCTCCAAATCCGCCACCTCCGACCGGCAGGGCCGGCAGCCGACCAGATGCTCCTCGACGGCGTGCCGTTCGGCCCGGTCGAGGGCGTCCATCACGTACGCGCCGAGCAGCTGCGGGTGGTGCGCCGCGGTCCTCAACCCGCCACCTCCTCCAGGACGGCCGGCTGCCCGACGAGCAGCCGACGGAGATTGCGCATCGCGCCATGGGTACGGGACTTGACCGTCCCGGGTGGGATGCCGAGCCGCTCGGCGGTCTCGTTGACCGTGCGGCCGCCGTAGTAGATCTCGACGAGCACCCGGCGCTGGTCCTCGGGCAGCCGGTTCAGCGCGTCGAGGGCAACCATCGAGTCGACCACGCTGTCCGCGTGGTCCCGTTCGGCGGGGGCCGCCAGGGGCGCCTCAGGCACCTCGTGCGGCCGGGAGGCCCGGGCCCGCGCCGAGTCGGTCATGATGTTGCGGGCCACGGTGAACAACCAGCCCCGGATCGACCCGGTGGCCTCGCTGAGCGAGTCCGCGTTGCGCCAGGCGCGCAGCAGGGTCTCCTGCAGGACGTCCTCGGCGGCGGTGCGGTCGCCGGTGACCCGGGTCGCGTAGCCGAGCAGCGCGCTGCCGTGTTGCTCGTACAGGGTCCGCACCAACGCCTCGCCGCTGGACGTCTGCCGTAGCCGACCTCGCCGCATCAGCAATCCTCCGACCGTTCCGCGCCCGCCCGGACGCTGGTCATGTCGTTGGAGGTACGCACGAACCGGCCGACCGGTTCGACCGGGGCGGGGACGAACGGCTCCGGCGCCCCGCGGTGCGGGGCGCCGGAGCGGCCGGTCAGAACCGGGCGGGCTCCCGGTAGACGCCCCACTCGCCGCGCAGCGCGTCGCAGATCTCGCCCAGGGTGGCCTCCGCGCGGACCGCGTCCAGCATCGCGGGGATCATGTTCTCCCCGGTACGGCTGGCCGCGACCATCCGCTCGATGGCGGCCTTCACGGCGGCGTCGTCCCGGCCGGCCTTGCGCTCGGCGAGCAGCCGCTTCTGCTCGATCTCCACCTCGTGCGAGATGCGCAGGATCTCGAGTTCCTTGGCCACCGTGCCGGTGTGACAGTTCACGCCGACGATCTTCTTGTCACCCTTTTCCAGGGCCTGCTGGTAGACGAACGCCGACTCGGCGATCTGGCCGGTGAACCAGCCGTCCTCGATGCCGCGCAGGATGCCGGAGGTCATCGGGCCGATCTGGTGCGGCCCGTCGCCGCCGAGCTGCCGGATCCGGGCGAAGATCTCCTCGGCCTCCGCCTCGATCTTGTCGGTGAGCGCCTCGACGTACCAGGAACCGCCCAGCGGGTCGGCCACGTTGGTCACCCCGGTCTCCTCCATCAGCACCTGCTGGGTACGCAGGGCGATCTCGGCGGAGGAGTCGGTGGGCAGGGCGAGGGTCTCGTCCAGGGCGTTGGTGTGCAGTGAGTTGGTGCCGCCGAGCACCGCGGCGAGCGCCTCGACCGCCGTGCGGACCACGTTGTTGACCGGCTGCTGGGCGGTCAGCGACACCCCGGCGGTCTGGGTGTGGAAGCGCAGCCAGAGCGCCCGCTCGTCGGTGGCGCCGTAGACGTCGCGCAGCCAGCGGGCCCAGATCCGGCGGGCGGCCCGGAACTTGGCGATCTCCTCAAAGAAGTCGACGTGCGAGTCGAAGAAGAAGCTGAGGCCGGGGGCGAAGACGTTCACGTCCAGGCCCCGGGACAGGCCGAGTTCCACGTACCCGAAGCCGTCGGCCAGCGTGTAGGCCAACTCCTGCGCGGCGGTGGAACCGGCCTCCCGGATGTGGTAGCCGGAGACCGACAGCGGCTTGTACCGCGGGATCTCCCGGGCGCAGTACTCCATCAGGTCACCGATCAGGCGCAGGTGCGGCTCGGGTTCGAACAGCCACTCCTTCTGCGCGATGTACTCCTTGAAGATGTCGGTCTGCAGCGTCCCGTCCAGCGTGGCGAGGTCGGCGCCCTGCCGCTCGGCGGCGACCAGGTACATGCAGAACACCGGCACCGCCGGGCCGGAGATGGTCATCGAGGTGGTGACCCCGGCCAGGTCGATCCCGTCGAACAGCGCCTGCATGTCGACGGCGGAGTCGATGGCGACCCCGCAGTGGCCGACCTCGCCGAGCGCCTGCGGGTCGTCGGAGTCCCGACCCATCAGGGTGGGCATGTCGAAGGCCACCGAGAGCCCGCCACCGCCGGCGCCCAGGATCATCTTGTAGCGCTCGTTGGTCTGCCGGGCGTTGCCGAACCCGGCGAACTGCCGGATGGTCCAGGTCCGCCCGCGGTAGCCGGTCGGGTACAACCCCCGGGTGTACGGGAACTCGCCCGGCCAGCCGATCCGGTCGAAGCCGGGGTGGTCGGTGCCCTCGGGCGGACCGTAGACGGGGTCGACCGGCAGCCCCGACAGCGTGGTGAAGTCGGCGTCCCGCTTGCGCGCGGCGTCGTACCGGGCCTGCCAGCGTGCGCGGCCCGCAGCGATCTCGTCGGCGTTCATCCGGGGGGCTCCTCCTCGAGTCCTCGACTGTCCGTCGAGTCTAAGCCGCCCGCCTGAACGATCGCTAAGTCACCTCGAACCGGCCGGTAACTCCGGTCAGGTCGACGGCATCAGCGGGCCGCCGAGCGCGACGTCGTCGACCCGGATGTTGATCTCGTCGACCCGCAGCCCGTACGCCTCGACGGCCGAGGTCACCGCCGCCCGGACCGCCTCGGTCACCTCGGGCACCGGCCGGCCGCCGTCGATCACGATGACCAGGTTGATCAGAGCTGCTCCGTTGGTGACGTGCGCCGAACAACCCCGCCGCGCGTCACCGACCTGGTCCAGGCCGACCCGGTCCAGCACCGCGTTGAAGAACCTGGCCACGTCGCCGCCGAGTTCCGCCACGCCGGGCACGGACCTCGCGGCGGCCACCGCGATCTTCTCCACCACCTCGTCGGCGACCTGCGTCGTGCCACCGGCCACCAGGTTCGGCGTCGCTGACAGCTCCTGGGTCGCGTGCGCGTCGTCCACCATCTCGTCTCCACCACCGTCGAACCGTCCCACGGATCCGTGAGGCCGCTGCGAGCGTACTAGTCGCGGCCGGTCCGCAGTGGACCGCGATCGGCGCGGGCCCTCGCCTGCCGCGCCTCGGCCCGGGTCGGATCTGGGACGGGGCACGGCCGATGTCCTCGTCCGGAGTCGGCTGCCCGGACTGTGCGGCTGGCTAGGAGCGCAGTTGCGCCAGGAGTTCATCGGCGGCCGCGTACGGGTCGAGCGCCCCGTCGGCCACCCGGGCGGCGAGCGCCGGCAGCTGCGTACCGTCGCGGAGCGAGCCCATCCGGTCGCGCAGCACGCCCAGCGCGATCGCCTCGACCTCGGCGGCGGCCCGGGCCTCCCGGCGGCGGCGCAGCTCGTCGTGTTCGGTCAGCCAGCCGCGATGCTTGTCGATCGCGGCGACGATGTCGTCGATCCCCTCGCCCCGGGCGGCGATCGCGCGGACCACCTGCGGCCGCCATTGCCCGGGGCCCCGGTCGCCGAGCGCGATCATGCCCTGGATGTCCCGGACCGTGGCGTCCGCGCCGTCGCGGTCCGCCTTGTTCACCACGAAGACGTCGGCGATCTCCAGGATGCCGGCCTTGACCGCCTGGATGGCGTCGCCCATGCCCGGGGCCAGCAGCACCAGCGTGGTGTCCGCCAGCGACGCGACCTCCACCTCGGCCTGGCCGACCCCGACGGTCTCCACCAGCACCACGTCGCAGCCGGCGCCCTCCAGCACCCGGACCGCCTGCGGGGTGGCCGCGGCCAGCCCGCCCAGGTGGCCGCGGCTGGACATCGACCGGATGAAGACGCCCGGGTCGGTGGCGTGGTCCTGCATCCGGACCCGGTCGCCGAGAATGGCGCCGCCGGTGAACGGGCTGGACGGGTCGACGGCCAGCACACCGACCCGGTGCCCGCGGGCCCGCAGCGCGCGGACCAGCTCGTTCGTGGTGGTCGACTTGCCGACGCCCGGCGACCCGGTCAGGCCGACCACCTGCGCCTGGCCGGTGTACGGCGCGAGGGCCGCCGCGACCCGCGGCAGCGCCTCGTCGCCCGACTCGACCAGGGTGATCAGCCGGGCCACCGCCCGCGGGTCACCCTGGCGCGCCCGGTCGACCAACATCGGTACGTCCCGGCTGCGCCGGACGCCACCGGCCGGTCGGTCCACCACCGCGCTCACGCCCCGGGTACGTGAAGGATCAACGCGTCGCCCTGTCCGCCGCCACCGCACAGCGCCGCCGCGCCGGTGCCGCCGCCGCGCCGCTTGAGTTCCAGGGCGAGGGTGAGCACCAGCCGGGCGCCGGACATCCCGATCGGGTGGCCCAGCGCGATCGCCCCGCCGTTGACGTTGACGATTCCCGGGTCGACCCCGAGTTCGCGGGTGGACTGGATGCCGACCTGGGCGAACGCCTCGTTGATCTCGATCAGGTCGAGGTCGGCGACGGTCAGGCCATCCTTGCGCAGGGCGTGCGCGATGGCGTTGGCCGGCTGCGCGTGCAGCGAGTTGTCCGGACCGGCCACGTTGCCGTGCGCGCCGATCTCGGCCAGCCAGGTGAGCCCCAGTTCGGTGGCCTTGGCCTTACTCATCACCACCACCGCGCAGGCGCCGTCCGAGATCGGCGACGAGCTGGCGGCGGTGATCGTGCCGTCCTTGGCGAACGCCGGGCGCAGCTTGGCCAGCGACTCGGCGGTGGTGTCCGGCCGGATGCCCTCGTCCTCGGTGATCACCACCGGGTCACCCTTGCGCTGCGGGATCGACACCGGGACGATCTCCTCGCCGAACGCGCCGTTCTTCTGGGCGGCGGCGGCCCGCTGGTGGCTGGCCGCGGCGAAGGCGTCCTGATCGGCCCGGGAGATCCCGTACCGGGTGTTGTGCCGCTCGGTGGAGGCGCCCATCGCGTCCTGGTCCCAGGCGTCGGTCAGCCCGTCCAGCGCCATGTGGTCCTTGATCACCACATCGCCGTACTTGTAGCCGGCCCGCTGGCCGAGCAGCAGGTGCGGGGCGTTGGTCATCGACTCCATGCCACCGGCCACCACGATGTCGAACTCGCCGGCCCGGATCAGCTGGTCGGCCAGCGCGATGGCGTCCAGGCCGGAGAGGCAGACCTTGTTGATCGTCAGCGCCGGTACGGACATCGGGATGCCCGCCTCGACGGCCGCCTGCCGGGCCGGGATCTGCCCCGCGCCGGCCTGCAGCACCTGGCCCATGATCACGTACTGGACCTGGTCGGGTCGCACCCCGGCCCGCTCCAGGGCGCCCGCGATGGCCACCCCGCCGAGCTTGGTCGCCGGCAGGTCCTTGAGGTTGCCCAGCAGGCGACCCATCGGGGTCCGCGCGCCACTGACGATCACCGAAGCCATGACTCTCGCCTCCGAGGGGTGCCGGCGGTGTTCCTTAACGACTGTTCGGTCAGACTAGCGCCATGGCTGACAACTCCCCCGCCGAGCCCGCTGCGGACTACGTCACAGACATCGGGCTGCTCCGGATCGACCACGTCGGCATCGCGGTCGCCGACCTGGACGCGGCGATCGACTTCTACGGTCGCACCTTCGGCATGCGCTGCGTGCACACCGAGACCAACTCCGAACAGGGCGTCCGGGAAGCGATGCTGGCCGTGGGACCGACCACCGAGGGTGGCTGCCTGCAACTGCTGGCCCCGCTCACGCCGGAGTCCACCATCGGGAAGTTCCTCGACCGCAACGGCCCGGGGGTGCAGCAGGTGGCGTACACGGTGGCCGACGTCGACGCGGCCTGCGCCGCGCTGCGGGCCAGGGGTCTGCGGCTGCTCTACGACCAGCCACGCCGGGGCACCGCCGACTCCCGGATCAACTTCGTCCACCCCAAGGACGCCGGCGGCGTCCTGGTCGAACTGGTCGAGCCGGCCCGCTCCTGAGACCGACCCGGCGGCCCGGCGCGGCCCGGCTCGACCCGGCGGCCCGGCTCGACCCGGCGGCACGGGCCCAGCGACGCGGGCCCAGCGGCACGGGCCCAGCGGCACGGGCCCAGCGACGCGGGCTCAGCTCGGACTCAGCGGCATGGGCTCAGCGGTCCGGCGGGTGTGCGCGGCGACGAGGTCGGCGGGGAGCGGGCTCAGGTCGGCGGCGGACCGGAAGTCGCCGAGGGTGGTGCCGGTGCACTCCGAGTCGACGTTGCGGGCGCCCCGCCCCCGCTCGACGTCCCGCCGGTCGACCACCCGGAAGTCGATCGAGAACCGGGTCCGGCCGGAGGTGTTCGGCACGGTGCTGTGCAACTGCGCCCCGGAGAAGATCAGTACGCCACCGGGTGGCGTGATCACCCGCAGGTCCGGCACGGTGTCCAACTCCTCCTCCAGGCGCGGCTGCTTACGGGTCTCCACCTCGACCTGCCGCGCCGCGGCGACGCGTCCGTTCGCCACCCACTCGGCGTAGTCGTAGTCCCGGGAGCTGTTGCGCACCCCGGCGTCGAAGTACCGCGGGTGGAAGGCCATCACGTTGGCCTCCGCCACCTCGTACACCGGGAGCCAGAAGTTGAGCTGACACATCGGCGCGGCGAACCAGGTGTCCCGGTGCGCCGCGAACTGCAGGGTCAACCCGGCGTTGAGGTAGTCGCTGGTCATGGTGCGCAGGCGCGGTACGTCGAAGTAGCTGTGCGCCGGATCGAGGCCCAGGTCGGCGAGCACCCCGCGGACCAGATCCTTGCTGCGCGGGTGGTTGATGAACGCCGGCTTGAGCCCGGCGAGCACCTCGACGTAGCCGGTGGCGCCCAGGTGGTGCTGGGCGTCCGGCGGGAAGTGCGGGGCGAACGCGAACTCGGCCATCTCCCGGGCGAACGCCGCCAGCGCCAGCGAGTTCGGCGTCGGGCCGTGGACGAACAGATCGCCCGCGTACAGCCGGCGCCGCCGCTCGTCGTCGGGCAGGGGCGAGTCGACGTACACCACCGTCACGATGACCTCCGGTGACGAGATCCGTACTTTCGGTGGTCACCGTACGACCGGCGCCCGCGCTCGCGGAAGCGCCCACCCCGCGACCCCGCCCCATGTCGCGAATCCGACTTGACCGTACGGGTCGGATGACTGGTCGCGGACCCTGGACACACCCGTGGCCACCCCGCCGACCAGGGAGTACGCCATCAACCGACCGCGTCCGTTCCGGTTCACCACCTCGATGCCTCCGTTGACCCGGCCGGCCCGGCGGTGGCGGGACGAGATCCGCCGGATCGAGGAGTTGGGGTTCAGCTCCGTCTCGGTCTCCGACCATCTCACCGGCGGGTGGGCCATGGACCCGCTGGTGGCCATGACGGTGGCGGCCGAGGCGACCAGCCGGCTGCGGGTGCTGAGCCTGGTGCTCTGCAACGACTTCCGGCACCCGGTGGCGCTGCACCGGGCGCTGGCCAACCTGGACGTCTTCTCCGGCGGCCGGGTCGAGTTCGGCCTGGGTGCCGGCTGGCTGCGCGACGACCACGACGCCGCCGGCCTGCGGTTCGACCCGGCCGGGGTACGGATCGACCGGCTCGCCGAGTCGATCGGGATCATCCTGGACCTGTTCGGCGGCAAGCCGGTCAGCCGCACCGGCCGGTACTACCGGGTGACCGACCTGGTCGGGCTGCCCGAGCCGGCGCAACGCCCGCACCCGCCGCTGCTGGTCGGCGGCGGCGGCCGGCGGATCCTGGAACTGGCCGGCCGGACGGCCGACATCGTCGGGGTCAATCCCCGGCTCGCCCCCGGGCGGGACCCGCTCTCGGCGGCCGCCGAGCTGAGCGCCGACCGGCTGGACGAGCAGCTCGCCTGGGCCCGCGCCGCCGCCCGGGGCGCCGGGCGCGATCCCGCGACGATGGAGTTCCAGCTGCGGATGTTCGACGTCCGGGTGACCCACCGCGGCGTCGAGCAGCGCTGTACGTCCAGCCACGCCGCGCTGGTCCCGGCCGAGGCGCTGGCGGACTCCCCGGTGGCGCTGCGCGGCGACGTCGAGGAGTGCGTCGACCGGCTGCTGGCCCTGCGCGACCGGTTCGGGATCAACTATCTCCACCTCGGCTCGAACCTGGCCGCCGCGGCACCGATCGTCGACCGGCTGGCCGGCCGGTAGCCGGCCGACCCGTCCCGCGGGCCCGGCACGAGCCGGCGATCAGCCGGTTCCGCGGTCCCTGACCCCCATCGCCCCGGGGGGACGCCGGCCGGTCATGATGGACCGACCGGGCGGGCGCACCGGTACGACCGGTGCGCCCCGACCGCATTTCGCATTCGACCGGCCACCCGAACGGCGGCACCGCCGACCATTAGGGACCACCCGGGTATCGTTATTCGGCACCGGTCCGACGGTCGATCCACCGACCGGTCACTCGCATTCCGGCCGCCCGGTGAACGGCGCGGAAAACCCGGGGTTCCGGCCCGCCCGGCCGATGCGCGGGTGGGCGTGGCGCGCCGGTCGAGGCCCGGCACGCTGGCAAGATCGCTGGAAAAAGGTGAACGCGCGCGCTCCGCCGCCGGCTCGCGGGCCTCGGGTTCAGTTGACCTTGTGAGCCGGCCGGAATACGGCCGCCCGCTCTTGCGAAGCCCCCTGGGTTGTCTGCAAGTATGGGCCAATGCCCCAGCAGCAACCCCCCTCGCTTGCGTTCTTTGATAACGCGAACTCTCAGCCCGACTTCACCGTCGGCCTTCGTGGCTACAACGTCGGCCAGGTGGACGACTTCATCGGCCGGCTCAGCGCCGCGCTGTCCCAGTCCGAGCAGGCCCGCGGCGAGGCCGAGCAGCGGATGAACGACGCCCAGCGTCGGCTCCGCCAGGCCGAGCAGCGGCTCGCCGCCGTGGAGCAGAAGCTCGCCGACTCCAACAAGCAGCTCGAGGAGAACAACCGGCCCACCCTGTCCGGGCTCGGCACCCGGGTGGAGCAGATCCTCCGGCTGGCCGAGGAGCAGGCCAACGACCACCGCGGCGAGGCCAAGCGGGAGTCGGAGGGGATCCTCTCCGCCGCCCGCCTGGAGGCCCGGGAGATCACCGACAAGGCCCGCGCCGAGGCGGCCGCCATGAAGGCCACCGCCGAGCGGGAGGCCGGCGGGGTCCGGACCGCCGCCGAGCGGGAGGCCGCCGAGGTCCGGGTGCAGGCCCGGCGCGAGGCGGACACCCTGCGGGCGGACGCGGACCGGGAGACCAAGCAGCTGCGCACGGTCACCGCGCACGAGGTCTCCGAGCTCAAGTCGACCGTCGAGCGTGAGGTCGCCACCCTGCGCGCCACCGCCGAGCGGGAGATCACCCAGCAGCGGGCCAAGGCCGCCCGGGACGCCGAGGAGAAGCGGGCCGAGGCCACCAAGCTGCTCACCGACGCCCGCGACAAGCGGGACAAGGACCTCCAGGCGCTCGAACTCCAGCTGGCCGAGCGCCGGGAGAAGGCCGAGCGGGAGGAGTCCGAGCGGCACGCCGCGCACGTCTCGCAGACCCAGAAGATGGTCGGCGAGGCCGAGCAGCGCGCCCGGGCCGCCCAGGAACGCGCCAAGGAGATCGAGCAGCGGGCCGAGGCACGCCGGATCGAGTCCGAGCGCACCGCCTCGGACGTCGTGGAGAAGGCCAAGGCGCTCGCCGACAAGACGCTGACCGAGGCCCGGGCCGAGGCCAACCGCCTGCTCGGCGACGCGCGCACCGAGGCGGAGCTGACCACCCAGGCGGCCCGCCGGGAGGTCGAGGACCTCACCCGGCAGAAGGAGGCGGTCACCTCGCAGCTCGGCCAGATGCTCTCCGGCCTGGCCGGCATCGTCCCGACCGTCGGGAAGCAGGACAGCCAGCCCGCCGCCGAGCAGCCGGCCGCCGAGGAAAAGGTCAACGCCGAAGCCGCCGGCTGACCGACGCGGTCGACCGCGGCAGGTCGCCCCGGTCCCCGTACGGGGGACCGGGCGACGATGGACGCTCGGGGCATGATTCGGACTAGTGGGGCGTATCGGTAGAATCCGGTGCGCCCCACCGGTCGGTCAGGACCGGGTCACCCGCCACCCCGGCGTGTCGCCCCGGACCTGCCCTCCCGCCCCAACCCGGCCAAACAGTGACCTGTGTCCCATCACGCCCGACCGTATCGCCGCGCAACGGGGCGATACGTGTGAGGATGGGGGCATGTCGCACGGCGAGGAACTGTTCGCTCTTGGCGGGGAAGTGGCTACGGAGCCCGACTTCGAGTCCGCCCTGCGGGGCTTCGACAAACGGCAGGTGAAGCGCTACGTCGCCCGGGCGGAGCATGAGATCGCCACCTTGGCGGCGGAACGCGAGCAGGCGTACGCGCAGGTCCACACCATGGCCGGGCAGATCGAGCAGCTCCAGCGGGATCTCGCCGCCGTCCGGCGCCAGGTCGGCATGGTGGACCGGGCCTCGTTCCGGCACCTCGGGCCCCGGGTGGAGCAGATGCTCGCGCTGGCCGAGGAGCAGTCCGAGGCGATCATCGCCGCCGGTCGGCAGGAGGTCGAGGCCCAGCGGGCGGAGGCCGAACGGGTGCTCAACGAGGCCCGGGAGCACGCCGAGACCGCGCTGCGCGACTTCGAACTGGCGCTCAAGACCCGGCGGGTCGAGGAGGACGAGGCCGCCGCCGACCGCAAGCGCGAGATGGACGCCCGGATGGCCAAGGCGGCCGAGGAGGCGGCCCGGCTGCGCGAGGCCGGCGAGGCCGCGCTCGCCAAGGCGCAGCAGGAGGCCAAGCAGCTCGCCGAGCAGACCGCCGAGATGGTCCAGCGCAAGCGCACCGAGACCGAGACCTACGTCCAGCGCCGCCGGTCGGAGATCGACGAGTACGTCAAGCAGCAGCGCACCCAGATCGACGAGTACGTCAAGCAGCAGCGCACCGAGACCGAGGCGTACGTGCAGCAGCAGCGCGCCGAGGTCGACGCGCACGTGAAGCAGACCCGCAACCAGGTGCAGCAGGAGCTGCGCGCCTGGCGCGAGGGCGTCGAACGGGAAACCACCCAGCGCCGCACCGCCACCGAGCAGGAACTGGCCGGCAAGTGGGCCGCCACCGAGCAGGAGATCGCCAACCGGCGGGCCAAGGCCGACCGGGAGATGGCCGACCGGCGGGCCTCGGTCGAGGGCGAGTTCGCCCAGTGGCGGGCCGGCCTGGAGGCCCAGTACGCCACGCAGAAGGCGGAGGCCGAGACGGCCGCGACCCGGATCCGGCAGGAGGCCGACGAGTACGCCGCGTCCACCCGCGACGAGGCGGACCAGCACGCCGCCACCGTGCAGCGCAAGGCCGACGAACACGCCGCCGCCGTACAGGCCCGGACCGAGGAACTGACCGCGAAGCTCAAGGCCGAGGCCGAGGAGCACGCGGACACCGTGCGCCGTAAGGCCGAGGAGCACGCCACCAGGATCCGCGCCGAGGCCGACGAGCACGTGTCGCTCTCCAAGCGCCAGTTCGAGGAGTACGCCGCCACCGCGCAGCAGCACCTCGCCACCACCCAGCAGCACCTCGCGGCCACCCAGCAGGAGGCGGTCGCCGGCCGGCAGCAGTTGGCCGAGGTGATGCTGGAGATCGCGCAGGCCCAGCAGCAGCTCGCCGATATCCGGCAGGAGACCTGGGCGTCGCGCCAGGAGTCCGACCAGATCCAACAGCAGCTCGCCGCCATCCAGCGGCAGTTGGCCAGCGAGCACGACCGGCTCGGCGACACCCAACGGTCGGCCGAGAAGGCCGGGCAGGCCGCCGCCGAGGCGGAGGCCGACGTCCAGCGGGTGGCCGAGGCCGTCGAGGCCGCCGAGCCGACTCCGGCGGTGGCCCCGGACGACGCGCCGAAACCGGCGGCGACCCCGGACCGTGCGCCGGAACCGGTCGCGGCCAGCCCGGACGGCGCGCCCGAGCCGGTGCTCGCGGACGCCACGCAGCCCGTCGCCGCGGCCACCTCGAACGGCAACGGTTCGGCCGCCGGGAACGGGTCGGTCGAGGTCCCGGTCGCCGGGGCGGACGGTCAGGTCAGCTCCCCCGACCGGGGCCGGGACGCCGTGGCGGCCACCATCGGCAGCCCCGCCGACCTGGCCAAGAAGGCGGCGAAGACCACCAAGCCGGGAGTCGAGGACCGGAACAACAAGTCCAAGAAGGTGACCGCCGACTCGCCCCGCCGCAACACCTGATCCGCCCCTGATCCGACCCGCCCGCGGGTACGCCGTTCGGCGTACCGGCGGGCGTTCGTCGTCGCGGCGGGCGGGCCGCGCGGGAGGCCCCGGATCGGCGGACGCCATCGGGCGGACCGGTCGCCGCCGGGTACGGTCGGCCCGTCGGATCCGCCGAACGTCCCCAGTGGCGGTACGGCTCTGCCGGATTTCCGTCTCTGCTCTGGCGCTCAGAGTGACGCCTCAGTAGCTTGCCGTGCGGGCGATCAGCCACGCCCGACCGGTCCTCCTACTGAAACGGAACGCCGTTGACCTCAACGCTGACCACCACCGACGAGCCGATCGGGGTCGCCGTCGTCGGGGCGGGATACTGGGGCCCCAACCTCGTCCGCAACTTCCAGTCCTCGACCGACTTCCACCTGCGCTGGCTGTGTGACCTCGACGTCGGGCGGGCCCGCCGGGTGCTGGGCGGCTACTCCACCGTCGGGGCCACCGGCGACCTGACCGAGGTGCTCGCCGACGACCGGGTCCGGGCGGTCGCCGTGGCCACCCCCGCCGGCACCCACCTCGCGGTGGCGATGGCCGCCCTGCGGGCCGGCAAGCACGTCCTGGTGGAGAAGCCGCTCGCCGCCAGCCGGGAGGAGGGCCGGCGGCTGGTCGCCGAGGCCGACCGGCGAGGGCTGTCGCTGATGTGCGACCACACCTACTGCTACACCCCGGCGGTGCTGCGCATCCGCGAGCTGCTGCACGACGGGCACCTCGGCGAACTGCACTACCTGGATTCGGTCCGGATCAACCTCGGCCTGGTGCAGCGCGACATCGACGTACTCTGGGACCTGGCACCGCACGATCTGTCCATTCTCGACTTCATCCTGCCGCCGGGCATCGAACCGGTGGCGGTGGCCGCGCACGGCGCGGACGGCATCGGCGCCGGACGGGCCTGCGTCGCCTACCTGACCCTGCGGCTCAACACGGGCGCCATCGCGCACGTGCACGTCAACTGGCTGTCCCCGGTGAAGATCCGCACCACCATCGTCGGTGGGTCCAAGCGGACGCTGCTCTGGGACGACCTCAACCCGAGTCAACGGCTGTCCATCTTCGACCGGGGTGTCGAGGTGGCCGGCGCCGAGGAACTCGGCCCGGATCAACGCCGCGACATGCTCGTGTCGTACCGGTCGGGCGACATGGTGGCACCGACCCTGATGGAACGGGAGGCACTGCGCACGATGGTGGAGGAGTACGCACGGTCGATCCGCGGCGGTATCCCCGCCCGCACCGACGGGCGGGCCGGGATGCGGGTGCTGGGCATCCTGGAGGCGGCGTCCCGCAGCCTCGCCGAGGGTGGTCGCACCATCGCCCTGGACCGGGAGGGCGACCGGTGAGCGGGATCCCGATCGAGGGCGCGCGCGCCCTGGTCACCGGCGGGGCCGGCACCATCGGCTCGCACGTCGTCGACGAACTGGTCCGGCACGGGGCGGCCGAGGTCGTGGTGCTGGACAACCTGGTCCGGGGCCGGCGGGAGAACCTGGCCGGGGCGCTGGCCGCGGGAACGGTCCGGCTCGTCGAGGGGGACATCCGGGACGTCGACCTGGTCCGGTCGGTGACCCACGGGATGGACCTGGTCTTCCACCTGGCCGCCATCCGGATCACCCAGTGCGCCGAGGAGCCGCGGCTGGCCAACGAGGTACTGGTCGACGGCACGTTCAACGTGCTGGAGGCGGCCGCGGCGGCCGGCGTCGGCAAGGTGGTCGCGTCCTCGTCGGCCTCGGTCTACGGGCTCGCCGAGCGGTTCCCCACCGACGAGCGGCACCACCCGTGGAACAACGACACCTTCTACGGCGCCGCCAAGGCGTTCAACGAGGGGATGCTGCGCAGCTTCCACGCCATGTCCGGGCTGGACTACGTGGCCCTGCGCTACTTCAACGTCTACGGGCCACGGATGGACGTGCACGGCCTCTACACGGAGGTGCTGATCCGCTGGATGGAGCGGATCGAGGCGGGCGATCCCCCGCTGATCCTCGGCGACGGCCGGCAGACGATGGACTTCGTCCACGTGGCCGACATCGCCCGGGCGAACGTCCTGGCCGCCCGGGCCGACGTCACCGACGAGGTGTTCAACGTCGCCAGCGGCACCGAGACCAGCCTGCTCGACCTGGCCCGGACCCTCAGCGACGTGATGAAGTCCGACCTGCCACCCACCTTCGGCCCGGCCCGGGCGGTGAACGGGGTGACCCGCCGGTTGGCCGACACCGGCACCGCCGCCGAGCGGCTCGGCTTCCGGGCCGAGATCGACCTGCGTACCGGCCTGGAGGACCTGGTCGAGTGGTGGCGCGCCCAGCGGCCCGCGGGCCCGGCCGGCGACGGACGGCGGGCCGGGTCGTGATCCCGGTGATGGTGCCGCGGCTGGGCGAGGAGGAGGCCCAGGCCGCCGCCGAGGCGGTCCGTTCCGGCTGGGTCGCGCAGGGTCCCCGGGTGGCCCGGTTCGAGTCCCGGTTCGCCGAGCGGGTCGGTGCCCGGCACGGGGTCGCGGTCAGCTCCTGCACCACCGCGCTGCACCTGGCGCTGGTGCTGCTGGAGATCGGACCGGGCGACGAGGTGGTCGTCCCGTCGCTGTCGTTCATCGCCACCGCCAACGCCGTCCGGTACGTC
The DNA here is from genome assembly GCF_042650605.1 of Micromonospora zhanjiangensis. Lineage (NCBI taxonomy): Bacteria > Bacillati > Actinomycetota > Actinomycetes > Micromonosporales > Micromonosporaceae > Micromonospora > Micromonospora zhanjiangensis. Next base: position 53,410 of record NZ_JBHSBN010000008.1, on the reverse strand, counting down.
GGCGCCACCCCGGTCTTCGCGGACGTCGACCCGATCACCGGGAACGTCACCGTGGCGACGGTCGACGCGGTCCGCACGGCGCGGACCCGGGCGGTGATCGGGGTGCACCAGTGCGGCGTACCGTTCGATCTGGTCGCGCTGCGCGCGGCGGCCCGGCGGTGGGGCGTGGCGCTGGTGGAGGACGCGGCCTGCGCCGCCGGCTCGACCGCGTACGGCGAGCCGGTCGGCGCGGGCGCGATCGTCGCGGCCTGGTCGTTCCACCCGCGCAAGCTGCTCACCACCGGTGAGGGCGGGATGGTCACGGTCGACGACCCGGACGTCGCGGCCCGGCTGCGCCGGCTGCGCGAACACGGCATGAACGTCTCGGCGGCCGACCGGCACGCCAGCGGCCGGCCGGTGCTGGAGTCCTACCTGGAGACCGGCTTCAACTACCGGATGACCGACATCCAGGCCGCCGTCGGCCTGGTGCAGCTCGACCGGCTGACCGACCTGGTCGCCCAACGGCGCGCGTCGGCCGCCCGCTACCACGAGTTGCTGGCCGACGTGCCGGGACTGCGTCCGGTCCGCGACCCGGCCTACGGGCAGACCAACTACCAGTCGTTCTGGGTGCTGCTGGACGAGGGGTTCGGCGCCACCCGGGACGAGACGCTGGCGGCGCTGGCCGAAGCCGGCGTGTCGGCCCGGCGCGGCATCATGGCCGCCCACCTCGAACCGGCGTACGCCGACCTGGCACCGGCGACGGCGCCGTTGCCGGTGACCGAGCGGCTCACCCGCGATTCGCTGATCCTGCCGCTGCACCACGCGCTGACGGCGGACGACCAGGAGCACATCGCCGGCGTCCTGCGGAAGTTGGCGGCCGGATGAGGGACCTGGTCATCGTCGGCGCGGGCGGGTTCGCCCGGGAGACCGCCGCGGCGGTGCGCGCCGTCAACCAGGTCCGGCCGACCTGGCGGCTGCTCGGCTTCCTCGACGACAACCCCGCCCTGCGCGGTGTCGAGCGGGCCGGCCTGCCGGTCCTGGGCGGTCTGGAGACCCTCGCCGACCGGCCGGCGGCGGCCGTGCTGGTCTGCGTCGGCAACCCCCGGGACTGGTCCGGCCGGCAGCGCGTCGTCGCGCGGCTGGGCCTGCCGCCCGACCGGTACGCCACCGTGCTGCACCCGGGCGCCGAGGTGGGGTACGGCTGCTCCATCGGCCCCGGCACGGTGCTGCTGTCCGGCGTGGTGCTCACCGCGGACGTGACCGTCGGCGCGCACGTCGCGGTGATGCCGCAGGCCGTGCTGACCCACGACTGCCGGGTCGACGACCAGGTGACCGTCGCCAGCGGGGTCCGGCTCGGCGGCGGATCGGTGCTGCGGCACGGCGTGTACGTGGGGGCCGGCGCGCTGATCCGGGAGGGCGTCACGGTCGGCGCCCGGTCGCAGGTCGGCATGGGCTCGGTCGTGCTGCGCGACGTCCCACCCGCCCAGGTCTGGGTCGGCAACCCGGCCCGGTACCTGCGTGCCACCGCCCTGTCCCCGGACCGTACGACCGGGGTGATCCCGCAGTTGAGGAGCCGATCGTGACCGACATCCCGCTGGTCGACCTGGCCGCCGCGCACGCCGAGGTGGCCGAGGAGGTGGCCACCGGCTTCAAGCGGGTGATCGCCGGCAACGCGTTCGTGGGCGGCGCCGAGGTCGCCGCGTTCGAGCAGGAGTACGCGGCCTTCACCGGCGTGCCGCACTGCGTCGGAGTGGCCAACGGCACGGACGCGCTGGAGTTGGCGCTGCGGGCCGTCGGGGTCGGCCCGGGCAGCGAGGTGGTGCTGCCGGCCAACACGTTCATCGCCACGGCCGAGGCGGTGGCCCGCGCCGGCGGTCGTCCGGTGCTGGTCGACTGCGAGCCGGACAGCCTGCTGATCGACGTCGACGCGGCGCTGGCCGCGGTCACCCCGGCCACCCGGGCGGTCGTCCCGGTCCACCTGTACGGACAGCTCGCGGCGGTGGAGCGGCTGCGCTCCGGCCTGGCCGGGCGGGACGTGGCGATCGTCGAGGACGCCGCCCAGTGTCAGGGCGCGACCCGGCACGGCCGACCGGCGGGCGCCGACGGCATCGCCGCGACCAGCTTCTACCCGGGCAAGAACCTCGGCGCGTACGGTGACGCGGGCGCGGTGGTCAGCGCCGACCCGGCCCTGACCGCCCTGGTCCGCGCCCTCGGCAACCACGGCAGCGTGCGCCGGTACGAGCACGACGTGATCGGGATGAACAGCCGGCTGGACGGCCTGCAGGCGGTGGTGCTGCGGGCCAAGCTGGCCCGGCTGGCCGACTGGAACGCCGCCCGTCGGGCCGCCGCGCAGCGGTACGACGAACTGCTCGCCCCGCTCGACGTGGTGCGCCCGGTGACGCTGCCCGGCAACCGGCACGTCTGGCACATCTACTGCGTACGGGTCCCCGGGACCGGGCGCCGGGACCGGGTGTTGGAGATGCTCACCGCCGCCGGGATCGGCGCGGCCGTGCACTACCCGTACCCGGTGCACCTGACACCGGCGTTCGCCGGGCTGGGCTACCCGCCGGGCGCCTTCCCGCACGCCGAGCGGGCCGCCGGCCAACTGCTGTCGTTGCCGATCTACCCGCAGCTCACCGCCCGGCAGCAGGCGGTGGTGGTGGCGGCGCTGACCGCCGCGCTGGCGCACTGAAGCGTCCGCCGTGTACCTGACCCTGCGACCGGACCGGCGCGCCGGTGACCGGACCGGCGACCCGCGCGCCCGGCGTGGCCGGGTGGCCGGCCCGGTGCTGCTGCTCGGCGTGGTCAGCCTGCTCACCGACGTGTCGTCGGAGTCGGTCGCCGCGGTCCTGCCGCTGTACCTCACCGCCGTGGTCGGCCTCGGTCCGGCCGGGTACGGGCTGGTCGACGGCGTGTACCAGGGGGTGACCGCGCTGGTCCGACTGGCCGGCGGGTACGCCGCCGACCGGGGCGGCCGACCGAAACGGGTGGCCGTGCTCGGCTACGGGGTGTCCGCGGTGAGCCGGCTCGCGCTGTTGCCGGCCACCGGACTGGCCGCCGTCACCGCGACGGTCACCGCGGACCGGTTGGGCAAGGGCCTGCGTACCGCTCCCCGGGACGCCCTGATCGCCGCCGCGTCCCGGCCGGGGCTGCTCGGCCGGTCGTTCGGGGTGCACCGGGCGCTGGACACGGTCGGCGCGGCGGTCGGGCCGCTACTGGCGTTCGGGCTGCTGGCCGGTCTGCCGGGCGACTACTCCGCGGTGTTCGTGGTGTCCTTCGCGTTCGCGGCGGTCGGGGTGGCGGTGCTGGTGCTGTTCGTGCCCGACCTGCGCACGTCGGCCGCCGCCGGACCGGGCGGCCAGGTCGCGGCCGGGGTCAGCCCGCCGGTCGGGCCGCGCCGGGTGCTCGCCGAGGTGACCGGTCGGCGGTTGCGCCGACCGTTGCTCGCCGCCACCCTGCTGGCGCTGCTGACCGTGTCGGACGGGTTCGTCTACCTGTCGTTGCAGGACCGGGACGACTTCGCCGCCCGCTGGTTCCCGCTGCTGTACGTCGGCACCAACGTCGCGTACCTGGTGCTGGCGGTCCCGTTCGGTCGGCTGGCCGACCGGTTCGGCGCCGGCCGGGTGCTGGTCGCCGGGCATCTCGCCCTGCCGGTCTGCTATTTGCTGGCAGCGGCGCCGGCCGGCGGTCTCGGCACGACCGTGGCGGTGCTGGCGCTGCTCGGTGTCTTCTACGCCGCCACCGACGGCGTGCTGCCGGCGTTGGTCGGCCGGCTGGCCGCCGGGCCGGCCCGGGGCAGCGGGATCGCCGCCGCGCAGACCGCCGTGGCGCTGGCCCGGTTCGCCGCCTCGGTGGTCTTCGGTCTGCTGTGGACGGTCCAGGGCCGGGCGAACGCCCTGCTGCTCTTCGCCGGCCTGCTGACGGCGGCCGTCCCGGTGGCCGGCTGGCTGCTGCGCGGCAGCCGTGGGGAGGGTGGGATGTGAGCACCCGGACGCGGCTCGCGGTGCTGGTGGCGGTGGTGTTGGTCGCCGCGCTGGGCACCGGTGGCTACCTGTGGCGGGCCGGTCGGGCCGGGCCGTCCGGCGGGTCGGCCGGCGCGGCGCCGCCGGCCGGCGACGCGGACCGGCTCGCGGCGGTACGCGCACAGCCGCACCTGGTCTTCCGCAGCACCGCCCTCGGCGACGGGTACGGGCGGGTGGCGCTGGTGCCGCTGTCCCGGCCGGACGGGCCACGCGAACTCACCCCCGCCTCGTGCGACCGGGTGTACGCGACCGGCTCCGCCGCGATCTGCCTGGCCGCCCGGCGTGGCCTGGTCACCACGTACACCGCGCGGCTGCTCGGGCCGGACTGGGCGCCCCGGCGCGACCTGCCGCTCACCGGCGTACCGAGTCGGGCCCGGTTGTCCGCCGACGGTGGGCTGGTCGCCACCACCACGTTCGTCTACGGGGACTCGTACGCCAGTCCGGGGCGGTTCTCCACCCGTACCGTGGTCAGCCGGGCCGGCGGTGAGGTGCTCGGCGACCTGGAGCGGTTCGAGCTGGTGGTGGCCGGTCGGCCGGTCCGGGCGGCCGACCGCAACCTGTGGGGCGTCACCTTCACGGCGGACGCCGACCGGTTCTACGCCACCGCGGCGTCGGGCGGGAAGACCTGGCTGGTCGAGGGGAGCCTGGCGGCCCGCCGGCTGACCGCGCTGCGGGCGGACGTCGAGTGCCCGTCGTTGTCCCCCGACGGCACCCGGATCGCCTTCAAGAAACACGGTGACCTGCCGCCCGGTCGCTGGCGGCTGGCCGTCTACGAGCTGGCCACCGGTCGGGAGACGCTGCTGGCCGAGCCGCGCAGCGTGGACGACCAGGTCGAGTGGCTGGACGACGGCCGGATCGTCTACGGACTGCCGCGGGACGGCGGCCCGACGGCGACCAGCGACCTGTGGCGGGTGCCGGCGGACGGCACCGGCGGGCCGGAGCTGCTGGTGCACGACGCCTGGTCCCCGGCGGTGGTCCGGTGACCGGCCCGACGGAAGGAGGTCCCGCCGTGTCGCGGCTGGCTGTCATCACCCCGAGCTTCGCGCCCGACTTCGAACTCTGCGCCGACCTGCACCGCTCGGTCCTGGCGTACGCGCCGGAGTCGGTCACCCACCACCTCGTCGTGCCGGGCCGGGACCTGGCCCTGTTCGACCGGCTGCGCGGCCCTCGGACGGAGATCCACGACCAGGCGGCCTTCCTGCCCCGCTCGATCCAATCGGTGCCGGGGACGAAATACCTGGTCAACCTGCGTCGACCGGTCCCGCCGCTGCGGGGCTGGATCCTGCAGCAGATGCTCAAGCTGGCGGTCACCGCCCGGCTGGACGCGGACGTGGTGCTGCTGGTCGACTCCGACATCACCTTCGTCCGGCCGTTCACCGCCGAGACGTTCCGCCGGGACGGCGTGGTGCGCCTCTACCGCAAGCCGGACGAGATCGACGCGCGGCTGCCCCGGCACCTGCGGTGGCACCGGGCCGCCCGGACGCTGCTCGGGTTGCCGGCCGGCGAGCCGCCGTACCCGGACTACGTCTCGTCGTTGCTGGCCTGGGATCCGGTGCTGGTGCGGCAGGCGCTGGCCCGGGTGGAGTCGGTGACCGGCCGGCGGTGGGTGGACGCGGTCGGCGGTCAGCTGCACTTCTCCGAGTGGACCCTGTACGGGGTGTTCGTCGACGCGGTGCTCGGGGCACCGGCGACCTCGTTCGCGGCCGACGATCCGCTGTGCCACGCCCACTGGGACGAGACCCCGCTGGACGAGCGCGGGGTCGCCGACTTCCTCGACGGGGTGGGACCGGACGACGTCGCGGTGATGATCTCGGCCAAGTCGGGGACCCCGCTGCCGGTCCGCCGGGCCGCGCTGCGGGACCTCACCGGATGACCCGGTTGACCCGGATGCGCCGGATGACCCGGCTGCGGCTGCCCCGGGTACGCCGCGGCGGCCACCCGGTCGACTACCTGGTGGTGCGACCGCCGGGGTCCCGGCAGGCCGCCGCCCTGCTGCAGGTCTTCGTGGTCACCGTCTTCGTCTTCCCGTCGGACGCGGTGATCCGGATCATCGGTGCGCAGGGCTACCTGGCGAGCCTGGTGGCGATGCTGCTCTTCGCCGGGTGGGCGACCACCGCCCTGCTCGGCTTCCACGATCCGGTGCACACCCGGTACCCGGTTCGCGGCGCGCTCGCCCTGCTGTGGATCTGCTCGCTGTTGTCGTACGCCGTGATGCCGCTGTTCGGTCCGGACGAGACGCAGCGGCTCAGCGCGGACCGGTGGATGATGCTGCTGGTCGGCATGTCCGGGGTGATCCTGGTGACGGCCGAGCACCTGCGCGACCCGCGCGACATGCTGCGGGTGATCCGCGCCCTGGTGTGGGGTGCCGCGTTCTCCGGCACGATCGCCCTGTTGCAGTTCTGGCTGCGCTGGGACCTCAAGCCGGTGCTGCGGCAGGCCCTGCCGGGGTTCGAGGCCGGTGACGCGTACGGGTCCTTCCAGGGCCGGGACGCGCTGATGCGGGTGACCGGCACCGCACTGCACCCGATCGAGCTGGGCGTGGTCGCCGGCATGCTGCTGCCGTTGGCGGTCTGGCTGGCGATGGTCGACCGGGAACGGCGTCCGCTGCGCCGCTGGGTGCCGGTCGGCCTGATCGGGATGTGCGTGCCGATGTCGGTGTCCCGGTCGGCGATCCTGGCGGTGGCCGTGGCGATGGGGGTGTTCGTGGTGTCGCTGCCGCCCCGGCCCCGGGCCTGGGCCGTCTTCCTCGCCCCGGTGGCCGTGGTCGGCGTCTTCGCGGGCGTGCCCGGGTACGTGAGCACCATCGCCGCCTTCTTCGGCGCCGGCACCGAGGACCCGTCGATCACCAACCGGTTGGACAACTATCCCCGGGTGCTCGCCCTGGTGCAGGAGGCGCCGTGGCTGGGCCGGGGTGGTGGCACCTTCCTCGCGCCGGACGCCACGAAGATCCTGGACAACCAGTACCTGAAGTCCGCGATCGAGCTGGGGCTGATCGGGGTGGCCGCGTTGCTGCTCTTCCTGCTCGTACCGGCGGTGGCGGCGCTGGGGGCCCGGTCCCGGGCCACCGAGCCGGACTTCCGCGCCCTGTGCGCGGCGCTGGCCGGCGGCTGCCTGGCCGCCGCCGTGGACGCGTACACCTTCGACGCGTACTCGTTCCCCCAGTTCGCCTCCGCGCACGCCGTCCTGCTCGGGCTCTGCGGCACCTGTTGGCTGTCGGTCCGCCGGTGGGCCGGACGGCCGGGTGTCGAAATCGTCACGCCTTCGCTACCGTCGGCCACGGCGGCCGAACGTCGTCCCACCCACCCGGCCTGAAACGAGCGCCCATGGATCTCCTGGCCCTGCTGACCACCCTTCGCCGGCACAAGCTGCTCGTGCTCGTGGTCTCGCTCATCATGATCGCCGGTGACGCGTTCGTCGCCTTCGGCATCCCGCCGCAGTACGAGTCGCAGGCCCAGTTCGTGCTGATCGCACCGCCGCCCCCGCCCACCTCGACCGACATCCAACGCGATCCGGCGCTGGCCAAGGTGAACGCCGACAACCCGTACCTGCGGTTGCCGAACCCGTCGGTGGTGGTGGACATCCTGGCCCAGCGGGTCGCCGGCGACACGGTCCGCAAACAGCTCGTGGCCAAGGGCGCCGACCAGGACTACACGATCACCTCGACCAACGCGATCGGTTCCGGCCTGGTGATCGACATCGTCGGCACCGGAACCTCGGGGGCGCAGGCCCGGCGCACGCTCGACCTGGTTTCCGAGGCGATGGCGACCGAGCTGCACGAGATGCAGAAGATCAACGGCGCCGACGACAAGTACCTCTTCCAGGCGCTGCCGATCAACCCGCCGGCCGACCCGACGCGCAAGGTCACCGGAACGGTTCGCTCGCTCATCGCGGTGTCGGCGGCCTGCCTGGTGCTGCTGTTCGCGCTGGTCTCGATCGCCGAGGCCGCCGGCCCACGCCGGACGAGGCCGGTCGTGCCGCGGGACGGCAGGGACGACGACCCGCCGTCCGGCGGCGCCCCGGCGGACCCGCCGGCGGACCGCCCGAACGACCGCCCGGTGGACCGCTCGGCGGACCGCGACCGGAATCGGGCCGAGACCACGCGGCCGGTGGTGCCGGGGCCGTGGCCCGCCCGTTCCGCGCTCGGCAACGACAACGACCTCACCGTGGTGATGCCCCGGATGTTCGGCCACAACGCGCCCGGATCCTCCGACCGCGAGACCTGAACCCGCCGTTCCGTCGCGTTCCGGCACCCGACCTGTCGGCCTCCCGACCCGACCTGGCTGATCGGTCAGGCGGTGCACGCCGCCCGACGGGCGATCCGGTGTGGACGACCGGTGCGCCGAATCCGTAAGCCGCTCATATTTTGAGTAGTGATACCCGCCGATGGGGGACGGGTGCGCTCTCAAGGTGACGGGCGGGCGGATCGATGTCCATCAAGGACGTACGGCGGAGCGGGGCGACCAACAAACCAACGGGACGGAACGGCCGGGCGCGGCGGTGGCTCGGGTGGCTCGGCGTACTGAGCTTGTCGACCGCGGGCCTGGTCGGCGGTACGGCACCACCGGCCACCGCGGCCTGCGCGGCCAACCCAGTGGTCTGCGAGAACGCCCGGGCGGGCGCCACCGACTGGGACATCAACGGTGCCGGCGACGACACGATCCAGGGCTTCGCCACCGCGATCAGCGTCAACGTCGGCCAGCAGATCGCCTTCAAAATCAGTACCCCGGCCCGGTCCTACACGATCGACATCTACCGGCTCGGCTGGTACGGCGGCGCCGGCGCCCGGTACGTCGCCCCGGTCACCCCGTCCGCGCGGCTGCCGCAGTCCCAGCCGGCGTCCTGCGTCTCCGACCCGACCACCGAGCTGTACGACTGCGGCAACTGGGCCGTCTCCGCGACCTGGATCGTGCCGGCCGACGCGGTCTCCGGGATCTACCTCGCCCGACTCAAGCGCACCGACGTGGACAACGGCGAGGCCAGCCACATCACCTTCGTCGTCCGGGACGACGCCAGTTCCTCGGCCCTGCTGTTCAAGACCTCCGACGCCACCTGGCAGGCGTACAACACCTACGGCGGGTCGGACTTCTACCAGGGCGCGGCCAACGGGCGGGCGTACCGGGTCAGCTACAACCGGCCGTTCGCCACCCGGGGCGAGAACGGCGGCCGGGACTTCCTGTTCAGCAACGAGTACCCGATGCTGCGCTTCCTGGAGCGCAACGGGTACGACATCAGCTACACCACCGATGTCGACACCGATCGGCGGGGCGACCTGATCCGCAACCACCGGGTGTTCCTGTCGGTCGGGCACGACGAGTACTGGTCCGGACCCGAGCGCGCCAACGTCGAGGCGGCCCGGGACGCGGGCGTACACCTCGCCTTCTTCAGCGGCAACGAGGTCTACTGGCGGACCCGGCTGGCGCCCAGCGCGGACGGCACCGACACCGCCGACCGGACGCTGGTCTGCTACAAGGAGACCTGGGCCAACGACAAGATCGACCCGTCCACCGAGTGGACCGGCACCTGGCGCGACCCGCGGTTCACCCCACCGGCGGTGGGCGGCGGCAACCCGGAGAATGCGCTGACCGGCACCGCGTACGTGAGCAACCACGACGACCTGGCCATCCAGGTCCCGCAGCAGCAGGGCCGCAACCGGCTCTGGCGCAACACCACAGTGGCCACCCTGGGCACCGGCCAGACCGCCACCCTGGCCCCGCACACGGTCGGTTACGAGTCCGACGAGGACCTGGACAACGGCTTCCGGCCGGCCGGGCTGATCCGGCTGTCCACCACCACCGGGTCGACCCCGGAGTACCTGCGCGACTTCGGCAACACGGTCACCCCGGGCACCACCACCCACCACCTGACGCTGTACCGCGCGGCCAGCGGCGCCCTGGTGTTCAGCGCCGGCACCATCCAGTGGTCGTGGGGCCTGGACAGCGAGCACGACGGCACCAGCACAACGCCGGACGTCCGGATGCAGCAGGCCGTGATCAACCTGCTGGCCGACATGGACGCGCAGCCGGCGACCCGGATGACCGGCCTGGCCGCCGCCGCCAAGTCGACCGACACCAGTCCGCCCACCGCCACCGTCACCTCCCCCGCCACCGGCACCACCGTGGCGAACGGCGCCCAGGTCACCGTGCAGGGCACGGCCACCGACGCCGGGGGCGGCCAGGTCGCCGGCGTCGAGGTCTCCACCGACAACGGGGCCACCTGGCACGCGGCGAACGGCACCACCGCCTGGACGTACAGCTTCTACACGGGCGGCGTGGGCGGCCAGTCGGTACGGGTCCGGGCGATGGACGACAGCGCCAACATCCAACCGACGCCCGCCACGGTGTCGCTGACCCTCACCGGCCCGAGCACCATCTTCGGCGCCCGGGTGCCGGCCACCCCGGCGGTGAACGACAGCGCCGCGCTCGAACTGGGCGTGCGGTTCACCCCGCAGGACGCCGGCTACGTCACCGGGATCCGCTTCTACAAGGGCACCGGCAACACCGGTACGCACACCGGCACGCTGTGGACCAGCACCGGCGCTCCCCTGGCCACCGGCACCTTCGTCGGCGAGACCAGCACGGGCTGGCAGAAACTGACCTTCACCAACCCGGTGCAGGTCACCGCCGGCACCAGCTACGTCGCCTCGTACACCGCGCCCAAGGGGCACTACGCCGCGGACGGCCTGGCCTTCAGCGCCGCCGCCTTCGGCACGTCGCCGCTGCGCGCGGACCGGTCCACCGAGACCGCCAAGAACGGTCTCTACCAGTACGGCAGCGGCTTCCCGACCGAGTCCTACCAGGACAGCAACTACTACGTGGACGTGCTGTTCGTGGACAGCGAGACCGGTCCGCCCGCCCCGGTCGCGCTGTCCCCGCCGGCCGGCGCGGGCACCGTACCGGTGGCCGCCCGCCCGGCGGTGACCTTCTCCAAGCCGCTGAACCCGGGATCCATCCAGTTCACCCTGCGCAACCAGGCGAACGTCGTGGTGCCGGGCGCCGTCGGCTACGACGACGCCAGCCGGACGGTCACCTTCAGCCCCGTTTCGCCGCTGACCGTCGCCACCACCTACACCGCGACCGTCACCGCCGCCGACACCCTGGGCCGCCCCACCGAGGCGCCGGTGACCTGGTCGTTCACCACCGACGCGTACGCGGCGATCTACACCCTGTTCGCCGCCAACGCCACCCCGCAGGTCGCCGCGGCCAACGACTTCAGCTCGGCGGAACTGGGCGTCCGGTTCACCCCGTCGGCCGCCGGCCTGGTCGTCGGGGTGCGCTTCTACCAGGGCCCGGGCAACACCGGTACGCACACCGGCAGCCTCTGGAGCGCCGGCGGCACGCTGCTGGCCCGGGCCACCTTCAGCGGCGAGACCGGGTCGGGCTGGCAGACCGTACGCTTCACCACCCCGGTCACGGTCACCGCCGGTACGACGTACGTGGCGTCGTACCTCGCGCCCAACGGCCAGTACGCGGAGACACCGAACTTCTTCGCGTCGCCGTGGACCAACGGCCCGTTGACCGCCCCGGCCACCACCAACGGCGTGTACCGCTACGGCGGTCAGGGCTTCCCGACGAATTCCTACCGGGCCACCAACTATTGGGTGGACCCACTGTACGTCCCTCGATAGTTCCATTAAAAAGCGCGGCGTGAGGTGCTGTTTTCTGTCGTATCCATCTTGTACGGTCGAGGTCTGTCCCGATAAATATCGACCCCGCCTACCGCAATTCCCGGGGCACGATTCCGGTGTTACACATCCACCGGCGGGATGTTGCAAAATGAGACCTCGAAAGGATGGAAAGCCGATGGCCGAAGACATGGGGTCAACGGTCCCAAGGCGACAACTCGGCCGCACCCTGCGGCAACTCCGCCTCGAATCCCAGATCACCCTCGACGGCGCCGCCGACGCCCTCGACTGCAGCCGCCAGAAAGTCTGGCGCATCGAATGCGGCATCGGCGCCGTCCGCGGCGTCGACGTCCGCGCCATGTGCGAGCTGTACGACGCCACCGCCGAACTCACCACCGCCCTCGTCGCCCTCGCCGGCGAAACCAGGTCCAAGGGCTGGTGGCACGCCTACGGCGACGCCATCCCCGAATGGTTCGAGCTGTACGTCGGCCTCGAAACCACGGCCTCCCGGATTCGTCGCTACGACGAGTCCCTGATCCCGGGTCTGTTGCAGACCCGCCACTACGCCCGCGCCGTCTACCAACACCGGACCGACCTCAACGAAGAGGAGCGAGAACGTCTGGTCGAGATCCGCATCCAACGCCAGGCGCTGCTGATCCGGCGTCTGCCACCACCACCCCGGATGGACGTCATCCTCTCCGAGGCGGCACTACTGCGCGTCGTCGGCAGCCCGGCGGCGATGGCCGACCAGCTTTGCCACCTGCTGCGGGTCGATGACCTACCCAGCGTCAGCATCCGGGTCCTGCCCCTGTCGGCGGGGCTGCACTTCGGCGCGGTGGCCGGCACGTTCGTCATGCTGGAGTTCCCGCTCGGCAGCCGGGTCATCCCGGATCCGCCGGTGATCTACTGCGAGTCGCTGTCCGGCGCGCTCTACCTCGATCGGTCGCACGAGTTCGCGCTCTACGAACAAGCGTGGGCGAGCCTCGATGAACTGGCCCTGGATGGTGAACAATCAAGACACTTGATTGGGAAGATCATCGGGGAGGTCCATCGTGGTTGACTTGACCGACGCCGTCTGGCGCAAGAGCACCCGTAGTGGCGACAACGGCGGTGATTGCGTGGAGGTCGCCGACAACCTGACCGGCGTGGTCGCCGTGCGGGACAGCAAGGACCCGACCGGACCGGTCCTCACCTTCACGCCCACCGCGTGGGCCGGTTTCGTCCGGACGGTCGAGACCGGCCACTGACGACGTACCGGCAGACAGCCCGCCCCCGGCGAACCCGCCGGGGGCGGCGCTGGTCGCACCACCGTCGTCCCGGTCGTCCGGAATAGCGGGCACGCCCACCGAAGCCGAACCACCCCACCGATGCCGCAGACAGTGAGTCAGCGACGCAGGTCGTGACGATCGCTCACCTGAGCGGACAGCCGATGGTCGTCCACACTACCGAGCGCCCGTCGCCTCACAGCGGAATGGTCAGAGTCACGCTCGATGACGCAAACATGGGTGTCGGCTATTTCTTCTCAACCTCTATCCGAATTGCGGCCGATCCTTCCTCCAGCCATCCGCAGTAAGTATCAAAGTCCAGATGGCGGCCGTCCGGAACCGCGTCCTGCGCAAGAGTTAGTAGATGCCTTGCAAGGGACACCAGGCCCGCCGGGTTTCCAGAAATTACGACGGTCCTTTCCGGTGAATCCCACACCTCCGCTCGGAGGACGGTGCCGTCGTTCCACCAAGTAGCAACGCCCAGTGCCGGATCGTAGACCGCGACCTCAACATCTACACGCGACGTAGATCGATCATTACTGTGACCATCGGCTACGGCAGATGCCATCCTGGCTCCTCAGGTAGGTAAATGTGGATGTTGCTGACCGGGCCACGGCTGCGGATTCCGGGTCCAATCGGGCTGTCATAAGTCTCAAAGTTGATGTGGGGATTCTGCCTCGGGTGCGCCAGATCTGCATCGGTAAGCCTGACCTGACGAAGGCCGTCTTTACTCAAAAATCGACCGCCTCCCATATCACGATACCCGGGACCAACGAACTCGGCGGCGGTCTCCATAGCGTCGCTCGTCGCCATATGCGCGCCGTCTCTGAGATTCCCGACACCAGCTGGAACACCTTCCCCACAGTTATGCACCAGCACGGACGTGTTGCCGGCAAGCACATGGTACGTGTGGATGCCTTCGACGGTGAGGGTGTAGGCCGTGCCGAAGTGGGACGTCACAGGGAGCAGGCCGTCGACGCGCAGTCCGGTGCCATCCGATGCCAAAAGCAGGTCACCTGGGTTGAGCGCGTCGGCCCGCTCCCACCGTTGATCCGTTTTACTCCAGAACGGATGGTCCTCGGTGGTGACCAAGCGCTTACCACCGGCCGACAATGCGACAAGCGTGTCCTCGTGAATCCAGAGATGGGTCACTCTCTGCGAGGTCTGCCTGCCGGTTTCCGGATCCGTGGCAAGAACCTGATCACCGACCTTGACATCCTTGATTGCCTTCCGGCTGCCGTCGGCCATAAGCACGCCGGTGTCACCGGAGAAACTGCACGCCGCCCCAGCGATATTGGCTGCTCTTTTGGCGATCTTCGACTCGATCTCGCCAGCGAGTTTCGAATTTATCGGCGTCCGCGGAAGGCTTCCTGGCGCCAACGCTCCGAAATAGACCGGCCCTACGCCCATCTTGTCGATGTCGGGCAGCGGCATCATCGTCGCCCAGTAGCCCGGGAAGAGAGTCTTCTTTATCCACTCGTCACACGCACCGCCGCCAACTTTGGCGCATATGTCCATGGCTAGGGCGAACTCCTGGTGCATCTCCTCGTTTGGAGCCGTATCACCCCATCCCTGAGCCATTCTCATTTGTTTCGCGGACTGCTGGCGCCACATCTGGGCGAATTTTTCGAGATCCACCCCGTCGGGAACAAGAATTACGTTTCCGAGGATGCGGGGGTTGTTGGACCGATGACTGTTTCTGGTGCTTCCCTTACCGCGCGACTTCCCCCAACTAACGTTGCTCGTGCTGCCGCAACCACCGGGGCATCCGGTTGTCGGGCTGTAGCCGTAGCAGTCGAATTCGTTGCAGTCGGCGTCGATGAGGCCACTGGGGTCGCTGTTGGTGACCGGTGATCCGTGTGAGTAGGCGTAGCCGTTCCACTGCTGTGGGTCAGCGAGGTCCTGCACGGGGTCGACCGAGATGAACTGGCCGAGGTTCGGGTCGTACTCGCGGGCGCCGAGGTGGGTCAGGCCGCTCGGATCGTTGTCACCGCCCACAAAGCCCTTCGGGTTGCCCCAGAGTTGCTTGGGTCCGCGCGGCACGCCGTACGGGGTCTGCCGTCGAACCGTCACGGTCTGCCGAGCGGCGTCGACCATGGTGTCCTGGGTGCCCTGGTGATCGGTGAAGAGCCAGGTGAGCCCAGCGGGCGTACGGCTTCCGACAAGGTTCCCGGCGAACGAGTAGTACCGCGTCGCGGAGACAACGCTGTTCTCGGATCGGATCTCCTGGCCCGGGAGGTAGAGCGTTGTACCGGTCGAGTCCCGGCGGATCAGGCGGGCGCCCTCAGCGTCGTAGATGTTGCTGCCAGAGGATGCGCTGTTGCCGGAGACGCTGGTGAGATGCCCTTCGGGGTCCCAGGCCAACGTCTGCGAACTCTCGCCGGGCGGGCAGGTGTTGGCTGCCGCACCGGTCGGCCGGCAGACGGTGTTGCCCGAGCTGTCGTACCCGAAGTTGAGGGTCGGACCGGGTTGACCGCCCGACGCCGTCGTCACCGAGGTGACGGCGTGCGGCCGGACCACACCCTTGCCTGCCGTGGGATACGCGAACGTGCGGGTGGTGTCGCCGTCGCCGGTGTGATTTGTCTCCGTACGGCGGTTGCCGAGACTGTCGAAGGTCCAGTCCTGCCAGTACGGCGCCGGACCGGTCAACCCCGCCACCGACGGATCGGTGGTCTTGCAGTCCACGCCGGTTGCCGGGGTCCAGGCCGTGCTGAGGCGACTGAGCGTGTCATACCGGAAGCACTGGTTGTCGGTCGCGCCGACCTGCGGGGCGTCCGTGATGCCCAGGTAGTTGCCCGACGGGTCGTAGCTGTACCCGCGATTGACGACCGTGCCGGGTGAGGTTTCCGGTTTCACCTGGACCCGGTCGACCCGCCGGGTCACCAGGTCGTAGCTGGTCGAGTCCTCGACGTAGACGCCACCGTCGATCTTCCGCTGGGTCAGCGTGGGCTCGCCGTACGCCGTGTAGAGCTGTTGCGAGACGTAAGACCCTACGAGATCGGTTTTCAAGCTCGTCGGGAGTCCGCTCGCAGCAGCGTACTTGGTGGTGACCAATTCTGCGCTCAGCCCACCGGCAGCGGGAAATACAGTCTCGGTCGGGGAACCGTCGAAGTCTGAGTAATTGAAAATGTAGGACCAGGTACCAGCAAGGCCGGTTGCCTCGGTAGCAGGAATGAGGTACTTCGCTCCGGTCGGCTGATACCGGGTGTTAAAGGCCGATATTCGATAGGTGTACGCGTTGGCCGAGCCGGCCGGTTCGTAGCGGGTGCTCTCGGTCAACTGACCGCGGACAGTTGCGCCGCCGTAGACCTGGTCGTACTTCCATGACGCCCGCTTGGTGGCGGCGGCGATGCTGTTGTCGTACAGGCCGATCTTGCGACCGATCTTGTCGTACTCGTACACCAGCTTCTTGTTGTTGGCGTCGGTGGTGCTCGTCAACTGGTCGTAGTCGTCGTAGCCGCTGGTGCTGTGGCCGCTGTCCGGGTCGTCCGTCGACACCTTGCGGCCCTTGATGTCGTAGCCGTAGGACCACTCGTTGCCTTGGGTGTCAGTGACCGTCTTCAGTTGGCCCTTGCGGTCGAAGGTGTAACGCGTGGTGATGTCAGGGCTGGCGTGCTGCCGCAGTTCGACCGTACGACCCTGCGCGTCGGTGACGGTGGTGACCGGCGTGCCGCCCTTTGGCGGTGTCACGTCGGTCTGGTCACCGCGGTAGGTGGTGACCGAGCGCCATTTCTCGACCAGGTTGGTGACCCCGTCGGTGCCGAAGAGGATCTGGTTCGTCGGCCGGGACGCGTCGTCGTACACCGTCTTGGTCAGCGAGGGCACCGACCACTCAGGCTTCCACCACAATCCGCCGCTTGGGCTACCGGGCTCGGCGTGAACCGTGTATGCGGTCGCCTCCCGACCGACCGGGTCGTAGAGCGTGTCGGTCACAACACGCTCCCCGTTGGCGCCGGTTGTCTGCGTCTGTCGCGGACGCATCAGCGCATCGGTGATCTGGTACGCGGTCCGATAGCCGCCGCCCGCGGTCAACTTCCGGATCGTGGTGTAGGGGTAGGCGTCACGTGCGGGCGCGTAGGTGTACGCGAACTCGGCCGACGGTGAGGTCAGGTGCGACGCCCGGTCCCAGCCGACGGCCCAGACCTTGGTGACCCGGCCGAGCGAGTCGTACTCGTTCTCCGTTACCCGCTTGTTGGCGTCGGTGGTCTTGGTGGTGGCGCCCCAGTACGGCGGGGTCACCGTGGTCGTGGTCCACGGCGTTCCGCCCTGGGGGTCAACGGTGCTCACGGCGACCGAGGTCACCGGGCCGCCGGTTGCCGGGGTGTAGGCCGTCGTAACGGTGTTGCCACGCACGTCGGTCGATGTGACCGGCCGGCCGTAGGCGTCGTAGGTGTTGGTGCTGACGGTCTGCCAGACGGTGCCACCGGTGGCCGACCAGTCCTTCAACTTCTCGGACCTGGTGGCAAGACCGGTGGTGGGGGCGGTGTCGACGTCGGTGGCGCCGTCGTAGTAGGTGCGCTCATCGGCGATGACGTCATCCGTGCCGGTTGGACCCTTGTCGCAGGTGAGGGCGGTCGTGGTGACCTGCTTGACCTTTTGCAACAGGTTCCGGACCGGGTTGCGGTTGTACGAATAGCGGACACATTTCTGGTCGTCGGACTTGGCGAGATCGCCGTCGTCCTGCGTCCAGTTCACCGTCCCGTACGCGTCGTCGAAGGCCGATTCGGTTCGGACCGTCCGCCAGCCCGCCGTGCCGTCCTGCCCCAGTGCGGTGGCCTGGTACGTGACCCGGGTATTGGTGTACCGGGCGGTCACGGTGTCCCCGTTGATGGTGCGGGAAGCGGTGGCTGAAGACATCCACGGGACGTTCACCGTCTTGGAGACCGGCTTGGTGTCCACGCCGTTGTAGGTGACCTGTTCCCGGGTCATGCCGGCGAACTGGTCCTCGTCCTTGACAGTCTCCGTCCCGACCGACGCCGCAACGGTGACGTCCCGAATGCCGCCGGTCGGCGCCAGCCGGTCGCCGTGCATGCCTCGCAGGAAGGTGGTGCGGGTAAGGGTCTGGCTCGGCTCGTCGCCGACCCGCGTCTCGACCGTGGCGTAGCCGCGGAACTGGTTCCACGTCTTGCGGTTCGGTTTGACCAGCCCGTCATCGTCGGCATAGTGCCAGGCCGGCGTGCCGACGTAGGTGTAGAAGGTGTTCTTGACCGGTTGCCC
The DNA here is from genome assembly GCF_042650605.1 of Micromonospora zhanjiangensis. Taxonomy (NCBI): domain Bacteria; kingdom Bacillati; phylum Actinomycetota; class Actinomycetes; order Micromonosporales; family Micromonosporaceae; genus Micromonospora; species Micromonospora zhanjiangensis. The sequence continues at coordinate 35,306 of NZ_JBHSBN010000008.1, read as the reverse complement.
GTGGTCCGTCCCGTCGACCAACACCATGAGGTCGGACTCGGAGACCTTGGTGACGACGTACTTGTGCCACCACTCGGTGATGTCCGGACCGTCCGGCGCATACGGGTCAGGGCCAATCACCGGGTAGCACAGTTTGGTGTTCGTCTCCGGCGCCGACGGCAGTTTGCCGTTCGCGCACTCCGGCACGTTATAGGTCACCTGGACCTTGGCGCCGGCCTCGGTGACGATGTTCCCGATCCGCATCCGGTTGTTGCTGGTGTTGTGCGCGGTCAGCACCCGGTTGGGCAGCGATGTCGGTTCGAAGGTCACCGGTGGCATCGCGACGCTGCCGCCGACCAGGCCGGTGTGCACGATCGAGTTGAGCCAGAGGCCGGCGAAGTCGCTGCCGTCGCCGACGGCGGGATAGGAGTGGCTGAACGTCCAGGAGTCGACGGGCTGCCAGGCCGGCGTGCTCTTGGTGGTGTCCCACACCTGGGTAGTGATCTTCGCGAGGCGCTTGGTGGACCAGAAGGTGGGTGCGACGTTGTTACCGCAGTCGGCCGCCGTGGAGAGGCACTCCTGGTCCCACGGCACGTCTTTCCAGTGCGCGGCGTCATGGGTTGAGCAACCCGAGGCGCACCGGTCAACCCGGTCGAAAGCGACCTGCGCGAGCGGCGTGACGGATCGGTCGCTCGCGTCGCGGTCCCAGGTGCCGTAGTCGATTCGGGCCAGGGTGCCGCCACGGATGTACTTGGCCTTGTCGGTGGGCTTGAAGTTGCGACCGTAGTAGTTGACTTCCTGGTCGTACCAGTACGACATGGTGTTGCCATGTACGTCGACCACGTAGTCGAGGTTCCAACGCCAGGCCTGGTCGCAGAAGGATCCGCCGAAGTTGCCGCTCTTGAAGCACGGTTCGCCCGAGTGGTTGCCGGCCACCGGGACGGTCCAGGCGGAGTTGGTCTTGGCCGACTGCCCCGGCAGGTTGTTCCGTCCGAAGAAGTACTGGGTACCGTCGGCGTCGGTGACCTTCCAGTACTCGCCGTCGTTGTCGCCGTTGCTCTCGCCGGTCAGCTTCTCGATCTTCGAACCGTCCTCGGACCTGGCGTGCCAGCCCTTGCCGGTCTGGAAGACGAGTTCCGAGCCCTTCCCGTTGAGCGAGAGGGTCGCGTTGTCCGAACGCCAGCACTCGTCGCCGGTGTCCTTGGAGTTCGTCGCGCCGTTCTTGGTGTCGTCGCTGCAACTGACGTAGCTGCGTTCGATGTAGCCCGGCCAGTAGTCAAAGCCCTCACCGATCCAGGACGGCTGGTTGTTGGACGCCTGCGACTTGCCGTCGACCGCCGCCGACGAGTAGGACAGTTCGAGAGTGGGCCGGGGTCCGCTCAGCGTGGGTGGCACGCGCATCGGATACGACCATGTGAAATTGCCCGTGGACCCGCCGGAGGACCAGGTGGCCGACGGCGACAGCGGCGTCGCCTTGAAGTCGCCCTCCCCGCCCGCAGGACCTGCGGCGAGGGCGAGCAGCGTGCCGGCCGAGGCGGTCAGTGGCGCGTCACCAAGCCGCTGGGCCCGCGTGGTGGCGGTGCCGACCACGCCCGAGGGCGGCACCGGCACATCGGCGGTCACCGTGCCGCCCTGATTTCTGGACGGCAGCGGCACGGCTGCACAACCCGGACGATCGGGGCTGGTCAGCGCGCATTCCGGCAGTTGCCACAGCCGCAGCCGGGACGACCAGCTGCCGCCGTACGCGGACGTGAACTTCCGGTAGTCGACCGCCACACTCGCCGTGCCCTTGGCCGGGTCACCAGGCGCGCCGGCCACCCGCAGCAGCAGGCCGTCTCGCCAGGCCGCTGGCGCCTGGGACCGGTCGAGCAGTTCCACCGAGACGGCAGAGACCCCGGCTCCCGACCCACCGGTCGACCGACCTATCGTGACGGGCAGGTCCCCGGCACGTACCGGCGTGCCGGCGCCGGCGGAGCGTTGCCCCGCGGCTGCCAGCGTGACGGTCGCGCGGCCCGGCTTCGGCCAGGTCGGCGCTGGCAGGTCGGCGTTGGTCGCGGTCTTGGTCGGCCAGGCCCGCCCCTTGGCCGGCGCACCGCCCGAACCGGTCCTCTCCACCTGCGCGGCAAGGTGCTGACCACCATCCGTCGGCTTGGCCTGGCTCGCGGTCCCGATGAGCAGCGAGGCCACCACAGTGCCGACCACGAGGCCCGCGAGTGAGGCCCGGGACCGCCGGCGGAGCAGCGCCCGCCGTTTCACCGGAGCGACACCGACGGGAACGAAGTCGGTCGGGAAGATGCTTCTCACAATCGCCTCCACAGGGCGCCGGGATTTCGAGAGGGACTGACGGGAGACGGTCGTCATTCGGCCGTGTCGAGCGATTGGGAGTCGAAGAGGAGTTTCACGTCGGCGTCCGACAAGGCGCCCTGAAAGAGGTTGACCTCGTCGATGCCGCCCTGCCAGAGGTCCACCAGATTGGTGCTCTGGCCGGGGAAGGTGAACCGGCCCGCGCCCACGGTGAGGGGACCGGTCGAGTCGAAGCCGTTAGTGAATGCGCCCGACCCGAACGTGGTGGTCTGCTCCAACGCGCCGTTGATGTAGAGCCGGACCTCACGCCGGGACCGGTCGAAGACCCCCACCAGGTGGGTCCAGGTGGCCAGGTCGTCCTCGGTCATCACCCGGGACTGCATCGTGGCGCGCACCGTTTTGCCCTGCAGATCGTCGTTGTCGGATCCGAAGACGTCGAAGGTCCACCGATGTTCCATCGTGCCGTTGACGTCGAACCGACGCTCACACAGGTAGAAGGCCGACTGCTTGGCGCCCATCTGCGAAACAGCGGTCATCATGTTCAGCTCACTGGGGTTGACCCAGGCCGAGACCGAGAACGATTGGTCGGTACGGACCACACGGGCGTCCTGCCACAGCGGCATCGAGTCGGTGCCGACGTTCTTTTGCGACTTGGCGTATTCCGTAGTGGCCTGGCTCGGATCGTCAACACCCTGGCGGTCCAGCAGCAGCCCGTTACCTTGGTAGCCGTGCCCGATCACGCTGCCCGGTGTCATCGCCAGACGTTGGGGAAACTTTCCGGCATTCAGCACACTGCACAGCTCGGGGTCTGTCGTCGGCTGGTAGCAGGACAGTGCGCCCTGGAAGTTCCAGTTGCCGACCTTCACCGGGGTGAGGAAGCCTGGCTCGTCGACCCCACCCGAGGATGGGTCGGAGGCGAGCTGGCCGGTGAAGTCCTGGTCGACCAGCGCCCGGTCGAAGACCTGGACGTCGGACAACGCCCCGGCGAAGTAGTTGTTGGCGGTCGTACCGACCAGCAACCGCCCCACCTGGAACGGATTGGTGGCGCTCCAGGCGGTGGCCCAGGGCGTCGAGGCAACCGGACGGCCGTCGACGAACAGGGTCAGCGTCCGCGCGGCCTCGTCGTAGGAGACGGCGACGTGCTGCCAGCGACCGACATCGGCGGAGGTGATCGGATTCGGGGCCGCCAGCGAGGTGTACGAGGCCGATCCGCCGCAGTCGGTCTGCCGGGTGGTCACGTTCCACCTGGCTGCGCCCGCCGAGACCGTCGCGCCGAAATAGAAGCCGTAGATGCAGGTGCCCGATTGGGTGGCGATCGCCATGTTCTGGGTGGGTAGGGCGGACAGCCGGACCCAGGCCGACACCCCGTACGACTTCGTCGTGTCCACCACGGGCGTCGGAGCCTGGAGATAGGACGAGGTGCCGTTCAGGCTGACCGTGCTGCCACCGACGATATGGATGTCGTTGGCCCAGGAGACGTTTCCGGCCGTGAGCGGGGTGTCGCCGCCGAGGGCGGGCTGGCTGTCGGCCAGTGCCTGAGCCTGTGTGACGCCGGGATAGCTGTCCAGACCCCAGCGGGCTACTGCGGGTGACGGCCGGTTCGCGACGAACTCGATCGAGCCGTAGCCGACGTTGCCCGCACCGTCGACCGCGGCCACGTAGAGGACGTTGCGGCCGTACTTGGGCACCGTCGGCGAGACGGACGCGGATCTCTTCCAAGCGCTGGTCGGCGGCTCGGGGTCGACTTCCGTGGTGGGTGGGCTCGACCAGCCGTAGCGGAACTTCGTCACCGTCGTGTCCGTCGTGGTTATGGTCACCGGAGCGACCTGACCGGGCACCGGTGTCGGTCCGGAGAGCGCCGCCGTCACATTCGGTACGTGGGTGTCCACGGTGAATTCACACCACTGGGACGGCAAACTGCCCTGGTTGTAGGGTGCCGGGTCGGTGGACCGGGCCCGGAAGGCGTACACGACCGGTGGGAATGCCTCGGCCAGCGCGGGCAGCGCGGCGGTGGTGGACCGGCCACCGGCGGGCACCGAGGTGCCGGCCGGCGGCGTCATCCGCGGCGTCGAGTCGTTGTACGTTCCCGAGGCGGGCACCTGGAGCAGTTCGTACTCGGTTCGCAGCGCCTGGGTGGTGTCGGCGTCCGGGAAGATCGCCGACAGGGTGGGGGTCTTGGTGCCCACGGTCAGCCGCAAACCTGGCGTGCAGGCCACCCCGCCGACCTGTGGGTTGATCGGCGCGCCCGGGTAGGAGTCGAAGTCGACGATCAGCTTGGCCTTGTTCGGGAAGTACCGCTTCCAGCGCTTCTGATCCGACTCGTTCACCCCGTGGATGTCACCGCAGGCGCAGAAACCGAGGGTGACGTTGGTCCACTGGTTCTTGGCATGCGTCTGGATGAGCTCCCGCACGCCGTCATTGGTGAAGTTGACGGTCATGTCCGGATCCTTCGCCCCGCAGCCGTCGTCCTCGTTGCCGTGCGAGTACGCCTGGCCGATCCATTTGTTCAGTGCCGGCGCCCATTTCGACCGTGGTGTGGAGGTGATCCCGTTGGTGTGGAACAGGTGTGTGATCGTGTCCTCGCACGAGTGCGAGTGGTCCAACACCATCTGCACGTACGCCTTGTAGATGTACTTGCCCTTCAACGCCGACAGCGGGAAGTCGAAGTACGAGCGGTACAGCACTCCGTCCACCGGGTTGCGGCCGACCCTGGCGTTCGACAGGTCGTCGTTGGTTTTGTTCGCGTTGTTCGAATAGGCCCACCGAGACTTGCCCGTCGACCAGGCTGGATCGATGAAGATGGGGAAGCGTGCCCGGCCGTCGGTCAACATTGCCTGATCCGGCTTCAGCAGCAGCTCGCTGTCGGAGACCTCGGTCGTGACCGGCGCCGTCCGCGCCCCGTCCCCCGAGCCGGTCACCGATGAACGCATCTCGGCCGGTGCCGCGCTCGCTGAATCCCACATCAACGCCGGCTCAGCGGTAGCGATCTCCCGTCCCTGGACGACCGCACGCAGCGACCCGTCCGGCAACCGCTGCACGTCGGCGTCCCCGCCGAGACGGAGCTTGATCTCACGCAGCGACGGGTCGCCGGCCGCCGCCGCAGTCTTGATCACGAGCACGTGGCTGAACCCTCGCACGGTTGCCCGCACCACGAGATCGACGCCGGGTTTCACCTCGGGGTACGTCGCCGAGTCGCCGGACACCGACGGCGCGGGCAGCGGAGTGGGCCAGGTCAGCGAGAACGACGAGCTGCCACGAGTGAGCGTGACCAGCGCCTCCGATCCGCCCGTCGAGAACCGCACGTCGGCCGTCGAGGCGACCGGACGCAGCAGGCCGTCGCCGCCGCGGCGCAGGGAGAGGTCGATGTCGGCCCACGACCCGTCCGCCTGGCGCACCCGCTGCGGTTCGACCGCAGACTCGGCAACGAGGCCGCCGGTGGGCTTGGCGAACACCTGTGTGAGCTCGGTACGCGCCGAGAGCACCTCTACCTGCTCACCCGACCTCTTCGCGGCGGCCACGGCCGACCTCTCGTCGGGGGCCGTGGCCGGCCGGGCCGGCGCGGCGGGGGCCGCCCGGGCGGGCACCGCCGGTTCGACCCAGGCCGCACCTGTCGTGATGAGCAGCATGCTCACCACCGCGCCGAGGGTCCGGGTAAGCGACCTGTTCCAGTCCGAGCGCACACGTCTACCGCGACAAGCCACCGCCGAGCCCCCGTCTTCAGTTCGAACGACGGCGGAACTCTACAGAGGACGCACGCTGCGTGTAAACGGGCGTCACATCCTGCAATCACAAACCGGATGAATCCACGGATACCCGAGACCTGACACCACTCGTCGTGATCTTCAATGTGTCGATGCGGGATCCGCTCGGCGGTTGAAGCCCTACACCGGCAACGCTTGGCGAAGATCGAGGACGGGGGCGTCCCGATAAAGTCCCGCGGACCGGCGGTCAGCCGGTGGGGGTCGGAGTCGCGCCGGATCCCTCACCGGACGGGTCGCAGACCCTCCAGTGTCCCGACTCCTTCCGGAAGTGCAGGGTTGTGTCCGGCTGGCCGGGACGGCTCACCCGGGCACTTGCGGCGTCACCGGTTACCGTGATGTCGGAGGTCTTCACCGGCCGCGTCGGGCCCGGGCTGACGACCGGCCCACCCTCGGCCGGGTCGTAGTCGTCGTCCTCGGTGATGTCGGCGGCCTCCGCCGCGCAGAGCAGGCTGAGGATCTTGCCTTGGTCGTCCCGGTCGACCGCCGCGGCGAAGTCGCCGGCCAACCGCTGGATCTTCGCCTCGTCGCTGTTCGCCCGGGCCACCAGCACCCAGCCGACCACCCCGGCCGTGATCACCAGGGCCAGCACGGCGGCCACCCCGCCGATCAACCACCACTTCCACGCCCCGCCCGACCGCCGCGCCACCGCCGGACCGGGCGGCGCCACCGCCTGGCCGTACGACGGGCCGGGCCCCGACGTCGGCCCCACCGGCCACGGCGAGCCCGGCGGACCAGACACCTGCCCGGCCGGCCACGACGGGCCTGGCGAACCCGACACCTGCCCAGACGGCCCGGACGGAGCCGACACCTGCGCCGGTGGCCTTTTGGCGCCCGGGACATCGGGTGGTGGCGTACCCAGCGGCGCGGGCGGCGGCCCCTCCGGGGACGACGACGTGCCGGGCAACGTGGCATCCGGCCCCGGACCGTCGCCGGCCTGCGATCCCGGCGGCACAGCGTCCGGACCGGTAGCGTCGCCGGCCTGCGATCCCGGCGGCACAGCAGCCGCCCCCGGACCGTCACCCGCCCGCGATTCCGGCGGCACGGCAGCCGGGTTCGGGCCGTCACCGGCCCGCGATTCCGGCGGCGCGCTCTCTGCTCCCCGACCATCGCCGTCCTGCGGCTCCGGCGGGACCGCCCGATCGTCCGGCTGCGACATTCGCGACTCCCCACTGGCCGGGCCCGGCACCCCTGTAACGGTTGGGCCGAGCCTCAAAGGCTATCCGGGCCGGGCAACCGGGCGCACACTCCATGTTGGAGCGGGTGGTTACCATGCCGGGTGTCCGCGGATTCGACGGAGGGTGGGCGACGTGCCGACATCGAGTATCCGGCCCGCGAGGCTGCCGGCGAGGAAGACCCTGGCGGCCCTCGCCGCGTTCGTCCTGCTGCTCGCCCTGGGCACGCCGGCATCCGCCGCGCCGTCGCCCCCGGGGAGTCTGTGCGCGGCCCAGACGGCCGCGGTGCTGTCGCTGCAACAGCGGATCAGCGCGCACAACGCCCGGCCACACACCTTCGAGCTGCCCCGGCAGGCGGGCGCCTACGCGGCCTACAACCTCGAGGCGAAGCAGCTCGAGGCCGAGAAGGTCACGGTCAATGCCAACCTCAGGACCTGCATCGACGCGATGAACGCGCTGGCCGACGCCGCGAACACGTCGCTGGCGCTGCAACCGGTCCCGAGCGACGTCCGGGCGAAGATCGTCGCGGCGAAGGCGGGCATCCCGCCGAACTGGACCCCGCCCGCGCCGCCGCCGACCGGGAAGAACTGGACGGTGCCCAAGGGCAGCCCGCTCCGGCCGCTCTACGACGTCCTGCGCTACGACAACCCGGCGCAGATCGGCAGCGCCATCCTGCGCGGCGCGCCGCGGCCGACGATCGGGGCTCCGGACTCGGCGTACCCGCCGTCGACGGGCTACGTGTACGGGACCAGCGCCACCGGCCTGGCCAAGGCGTCGCCGGACCACATCGTGCCGCTGGCGCAGATCGTCAACATGCCGGGCTTCACCCGGCTGAGCCCGGAGAACATGTACGTGGTCACCCGCGCCCCGGTGAACTTCCAGTGGCTGTCGGACAAGGCGAACAAGTCGAAGCAGTCCCGCAGCGTGGCCGGCATGTCCGGGGTCGACGAGACGTGGCGGACCGACCAGCTCGCCCTGACCGAACAGGTCCGCGAGCAGCTGCAAGATATCATCGACAAACTGCTGAAGATCCAAGGTTGACGGAGGGGGGCGAGGTGACCGAGGCCGATCCCGTCGAGGTCGCGGCGGCGCTGGACGGCACGCCACCCACCCTGGTCAGACCCGACTCCGCCGACCTGGACCGGCTCCCCGAGCCGTGGCTGCCCATCGCCCACGGCACCGACCCGGCGGCCCGCCTGGCGACCGCCCTGGCGCTGTGGAACCCGGGCCTGCTCGGCCTGCTGCCCCGGTTCGCCGAGGCGCTGCGCACCCGGTTCGTCGACGTCCGCACCGGCATCATCGACGACTGTCCCGTCCTGCTCTACGCCGCACCCGGGGACAACGGCCGACTCGCCTGCTGGGTCGGCTACGACCCGGGCAGCTTCGGCGACCCGCCGCCGTTCTGGGACAGCTTCCCCGAACCGTTGCGGGAGTTCCTGCGGACCGTGCACGCCGGTTTCGTCTCCGGCAGCCGGCTCAGCTACGGCCCGGTCCGGCCCCGGCACATGGACACCCTGGCCGACCTCTCCGACTGGCCGGACGGCATCCCCGACTGGGAGGCCGACATCGCCTCGACCCGGCTGCTGCAGCTCTGCACCGACGGCGGCGGCATCCTCTCCTACTGCCTCTCACCCGACCTGGACCCCGGACAGGTCGCCCTGGTCTACGAGGGCGACGTCGACCCGCAGGACCTCGGCCCGGAGCTGGACCAACTCCTGATGTCCCGCCTGCGCCGCCCCTGACCCACGCGGTTCTGCGGGAGTGCGCCCTCCGGCGGTCAGTTGTCGTAGACGTCCTTACGGTGCCCGACCGCGTGCACGGTCAACTCGTCCCCGTCAAGGCGATAGATCACCCGGTAGTCACCGACCCGCAGCCGGCGGCCGGAGCCGTCACGCAGATCGGTGGAGCTCTGCGGAGTCGGATCGGCAACCAGGCCGAGGATCGCGCCCAGGACTGTCAGGAAGACATTGCGCGGCTGCTTGTGCAGCCAGACCAGCACATCGCGGTCAACCTGGACCTTCACGCCGCCTCGCTGCTCGCCCGGTCCGCCAGCAGCGCCTCGACCTCACGAGGATCGACGCCAAGCGACTCCAACGCCGCAGCCAGCGGCACGAACTCGCCCTCGGCCCGGGACCGAGCGATCGCGGCGGAGTCCTTGCGGTCGCGGAACGCCTCCAACTCCTCCCACTCGTCGATGCCGATCAGCACCGCGACCGGACGCTCGTACTTCGTAATGATCACCGGCTCGTGCGTGCGCTCGACCGCCTCCAGCACCCGACCGGCGCCGTCCCGGAACTCCCGCAAAGTCATCGTCACCATGGGCATCACAGTACCATGCGGTACCATTTTCCTGGAAGCATTGGCCGTATCGCCATCCCACCCCTCTGACGGCAATCACCTACACCGGAGCGAGGCCGAGGCCCGGGCGAGGGGCCGGTCCAGTGATCGGAAGTCGCCTACCGGACAGCGTTTGCGGGCGAGCGGCCGTTGTGCGCGCCGCGCCGGATACGGCAGCCTGATTGCTCGACGCGGTCGGACGATCGCCCTCTGTGTCCACGGAGTGGGAGGACAAGGCGTTGGAGGAACGGATCGTGGCGCCACCGGACGAGGTGGGCACCCGCCGATGGTGACCCGGATCAGACCGCGACCCCTGACCACCAGACCCACCGTCTCGGTGGTGATCCCCTGCTACAACTACGGCCACTACCTGCCCGAGTGCGTGCACAGCGTGCTGTCCCAGTCGGGCGTCGAGGTGGACGTCCTGATCGTCGACGACGCGTCGCCGGACGGCAGCGCCGAGGTGGCCCGCGAGCTTTCCGCCGACCCTCGGGTACGGCTGATCGCGCACCGGGAGAACCGGGGCCACATCGCCACGTACAACGAGGGCCTGGCCGCCGTCGACGGCGAGTACGTCGTGCTGCTCTCCGCCGACGACCTGCTCTCCCCCGGCTCGCTGGCCCGGTCCACCGCGCTGCTGGCGGCGTTGCCGGACACGGCCTTCGTCTACGGCTTCTCGGCCGGCTTCGCCGACCGGCCGCCGAAGCCCCGGCTGCGGCCGACCTCGTGGTCGGTCTGGACCGGCCCGCAGTGGCTGGCCGAGAACCTCGCGCTGGCCACCAACCCGGTCGCCACCCCCGAGGTGGTGATGCGCACCGCCGTCCTGCGCAAGCTGGTCGGCTACGACGCCCGGGTGCCGCACGGCGCCGACTTCCTGCTCTGGCTGCGCGCCGCCACCCGCGGCGCGGTCGGTCGGGTCAACGGCGCCGACCAGGCGTACTACCGCATCCACGGGGAGAACATGCACGTCCAGCAGTTCGGCGGGATGCTCCGGGACGTGCGCGAGCGGCGTCGGGTGTTCGAGATCCTGTTCACCGAGGACGGTGACCGGATCGCCGGTTCGGACCGGCTGCACGACACCGCACGGGCCGCGCTGGCACGCGAGGCGCTCGCGGTGGCCTGCCGGTCGTACCGGTTGGGTCGGGCCGGCGCGGAGCCGTCCGGCGAGTCTGCCGAGTTGGCCGCGTTGGCGACCAGCCTCTCCGGCGAGGCCCGGGCGAGCCGGGAGTGGCGGCGCTACGCCCGGCAGGTCGACGGCGCCCGGCCGCCGCGGCTGCCGCTGCCGGTCCGGGAGTTCACCGACCGGGTCGAGCACCGGCTGCGCTGGGGCCGGTGGCGGCGGACGGGGATCCGGGTATGACCGCCGTCGAGATCGGCCCGACCACCGCGGCGCCCGCCGGCACCGACGGGGTGATCGTGCTGTCCGGCCTGACCAAGGTGTACGAGCCGACGCCGCGCTGGATGCGGGTGATGGCCCGCACGCACGTCCGCGCCAACGTGACCGCGTTGGACGGGGTGGACCTCACCGTCCGGGCCGGCCAGATCTGCGCCATCGTCGGGCCGAACGGTGCCGGCAAGACCACCCTGTTCCGGATCATCGTCGGGCTGACCACGGCGACCACCGGCACCGGCCGGGTGCTCGGCCTGGACGTGGACCGGGACACCGAGCAGGTCCGCCAGGTGGTCGGCTGGATGCCGTCGGAGGACCGCAGCCTGCTGATGCGCGCCACCTGCCGGGAGAACCTGCACCTGCACGGCCGGTTGCAGGGGATGTCCCGGCGGGCCATCACCGAACGCATCCCCGAGGTGCTCGCCAAGGTCAATCTCTCCGGCCAGATCGACTCGGTCGTCGCCGGGCTGTCGGCCGGGATGAAGGCCCGGTTGCGGCTGGCCCGGGCGCTGCTGCCCGGTCCCCGGGTGTTGATCCTCGACGAGCCGACCGGGGCGGTGGACCCGATCGCCGCGCACGAACTGCTCGGGCTGATCACCGACCTGGTCCGCCGCGAGCGGCTGGCGGTGCTGATCTCGTCGCACCGGCTGGAGGAGATCGAGGCGTTGCGGTCGCAGACGCTGCTGCTCGACCGGGGCCGGGTCAAGTACGTCGGTGACCTGGACACGCTCCGCGAGCAGTGGGAACGCCCGCAACTGGAGTTGGTCTTCGATTCGGCCGCGACGGCCGACCGGGCGGCCGCCGCGCTGCTCGCCCACGGGCTGGCCGCGACCGCCGACGGCCACGCCGTGCGGTGTGGGCTGCGACCGGCCGAGGGCGCCGGCCGGGTGCTGTCCGCGCTCGGTCCGACGGCCGGCGAGGTCCGGCACGTCCGGGAGATCCCGATGCCGTTGCGGGACCTGATCGCCCGCGCCTACCGCCAGGACGCACCGGAGGGAATCCGTTGACCAGCACCGCGTACAGCGCCGCGATCGGCCGGCGGGGGTTGTTGCGCAAGTCGCTCGACACCTGCGCGGCGTACGTCCGGATCGACCTGGTCGAGGAGCGGATGTTCCCGGCGACGACCGTCCTGCGGTACGCCGCGGTGGTCTTCCCCGTGCTGCTCTACTTCTTCCAGGGTTCCTTCCTGGACACCCGGGACGCCTTCGTCTTCATGCTGATCGGGGCCAGCGTCACCGCCGGGTTCCAGGACGCGCTGAGCGCGCTGACCAACCGGCTCCAGTTCGCCCAGGAACGCGGCACGCTGGAGACCTATCTGGTGGAGCCGGTGCCGTGGGCGTTGATCCCGGTGGCGATGAACATCTGGCGGAGCGTCACCGGCACGCTGATGGCCTGCTTCATGATGGGGTTCGGTTGCCTGCTCGGTGCCCGGATCGAGTGGCGGGCCATCCCGCTGGCGCTGCTGGTCTTCCTGGTCGGGATCGCCGCCTGCAACGCCATCGGCACGCTGACCGCCAGCTTCATCATCCTGTTCAAGCGCGGCGAGCCGCTCATCATGCTCTACAGCCTGGCCGCCTCGGTCCTCGGCGGCACGCTCTTCCCGGTCGACGTGCTGCCCGGTTGGATCCGCTGGCTCAGCTACCTGGTCCCGCATTATTACGTGATCGCCACGGAACGACAGTTGCTGATGGCCGACCCGCCGGCCGGCGGCACGTCACCGGGCGCCTCCATCGCCACGCTGGTGGTCTTCTGCGCGCTGGTGTTCGCGGTCGGGCTGTTCGTCTTCGACCGGTCCCTCAAGCTGGCCCGCAAGCTGGGCATCCTGAGCATCTGACGGCGGGTCACCGGTCGGCCGGCGCCCGGCGGGCCACCGGTCGGTAAGGGACGCGGACCGGGGCCGGGTGGGAGGCGGGGTTCGCGGGACGAGACGGGTTCGGACGAACGAGACGGTTGGGGGCGCGGCATGCGGGGACGGGTGGGGCAGACGCTGCGGGCGCTGCGGGGCGACCCGGCGCACCTGGCCCGGCGGGTCTCCCGGCGGGCCTACCAGCGGCTGGGCGCCGCCGACCTGGACGTCCTGCTCGGCCTGGACGACGTGGCGGACTCCCGGGGGCTGACGCTCGCGGTGCCGGACCGGCGACCGGCCCGCGGCACCCCGCTGACCGTCGGCTGGGTCTGCGCGCCCCCCGGCCCGGGCTCCGGCGGCCACACCACCCTGTTCCGGATGGTCGAGGCGGTCGAGGCCGCGGGCCACACCTGCGTGCTCTACCTGTACGACCGGTTCGACGGCGAGCTGCGGCCCCGGGTGGAGCTGATCCGGCGGTGCTGGCCGAACGTCCGGGCCGAGATCCGTTCGGTCGCCGACGGGCTGCCGCCGTTGGACGCCTACGTCGCCTCGGCCTGGGAGACCGCGCACGTGCTCGCGGCGCGGGCCGACCTGAAGACCCGACGGCTCTACTTCATCCAGGACTACGAGCCGCTGTTCTACCCGCCCGGCTCGGAGTACGTCCTGGCCGAGGACTCGTACCGGTTCGGTTTCCGGTCGATCACCGTCGGCCCGATGCTGGCCGACCTGCTGGCCGAGCGGTTCGGGGTACGGGCGGCGGTGGCGCATTTCGGCTGCGACACCGAGACCTACCGGCTCACCGAGCCGGGTCCTCGCAACGGGGTCGTCTTCTACGCCCGGCGGGACACCGCCCGGCGCGGTTACCTGCTCGGGGTGATGGCGCTGCGGGAGTTCCACCGGCGGCACCCGGACCGCGAGATCCACCTCTTCGGCGATCCCACCGCCCGGGTGCCGTTCCCGGCGACCAACCACGGCAAGCTGTCCCCGGCCGGGCTGAGCGAGCTCTACAACCGCTGCACCGCCGGCATCGCGCTCTCCTTCACCAACGCGTCGCTGGTCCCGGACGAGCTGCTCGCCTGCGGGGTGGTCCCGGTGGTCGGCGACAACCCGTACGCGCGGGGCGGGTTGCCGAACCCGCACATCCGCTGGACGGAGCCGACGCCGTACCGGATCGCCGACGCGCTCGGCGCGGTGGTGGAGGGTGACCGCCCGGCGCCCGCGGAGCTGGCCGCCTCGGTGCGGTCCCGGCCGTGGAGCGACGCCCAGCGGGTCACCCTGGCCACCATCGAGGACGAGGTCTACGGCTGACCGCGCCGGCGCCGGGTCAGGGAGTGATCTTGTAGATGTGGTACGTGAACTCCTGGGCGAAGGTGTCGGTGAAGGCGCCCCCGTTGATCGGGACGCTGCGGTTCTCGTAGAGCACCTGGGCGCTGGTGCCGGTGATCCCCGGGGGCAGCACGAGCTTCTGGCTGCCGGTGCCGCCGGTGGGGCCGGGCATCGCGAAGATGTAGTACGACCCGCCGGACGCCTTCAGCATGGTGTCCAGGCTGGAGTTGAACGTCCACTGGTAGGACTGGGTGTTCAGCACCGGCGCGAGGTCCCTGATCCGGGAGTTCGTCTCGGTGATCTTCGGCCGGACGGTGGTCTTGCCGCAGTCTCGCAGCACGTGCTGGGAGATGCACGGGCCGCCGAAGTTGTGGTTGAAGTAGATGATCCCGCGCGCCTCGTGGATGACCGAGTTCATCACCGCGCCGGCGGCCTGGTTCCCGGTGATCGTCGGCGCCGTGTTCTCGGAGGCCGGATGGCCGTCCTCGACGAAGGCCCAGATCGCCTGCAGCTTGCCGTCCGTGGCGTCCAGCGCGCGCATCCGGTCCATGGTCCGGCCGTAGTTCGCCGACCGCCGGCAGTTGGCGACAGTGACCCCGATGCTCGGTCCCTCCGACGGCGACGTGCAGACGTTGGGGTCGGTGTACCAGTAGATGTCGTTGGAGACCACGCCGGTCCAGCCGTTGACGAACCGGGCGGCCTCGGCGTCCGACTCCCAGAACATCACGCCCTTGCCGTAGTTGGCGTAGTGGAACCGGCCGTTTGCGGATGGCAGCTTGGCGCTGAGGGTGTTCTGCACGGTGTAGCCGCAGTTGCCCGTCGACGGCGAGCAGATCGTCCCCTGGCCCGGGAAGTTCCCGGTCCACGCCGCGGTGCCGGGACCGGCCCACATGTCCACCTCGTCGCTGATCAGCCACCCGGTGGTCTCCGCGCCGAACCCGGGCAGTGCCCCGTCGAGCACCGCGTACATGCCGTTGCTGCGGATCAACGGCAGGTTCGAGCCGCTGGTCAGCTGGACGTACGTGTTCAGGCCGGCCGCCTTGTCCAGGTCGATGTCCGCCTGGGCGTAGGTGCCCTCGAACCAGACGCCGATCGGGAAGAACGCCGGGTTGGTCCAGCCGGCCGCCCGGGCGACCGGGAAGCCGGCGTAGTAGCCCGGACCGCCGTTCCACGGCACCCGGGGCAGGTTCAGCCCGCCGGTGCTGGTCGGCGTCGGCGACGTGGTGGTCGGTGGGGCCGTCGGCGTCCGGGTGGGCGAGGTGGTCGGCGTGACCGTCGGCGACGGCGTGCCGGTGGGTGTGAAGACCAGGTCGACCCAGTAGTTGGTGGCCCGGAAGGTCTGGTTGGGGAAGGTCCCCGCCGGCCCGTACGCGAAGAGGCCGTTCACGCTCGCCGTGGACAGCGGGCCGGCCTGGATGGTCTGGGTGAAGTAGTTCTCGCTCGACCGGTAGCGGGTGGTGTGGTACGACACCAGGTACTGCGAACCGGCCTTCAGCGCCACCGCTCGCGGCAGGGTGACCTGTTGCCAGCCCGAGCTGGTCTCGTTGGTCGAGGGGGCGGTGGCCAGTTGGGTACCGCCGCTCGACCAGACGCTCACCTGGTGCGGTCCCGGGTCGTTGGTGACCTTCAGGAACCGGACCGCGGTCAACGAGCCGGCGGTGCTGGTGGTGAAGCGCAGGCCCACCTCGATCGGGGCGACCTCGGGATCGGTGGGCACGTTCGACACGTCGGTGTTGGTGAAGAACGAGTAGCTGACGGCCAGCGACCGGAGGGAGCGGGCGTCCGCCGCGAACGCGGTGATGGTGGTCGCAACCGCGAACAGGCCCACGACGGCCCCGGCGAGGAGCCGCCATCCGTGCCGGGGCCAACGGTGGACCCCGGGCGACGGTCGCGGGAATCGGTACGGGCGGGGTACGGGCACGGGCGGAGGTTGTCGGCGTTCCACGGGAATCTCACCCTTCGGTATTTCGAGCTGCGACCGGTCCCGCGCGGACAACGGGACCAACCCTCCCCAGTGAACGTTTTTCGTGTTGCGGCGGAACGCGCCACGATTCACCGCCGCCGACGATAGCCATTACGCGAAGGACGCCCAAGAAACTTAATCAGCTCTTATAGCGGGGCAGAACAGTTCTGTCGGAAACCATCTACTCCGAGGAAAATGATTCGTAATGCTGCACGGTGGACTATCGCATTCACGACAGCGGCCACCCGGCCGCGGTCGGCACGGCGGCCGCCCGGTCCCGGTCAGCGTCCCCAGCCGGAGCGCGCGGTCCAACCCGGCGACCGGCGCAGCCCCTCGGCGAGCAGCACGACGAGCAGGTAGCAGCCGGCCGCCGGCAGCAGCCGGGGCGAGCGCAGCACCACGTCCCGCAGCCAGGACCAGGTGTTCGACCCCTCGACCGGGTCGGCCGGCGGGCGGTGGCCGGGCGGGGCGGAGCGGACGTACCGCCAGAACTCCGCGTTGCCCGCGCGGGCCCGGGCCAACCGGCGGACCAGCTCGCGGGTGCGCCGGGGGGCCCGCACCGGCAGCACCGCGTCGATCTCCACCTTCTCCCCCGCCGCCACCACCGCGTCCAGGAACATGTCGTCGGCGGTGATCTCGGGAAACCGGTCGAACCGCGACCTGGCCTCGGCCGACAGCGCGATCACCCCCCGGCCGAACAACCGGCGGTCGAACACCGGCAGCCGGGCGTTGACGGCGTAGTAGGCGCGGACCGGCCAACTGCTGGCGCTCGCGTCGACCGCCAGCCGCGGCACCGCGCCCTCGACGCCGGGCCGGCGCACCGCCTCGGCCAGTTGCCGCAGCAGCGTCGCGGTGACCGGCATGTCGGCATCCAGATAGATCCGCACGTCCCCGTCGGCCAGCCGGTCCGCCGCGTTCAGCGCCGCCGGTTTGGACGCGGCGGCGACCTCGACCACCCGCACGCCGTACGACCGGGCTATCTCGACGGTGCGGTCGGTGCAGCCGTTGGCCGCGACCAGAACGCGCAGATCAGGGCCGAAGCCGGGCGACCGGGTCAGGGTCGCCAGAACGTCGCCGATGCCCGCCTCCTCATTGAAGGCGGGCATTATCACACTGGTCGTCACGCGGGTGATGGTGGCATCCCGTACGGTGGACGACAACCGGGCGTACGGCCGATTTCCGGTCCTCCCACCCGGACATTCCCTGACCGTTCGTGGCATTGTCCGGGCCGGCAATATCGGTACGTTTGCATTTGTGCTTGACGCTTCTCGACCCGCGCAAAGGATTCCCCGAAGGATCATCGTGCACGGCATCGAATTCGACCCGATACGGGAGGACGACGTCGTACGGCACGTCATTCACGAACTGTCGGCCGATCGGGGTGGTCAGATCGTGACCCCCAATGTGGACATCCTGCGCCGGGCGGTACGCGACGGCGAGGCCCGGCGGCTCCTGGTCGGCGCGGACGTGGTGGTCGCCGACGGCGCACCGGTGATCTGGGCCAGCCGGCTCGGCGGGACACCGCTGCCGGTCCGGGTCGCCGGATCCGACCTGATCTGGAGCCTGAGCCGTGCGCTCGCCGGGCAGGGCGGCTCGATCTATCTGCTCGGCGGCGAGCCGGGCACCGCCGCCCGCGCGGAGCGGGTGCTGCGGGACCGGTTTCCCGGCCTGGCGACGGCCGGGCACCTCAGCCCGCCGTTCGGCTTCGACACCCGGCCGGAACAGTTCGACGCGGTGTGCGCGGAGGTTACCGCCGCCCGGCCCGATCTGGTCTTCGTGGGGCTCGGCTTCCCCAAACAGGAACGGGTCATCGCCCGGCTCCGGCCGCTGCTGCCCCGGTCCTGGTTCCTCGGCTGCGGTGCGGCCATCGGCTTCGTCGCCGGCGTGCACCGGCGCGCCCCGGTGTGGATGCGCCGGTCGGGGATGGAGTGGCTGCACCGGCTGGCCGCCGAGCCGGGCCGGTTGGCCGGCCGGTACCTGGTGCACGACGTCCCGTTCGCGCTGCGGCTGCTGGCGACCGCCACCCGGTCCCGGGTCGGCACGCCGCGGATCCCCGTCCCGCGCCGCCCGGAGGGTGACGCGTGACCGCCCCGGACACCTCGACCCACGACACCTCGACCCCGAACCCGTCGACGTTGGACGCCTCGGTGGTCATCGTCACCTACAACACCCGCGACCTCGTCCTGGGCTGCCTGCGCGCGCTGCTGGCCGGGCGCACGCCGGACGTACGCTTCGACGTCACGGTGATCGACAACGCGTCCCGGGACGGCTCGGCGGACGCCGTCGCCGCGGCCTTCCCCGAGGTACGGCTGATCCGGCTGGCCGACAACGTCGGCTGGGGCCGGGCGGTGAACCGGGCCGCGGTGGCCACCACCGGCGAGCACCTGCTGCTGCTGAACCCGGACACCACCCCGGCCGGCGACCTGGTGAGCGAGCTGGTCCGGTTCGCCCGCCGGCACCCGGGGCACGGCATCTACACCGGCCGCACGTTGCGCTCCGACGGCTCCGACGACAGTTGGTCCTGCTGGGGCCTGCCCAGCCTGTGGAGCTGCTTCGGCTTCGCGACCGGGCTGTCCACCGCGCTGCGCCGGTACGGCTGGGCCAACCCGGAGGGGCTGCCCGACTACGACCGGCGCAGCGTACGGGTCGTACCGGCGGTGTCGGGCTGCCTGATGCTGATCGAACGCGACCTGTTCTACCGGCTGGAGGGCTTCGACCCGCGGCTGTTCCTCTACAGCGACGACATCGACCTCTGCACCCGGGCGGCCCGGTTCGGCGCCCGGCCGGTGCTCGACCCGGCGGCGACGGTCGTGCACGTCGGCGGCGCCTCTTCGGACCCGGACGGCCAGCGGGCGAAGATCCTCCGCGGCAAGGTCACCTACCTACGGCGGCACTGGTCGCCGGCCAAGGCCCGGCTCGGGGTGGGGTTGCTGGTCGCCGGGGTCGGGTTGCGCGCGCTCGGCCGGTTGCTGCTGGGCCGGGACCGGTCCCGCGGGATCGACTGGCCGGCGGTCTGGCGGGCCCGGTCGGTGTGGGCAGCCGGCTGGCCCGAGCTGGTGGAGCCGCGCCCGCCGCGCGACCCGGCCACCGTGCCGAACGGCTGAACCCACGACCGGCGGCCGGGGTACCGATCTCATGTTGCGTCGGTTCGCGCCGACACAAGGGCCGTTTGGCACTCGTTTCTGTCCGTAATATCGCTGATCGAATACTCGCGAACACTCCACCACGGCCTGTAACGTCAGCCTCACCTGACGACGGATCGGCGGTTACCGAGGCCATATTCGAGAGTCAGGGCTGGCACCACCGGAGCAGCCATGGCCGCCTTCCACGATCCCTCGCCGACCAGCCCGCCGGGATGGCCGAGCGCCGGGCCGACGCCGCCGCCCGGGCGCGATCCGGCCCGGAACCGCCGGCGGGTTCGGCTGGGCGCCGCTGGCCTGGTCCTCGCCGGCCTCGGCGGCGTCGCCCTGCTGGTCCCCGTCCCCGTGGTCGGGCGGCACTGGACACCGGCACCGGCGGGCGACCCGGCACCCGCCGGCCAGCCGCGCCTCGCGCCCGCCCCGTCGACCGATCCGCACGCCGCCCCGGAGATCGCTGCCACCCCCAGCCCCACGGCGACGCCGCCCACCCCGATCACCTACTGGCCGAGCGCGGCCACCACCGGCGTACCGGTCGGGACCGTGCTGACCACCACCGGCTCACTCACCCTGAGCACGGACGGCCAGGTGGTCAGCAACCGCGACATCGTCGGCTGCGTCACGGTGACGGCCCGGAACGTCACCATCCAGCGGTCCAGGATCACCTGCGCCAGCACGCTGTACTCGATCCGGACGCTGAGCACCGCGGTGAACCTGACGGTCACCGACGTCGAGATCAACGGTTCCGGCAAGAACTCGGCCGCGGTCTGCTGCGACAACTACACCCTGCAGCGGGTGAACGTGCATCACAGCATCGACGGGCCACGGCTCGGCAACAACACGAAAATCATCGACTCGTACGTGCACGACCTGACCCGCACGCCGACCTCGCACAACGACACGCTCCAGGTCACCGGGGCCAGCAACGTGCTGATCCAGCACAACAACCTCCAGCCCTACAACCCGGTCACCCGGGACCCGGCTAACGCCTGCCTGATGCTCGGCTCGACCACCGCCCCGTCCACCAACAACGTGCTCTACCAGCTCAACCTCTGCGACGGCGGCAACTACTCGATCGGCATCCGCTCCGACATCGTCGCCACGAAGCTCGTCTTCAAGAACAACAAGTACGGCCGCGACTACCGGTACGGGGTCATCGCCAGTCTCGCCATCGCGGGGCTTCAGTGGGACCGGCCGACCAACGTCTGGTTCGACAACGGGAAACCGGTCATCTGACCGGCGGCCGGCGCGCGGCCGGCCGGCATTCGGCGAACAGGCCGCCGGCCGACGGTCAGCCGACCGGTCGCCGCTGTTCGCCGTACGGGATCAGCTCGGCCGGCTCGCGCAACCGCTTGCGGCGGATCCGGCGTACCGTGCCCACCGTCGAGCGCAGCCGCTCCCGTACGGTCAGGTGCCGCCACCACATCCGGGCCGTCGGCAGGTGCCGCAGCCGGGGCGTCATCAGGCCGGCCGCCCGCAGGGTGACCAGCCGGCCGGCCACCGCACCGCGGGCCCGCAGCAGGTTCGGCTGGGATGCCGGCAGGATGGTGGGCGCCGCCTCGTCCAACGCCAGCACACCGGCCGCGATCGCCGCCTCGACCAGCCGAACCCCGCGCTCGGTCCGGGCCAGCACCAGCGACCGGCCCGGATCGTCGCCGGTCGGCCGGTACCACGGGTCACCGACCGCGACGTCGGCGAACTCGCCGGTGTGGTCGGCGCACAGGTAGCACCGCCACTGCCGGTGCTGCTGCAGGATCTCGCCCCAGGACTCCTGGTAGCTGAGCGTCCGCTCGTGCCCCGGCTGGTCCTCGACCAACCGGGCCCGGGCCCGGCCGGGCCAGCCGTTGCCCCGGTAGTGCACCGACTCCAGACCCGTCGGGTCGGAGATGCCGAGCCGGCGCAGCATCTCCAGGGTGCCCCGGGTGGTCGGGGTGCCCGCGCAGAACAGGGCGATGGTCAGGCCGAGCCGGGCGTCCAGCGCCGGGCGTACCCGGCGGGCCATCCGGGTCGCCGCCACGTCGCACGGCTTGCCGATGAACACGCACGGCCCGTCGGCCGACTCGACCAGGTCCAACCGGTCCGCCGGACTGGCCGGGGCGTACCGGGAGCCGGCCGCGGCCAGCAACTCGGCCGGGTCGCGGGACAGCCGGGTCTCGTTCAGGTACGGCACGTCCGCCCGGGCGCCGACGTGCAGCACCCCGGCCATGCCCTGCCCGGTGAGGCAGTACCCGGCCAGCGCGGTGGCCACCCCGCCGCTGGAGCCGGCGTACCGGATCGCGGGGTCGGTGGCGTACCCCTCCCAGACCCGGCGGACCGGCCCCCAGGCCGGCCGCAGCGCGGCGATCTCGCCCGGCTCGGCGCGCCGCGAGTCGTGCGCCAGGCGTACCCCCGGACAGCAGTCGACGGCGGCCGTCGCGCCGGGTCCGGCCGGCGCAGACGGCAGCACCGGCAGCGGACGCCGGCCGTGGTCGAGTACGTCCACCATCCGGACCTCGTCCGGGGCGAGGTACGCGCAGACCCCGCAGCCGGTGCAGAGCCGGTTCGCGGCCACCTCGTGCACGGTCCGCGGCCGGCGGCGCGACGCGGCCGGCATCAGCGGGCCCGCGCGGTCGCGCGACCGGCGTGCTCGGCGCGGGCCAGCGCGACGATCTCGTCCATCTGGCTCGCCGCGCGGGCCACCGCGAGCGGCGTGTTGACGGCCAACTCGGCCGCCGCCACCTGCCGCTCGGTCCAGGCCGACCAGAGCTGGGCGAGCAGGTCCTCCTCGCTCGACCGCCGGGCGTCGGCGACCCGCCGTTCCTGGCCGACGCTGGCGAAGACCCCGCGCGCCTTGAGGCTGTAGGCCACGTTGGCCGCCGGCACCGCCGAGGAGAGCGCGGCGATGGTGGCGTGCATCCGCATCCCGCAGAACCACGAGGTACGGGCGATCACCCACTTCGACTGCTGCGGGTCCAGCCCGGTCGGCACCAGCAGCACCCGGTCGCCGTGCCGGGCCGCGAGCACCCGGTGCAGCCACTCGGAGACCGCGGTGTCGTCGTCCGGGCCACCGCCCGGCACCCGGACGTGCGGCACGATGATCACGCGGGTGTCCGGCTCGGCCAGCAGCCGCTCGCCCAACCGGCGGGCCAGCGCGCGGGTGTCGGCGGTGAGCCCGAACCGGGCCGCGCCCTGCGGCCGGGCCAGCAGCCCGCTGACGTTGATCCCGGCCACCGGTCCGGGCGCCGCGGCGAACCACGCGTCGAGCCGGTCGCGCACCGGGGCGTCCGGCTCGCGCGGCTCCAGCGCGAAGGCCACGTCGACGCCCTCCCGGTGCCGGCTCGGATCCAGGTCCGCTCCGAGCAGGTCGGCCAGGGCGAGGAAGCTGTCCGGGTCCCGGGCCCAGGCCATGGTCGCCGACCGGGTCAGCGCCGCGGCCGTGGCCCGGACCCGGTCGGCGCGGTACGGGCCGTACGTCTGCGGGAGCAGCACCAGCGGCCGGTGGCGCAGCACGGCGAGCCGCTTCGGCCAGGTCACCGCGTTGAACCGGCGGGTGCCGTACAGGTCGGTGAAGCTGTCCCCGCCGCTCGCGTCGAGCACCAGGTCGGCGGCGTCGATGGCGGCCAGCCCGGCGTTGCGCAGGCCGCCCAGCGCGGCGCTGACCCGCATGTTCAGGTAGGACTCCGGCCGGTGGTAGCGGCGCGAGGCGCGGGCCCCGGCCAGCGAGATCTGCATCGGGATCCCGGCCACGAAGGCACGGCCCGAGCGCATCCCCCAGCCCTCGTCGAAGGCGGTCACCCGGGCGGCCGGCTCCCGGCTCAGCACCCCGCTCAGCGTGGCGGCCCGCAGCGCGCCCACCCCGAGATTGTGCCGCCATCCCGTCACCCCGAACAGGGCGATCGTCAGTCCACTCATGCCCAGCCTCGTCTCGGTCACATCTCGACTAACGCCTTGTCGCACCGATACGCCTCGGCGTACCGGGTGCGGCATTCCATCCCGCGTAACCGGGCCAGCCCGAGGAAGATCTCGTCGTCCCACCAGGACCGGTCCTTCTGCGACGGGAAGTAGTTGTTGAGCAGGTCCACCTTGCGCCGCGCCCGGTCCGCCGACAGGCCCAGGTAGACGTTGCGCCGGCCCAGGTCGCCGTCCCACTTGGGGATCTCGTAGTGCAGCACGGTGGTGTCCCGGAACGCGGTCGGCGCCAGCTCGCCGAGCAGCCGGTGGTCCTGGTGCGCGTCGTCCGGGCCCGGCGCGAGCACCAGGTCCGCCCCGCCGGTCGCGGCGGCGTCGACGATCCGCTTCGCCCCGGCCCAGTGCGCCGGCAGTCGACCGTCGGGCAGGTCGTGCAGCGCGAAGTCGATCCGGGCGGTGGGCAGGAAGGCGGTGGCCGCGGCCCGCGCCTCGGCCCGCCGGTCCGGCGTACCGGTCAGCAGCACGTAGCGCACCCGCAGCCCGGCGATGCCGGCCAGGGCCAGCAGCAGACCGCCGGCGCCGATCTCGATGTCGTCCGGGTGGGCGCCGAGCAGCACCACCGAGCGCACGCCGGACAACCGGAACGGCGGCCTCACCGGGCCAGCGCCGGCGCGCCGGGCCGCGCCACCGGGCCGCCAGCTTCGGCCGTTTCCCGGTCGGCCGCGGCGGCCGTTCCGCGGTTGGCGTCCCACAGCATCCACGGGCAGCGCGCCGACCGGTACAGCTCCTCCAGCTCCGCCCGGTCCTTGAAGGTGTCCGCGGCCCGCCAGAACCCGGTGTACGGCTGCGCCATCAACCGCCGCCCGGCCAGCAACCGGTCGAAGGCGTGCGGCACCAGGTCCTCCCCGGCCCGCAGCTCGGCGAAGATCTCCGGCCGGAGGATGAAGTAGCCGCCGTTCTCCCACTGCATCAGGTCGGCCAGCGGACGGATCCGGTCGACCCGGTCGTCCGGCCCCACGTCCAGCACGTGGTGCGTGGAGCGGACCGGCACGGCGAGCAGGCTCGCGGTCGCGTCGCCGACCGCGAACCGGTCCAACAGCTCCGGCAGCGGGGCGTCGGTGAGCGTGTCCGCGTAGTTGGCCAGGAACATCGGTTCGTCCGCGACGTACGGCCGGACCCGGGCCAGCCGCTCGCCGATGGTGGCGGTCAGCCCGGTGTCGATGAAGGTGATGCTCCAGTCGGTGATGTCGGAGGAGAACAGCCGGACGTCCCGGCCGCCGCCGGTCAGGTTGAAGTCGTTGGAGCGGGTCTCGTCGTAGCGCAGGAAGTAGTCCTTCACCGCCGCCGCGCCGTAGCCCAGGCAGAGCACGAACTCGGTGTGCCCGAAGTGCGCGTAGTAGCGCATCACGTGCCACAGCAGCGGCCGGTCACCGATCATCGCCATCGGCTTGGGCGCCGAGGCGGCGTCCTCGCGCATCCGCATGCCGAGCCCGCCGCAGAACAGCACGACCTTCACCTCAGACCACCTCCAGGCTCGGGATCGGGAAGACCAGCCGGCCGCCCCAGTCGCGGACGTGGGCGAGCTGGGCGGTGATCTCGGTCCGCAGGTTCCACGGCAGCACCAGGACGTAGTCGGGCCGGTCCCGGGCGATCCGGTCCGGTTCGTGGATCGGGATGTGCGTGCCGGGCAGGAACCGGCCCTGCTTGTGCGGGCTGCGGTCGACCGTGTACTCGACCAGGTCGGACCGGATGCCGCAGTGGTTGAGCAGGGTGTTGCCCTTGCCCGGGGCGCCGTAGCCGACCACCCGCCGCCCCTGGGCGCGGGCGGTGAGCAGGAAGTCGACCAGTTCCCGCTTGATGGCGAAGACCGCGTCGGCGAAGCCGCGGTGACCGTCCAGGGTGTGCAGGCCCGCCTCGGCCTCGGCGTCCAGCACGCTCTTGACGTTGACCGAGGGTTCCCCGGCGTGTTCCGCCGGCCGGGCGTACACCCGCAGCGAACCGCCGTGCGACGAGATCTCGTCCACGTCGACCACGGTCAGGTCGGCCGTGGCCAGCGCACGGCGCGCGGTGAGCAGCGAGAGGTACTGGTAGTGCTCCTGGTAGATGGTGTCGTACTGGCGGCGCTCGATCAGCCGGAGCAGGTGCGGGAACTCGCAGGTGACCAGGCCGGTCGGCCGGACCAGGGCGGCCAGCCCGGCGGTGAAACCGAGCAGGTCGGGCACGTGGGCGTAGACGTTGTTGGCCACCACCAGGTCGGCCCGGCCGTACCGGTCGGCCAGTTCGACCCCCGAGCCGGCGGACAGGAACCGCACCTCGGTGCGGATCCCCCGGGCCCGCGCGGCGACCGCCACATTGCCCGCCGGTTCGACCCCGAGCACCGGGATCCCCCGGGCGACGAAGTGCTGCAGCAGGTAGCCGTCGTTGCTGGCGACCTCGGTGACCAGGCTGTCCGGGCCGAGGCCGAGCGCGTCGACCATCGCCTCGGCGTACCGGCGGGCGTGCGCCACCCACGAGTCGGAGTACGAGGAGAAGTAGGCGTAGTCGGAGAAGATCTCCTCCCCGGACACGTGGGCGGGCAGCTGGACCAGCAGGCAGTCCGGGCAGATCCGTACGTGCAGCGGGTAGAAGGTCTCGGCGGCGTCCAGCCGCTCGGCCGGCAGGTAGCTCTCGCAGAGCGGCGACATACCGAGATCGACGAACGTCTCGGTCAGCGCCGCCCCACACAGCCGGCATTCGACAATGCTCATACCCATTCACCTTTTAGGAGAAAGATTCGCGAACCCCGGCGTCGGACCGGCCGCGCCCGACGGGCAAAGCTAGCGGTCTGACCTGGGAAAATGGATCACTTGAGTAAGAATCCCGACAATTGTCGGAGCCATTTCCGGGGCCCTCCATAAACTCGCCTGCACCAACCCAGAAGACCTCCGGGAGTTTTGCCATGCGCGTACTCGTGACCGGCCATCACGGTTATCTCGGAACGGTACTGGTGCCGCTGCTGCGGACCGCCGGGCACGAGGTGACCGGGTTGGACACCGACCTGTACGCCGACTGTCTGCTCGGCCCGCCGCCGCCGGAGGTGCCCGCCTGGCGGCTGGACCTGCGGGACGTCCGCGCCGAACACTGCCACGGCTTCGACGCGGTCTGCCACCTCGCGGCGCTCTGCAACGATCCGCTGGGCGACCTCGACCCGGACCTGACCTACGAGGTGAACTACCGGGCCACGCTGCGGCTGGCCGAGGCGGCCAGACAGGCCGGGGTGACCCGGTTCCTGTTCTCCTCCTCGTGCAGCCTGTACGGCGCCGCGCCGGGCGGCCGGCCGCTGGACGAGACGGCCGGCTTCGCCCCGCTCACCCCGTACGGCGAGTCGAAGATCCTGGCCGAGCGGGGCCTGGCCGCGCTGGCTGACGACGACTTCTCCCCCACCTTCCTGCGCAACGCCACCGCGTACGGGTTCTCCCCCCGGCTGCGCGGCGACCTGGTGGTCAACGACCTGGTCGCGCACGCCCTGCTCACCGGCGAGGTGCCGCTGCGCTCCGACGGCACGGCGTGCCGCCCGCTGGTGCACGCGCAGGACATCGCCGCCGCCTTCCTGGCCCTGCTCACGGCGCCCCGGGAACGGGTGCACGGCCGGGCGTACAACGTGGGTGTCAGCACCGAGAACTACCGGATCCGGGAGGTGGCCGAGATGGTCGCGGAGGTCGTCGGCGGGGTCCGGGTCACCGTCGCCGGCGGCGCCGGCCCGGACGCCCGCGACTACCGGGTGGACTGCGACCGGATCGTCGCCGAGGTGCCCGCGTTCCGGCCCCGGTGGACGGTCCGGCGGGGGATCGAGGAACTGGTCGAGGCGTACCGGCGGCACGGGCTGACCATCGAGGCGTTCCGCGGCGAACGGCACCAGCGGCTGCGCCGGATCCAGGCGCTGCGGGCCGCCGGCCGGCTCGACCCGACGCTGCGCTGGACCGACGTCGGCGCCGCGGCCGGCGCACCGACCGCGCCGACCGCTCGGACGGGTGGGTCGCCGGCCGCCCGCACGCCCGGTTCGCCGCCGGCCGCGCCGGACCCCCGGCTGCTCGACCGGCGCCGGGCCCACCGGTGAGCGCCGGGCCGTCCCGCCGCTGCCCCGCCTGCGGTACGTCCGACCTGGTGGAGTTCGCCGACCTGGGTGACGTGCCGGTGTGCTGCGGGGTGCACTACGCCACCCGGGAGGAGGCGCTCGCCTCGCCGCTGGGTCGGATCGTCCTGGGCCACTGCCCGGAGTGCGGCTACGCCCGCAACCTCGCCTTCGATCCGGCCGCGCTGGTCTACGACACCACGATGGACACCAACCTGCACCACTCCCCCGCGTTCCAGGCGTTCTCGGCGGAGCTGGTCAAGCGGCTGGCCGACCGCTACCCGTTGCGCGGGGCCACCGTGCTGGACGTCGGCTGCGGGCAGGGCGAGTTCCTCCGCGAGCTGTGCCGGGTGGCCGGCGCCCGGGGACACGGCTACGACGCGATGTACGCCGGGCCGACCGGACCGGACCGATCCGGCGCGGTGTTCCACGCCCGGCCGGCCCCGCTGGACGCGGACACCCCGAGGTTCGACGTGGTCACCTCGCGGCACTGGTTCGAGCACCTCGACGACCCGTACGGCTTCCTGGTCCGGCTGCGGGAGCTGGCCTCGGGCCGGCCGGTGTACGGCTACCTGGAGGTGCCGGACGCCGACTACGACCTGGCCACCGCCGGCTGGGAGGTGATCTACCCGCACGTCTCCTACTTCGCCGGCCTCCCGCTGCGCCGGATCGTCGAGCGGGCCGGCTGGCGGCTCACCGCGACCGGCCGGCTCTTCGGTGGCATGTTCCGGTACGCCGAGATCGCGGTGAACGCGGCGCCGGGCGCCCCGCTCACCGGCGCGCTCGCCGGCCCGGCAACCGCGCCGGCGGCGGGTGACGCGGTCGGTCCCGGGCCGGTCGGTGCGGGATGGTTCACGGCGGACCGGCCCGGACCGGCCGACCGGGACCGGTTGCTCGCCGCGATCGCCGGCTTCGCCGGGCGGCACGCGGCCGAGCGGCGCCGCTGGCGGGAGACGATCGACCGGCTGCGCGCCGACGGGCGCCGGCCGGTGCTGTGGGGCGCCGGCTCGCGCGGGGTGCAGTTCCTGCACCTGGCCGACCCGGAGCACCGGCTCGCCGCGGTGGTGGACGTGAACCCGCGCAAGTGGGACCGCTACCTGCCGGCCACCGGGCACCGGGTGACCGCGCCGGACAGCCTCACCGGCCTCGGCACCAGCGCCGTGGTGATCACCAACCCGGCGTACCGGTCGGAGATCGCCGCCGCCCTGCGCCGCCGCGGCATCGACGCGGAACTGCTTGTCGCATGACCGTCGACCACGGCGGGTTAACCTACGGCGACCGGACCGGCGGGCCGCTGCCCCGGGTCAGCCTCGGGCTGCCGGTGCGCAACGGCGAGCGTTACCTGTCCGAGTGCCTGGACGCGCTGCTGGCCCAGCAGTACGCCGACTTCGAACTCATCGTCAGCGACAACGCCTCGACCGACCGGACCTGGGAGATCTGCCGGCGGTACGCGGCGGTCGACCGACGGATCCGGCTGTACCGCAACGAGATCGACCGGGGTGGGCACGCCAACTTCGCCCGGGTGGTCGAGCTGGCCCGGGGCGAGTTGTTCAAGTGGGTGGCGTACGACGACGTGTGCCTGCCCGGGTACGTCGGCAGTTGCGTGGCGGAGTTGGACGCGGCCGGTCCGGAGACGGTGCTGGCCTATCCGCGTACCGTCCTGATCGACGAGGCGGGCCGGGTCATCGGCCCGTACGCCGATCGGCTGGACCTGCGCGACCCGCGCCCCTGGCGGCGGGTGGCCGGGGTGGCCCGGCACGTCAGTCTCTGCCACGCCCACTTCGGCGTGTTCCGGGTGGTGGCGCTGCGGCGTACCGGCCTGATCCGGCCGTACGTCGCGTCCGACTACACCCTGTTGGCCGAGGTGGCCCGGCTGGGGCGGATCCACGAGGTGGACCGGCCGCTGTTCCACCGCCGGGTGCACGGCGGCTCGACGTTGCAGGCCCCGGGGGCCACCGCCGCCACCGCGACCGCCTGGTTCGGACCGGCGGCCGGCCGACCGACCGGCCGGGGCCGGATGGTCCGGGAGACGGTGGCCGTCCTCGCCGGTGGGGACCTGCCGCCGGCCACCCGACTGAGCTGTGCCGTCACCTTCCCCACCGTCTGGTACCTGCGCCGGGCGCGGGTGCTGCTCGGCCGCTGGCGCCGCCGCCTGATCCGCCGATCCTGGTCCACCCCCCGAGCGAGGAGCAACGCCCCGTGAGCGCCCCCACCGGCACCCCGACCACGCCCGACCCGGCCCGACCCGGACCCGGACCCGGCCGGGCCGGCACCGCGACCGCTCCGGACCCGGTCACCGCCACCACCGGTACGGGCCCGGGCACCGCAGTCCCGCGCCGAGCGGGCCGGGTGTCGGCGGCGCTCGGCTGGTCGTACGTGCTGATCGGCGGCCAGGTCGGCGCGTCGCTGGTCGTCACGTTCGTGCTGGCCCGGCTGCTCGGCCCGACCGCGTACGGGTTGCTGGCGATGGCGATGGTGTTCATCACGGTGGCCCAGGTGCTGATCCAGCAGGGCCTGGTCTCGGCGATCGTGCAGCGGGACCGGCTCACCGACGAGCATCTCGACGCGGCGTTCGGTGTGCTGGTCATCGCCGGGGTGGGCGTGGGGCTGCTCGCCGCCGCGGCCAGTCCCCTGTGGGCGCTGGTCAACCGGCAACCGGCGCTGACCCCGGTCTGTCTGGCGTTGACCCCGATGGTGGTGTTGCAGGGGCTGGCCATCGTGCCCGAGGCGGTGTTGCGCCGGGAGCTGAGATTCCGGGCGGTGGCCGTCCGTACCCTGGTCGCGGCCGTGCTCAGCGGCGCCGCCGGGGTGGTCCTCGCGCTGGCCGGCGCGGGCGTCTGGGCCCTGGTGGTCCAGCAGTTGGTCACCGCGGTGACCAGCCTGGTGGTGCTCTGGGTGGCCTGCCCGTGGCGGCCGAGCCGGCGTCCCCGGCTCGGCGCCATCCGGGAACTCTGGGCCTACTCGGCGCACTCGGCCAACGCCGGCCTGGCCATGCTGCTCAGCGCCAAGGCCGAGCTGATCTTCACGGGCCTCTTCTTCGGACCGGTGGCCACCGGCATCTACCGGCTGGCCGCCCGGTTGCCGGACATGCTGGTCGACGTCACCGTCCGCTCCATCCAGCAGGTGTCGCTGCCGTCGCTGTCCCGGCTGCAGTCCGACCGGGCCGCCTTCGCCGCCCACCTGATCGAGTTGCAGCACCTCGGCACGGCGGTCGGTCTGCCGGTGCTGGGCGTGCTGGCGGCGACCGCGGGGCCGCTGGTCGACCTGCTCGGTCCGCAGTGGGCCGGCTCCGAACTGCCGATGCGGCTGCTCTGCCTGTACGGCGCGGCCAACGTCTACGGGCTGCTGCTCGGTCCCGCGTTGCAGGCGATCGGCCGGCCGGCCAAGCTCGCCGCGATCGCCTGGACCCGGGGCGTGCTCGGGGTGCTCACGCTCGCCGCCGTCGGCACCGCGATGACCGGCAGCCGGCCGGTGACCGCGGCGGCGACCGTGGCGCTGGCCGGGGTGGGGCTGCAGGTCTTCGTCAACGCGCTGTCCGTCTGGGTGACCGTGCACCGGGTGGTCGGCGCATCGGTGTCGGCCTTCCTGGCGCCGACCGTGCCGGCGGCGCTGGCGGCGGTCGCCGCCGCCCTGGTGCCGCTGCCGCTGGGCCGGCTCGGCCTGACCGGCCACGGTCCGTGGACCGGTTTCCTGGTGCTGGGCACCGTCGCGGCCGTCGCCGCCGGCACCGTGCTGTGGACCACCGACCGCCGGCTACGCCGGCTCGTCCTGACCCGGGTACGCCGCCTGCACGCCTCCCCGCCCGGTAGCTGACCGAGATCGTGGCGCGGACCGGCCCCCTCGCGTCAATGAACCTTTTTCAACCTCCCCTTGCGCTCCGGCGTCGGCCGAGGTCGAAGACGCGGCTTGCGCACCGCGCGGTTCAGGTTGAAAAAGGTTCAATGTCCTGGTCGTTCGCTGTGGACGGTCGCGGGAGGGCAAGCGGGGGGCGGGAATGTCGGTGCCGGATGCGAGGATCCCGCTCCGGACTCAACGGAGATCACAACGGAGCGGTGGGATGGGCGTCGACATCTTCTGGCGGAGGATTCCGGAGCAGGCGGTCCGCGGGCTGCCGCCCAAGGAGCTCAGTGACCTGGTGCCGTACTGGTTCGACGAGGACTTCGCGACCCTGCGCGAGGCCGGCCTGCTGGTGGCCGGCGAGGACACCTGCGGGCTGGTCGGCGCCCTGTTCCTGCACGGCACGGCGGGCGGCCCGCACGCCGGTCTGGCCAAGTGGCTGGCCGCCGGGCCGCCGCAGTGGGACGACGACCACGCCGTCGGCGCGCTCAGCGCGGACTTCGTCCGCCGGGCCGCGGACTTCCTGGCCGAGGCACCGATCGACGACTGGGTGGTCGAGCACCGCGAGGCGCTGGCCGCCGCGGCCCGCTCGATGGGCTACCGCCGCCCGTTCGACGACGAGTGGTGCGACCAGGTCCGCCGGGACGCACACGAGCTGGCCGCGCTGTTCCTCGCCGCCGCCGAGCGCGGCGAGGCGGTCATCGAGAAGATCGCCGCCTGAGGCTCGGCCGCCTTCGGTGTCGCGGACCGCCCACGCGGGGCCGGGTCGGTCGGCTCGGCCCCGCGTGGATTGATGGCATCCGTCAGCTCCGGGTCCACTTCTGGTTGCTCTGGCCGTTGCAGGTCCAGATCACGACCAGGGTGCCGTTGGCGGTGGCCGCGCCGTTGACGTCCAGGCAGAGGCCCGACTGTACGCCGGTGATCGTGCCGTCGGCGTTGATCCGCCACTGCTGGTTGGTCTGCCCGTTGCAGTCCCAGATGATCACCTTCGTGCCGGCGCTGGTCTGGTTGTTGTAGGCGTCCAGGCACTTGCCGAGCACCTGCAGCTGGCCGCCGGTGGTGTAGGTCCACCGCTGGTTGTTGCCGCCGGTGCAGTCCCAGATCCGCATCTGCGTCCCGTTGCTGGTGCTGCTGTTCGGGTCGTCCAGGCACCGGTTGGAGCCGACCCCGCGCAGCACGGTGGTGGAGTCACCGCCACCCGGGTCGCCGGTGGTGCCGCCGGAGACCCGGTACATGACCACGCCGTGCCCGGGCACGCTGGCGCTGATCGTGCCGCTGGTGGTGCTGGTGGACCCGCTCCACAGGTCCTTCAGGCCGTAGCTGGTGGCACCGGACTTGCCGATCGCGGCCGCGGTGGTGCTGATGGTCGCCGTCGAACCGGTCTCGTTGAACAGCACCACCGACACGTCCCCGTTGGACAGCGGCTTGGCCAGTACGTCCAGCCCGCCCGAGGAACTGACCATCCGGCCCTGCTTGCCCAGGGAGTCCTGGTCGACCGCGATCACGTCCCGGTTGCCCAGGATGGACAGCGTGGTCGCGCTCGCGGTGACCAGGTTGTTGCCGGCCAGCAGCGGGGCCGCCATCTCGGCCCACAGGCTGAAGTGGGCCCGGTCCTCGGTGGCCGACATGCCGTTGCCGACCTCGAGCATGTCCGGGTCGTTCCACGCGCCCGGCCCGGCGTAGGCGGCCAGCCCCACGTTCTGCCGGAAGATGTTCAGCACGCTGTTGAAGTTGGCCTGGATGTCGCCGGTGGTCCGCCACAGGTTGCCGACGTTCGGCGCCCAGGTCCACGGGGCGTTCACGCCCCACTCGCAGATGCTGTAGACGATCGGCCGGCCGGTCGCGGCCAGCGCGTCGCGCATCGCCGAGTACCGGGCGATGTACTGCTCGGTGGTGCTGCTGCCGTTGTTGTAGCAGTTGTCGTACTTCAGGTAGTCGATGCCCCAGGAGGCGAACAGCCGGGCGTCCTGCGCCTCGTGCCCGAGGCTGCCCGGGTAACCGGCGCAGGTCTGGGTGCCGGCGTCCTCGTAGATGCCGATCTTCAGGCCCTTGGAGTGCACGTACGCCGCGGTGCCGGAGATCCCGGAGGGAAACTTGCCGTAGTCGGGCTGGAGGTTCCCGCTGGCGTCCCGACTGTGCTGCATCCAGCAGTCGTCGATGTTGACGTACTGGTAGCCGGCGGCGGCCAGGCCGGACGACACGATCTTGTCAGCGGTCTGCTTGACCAGCGACTCGGACACGTTGCAGCCGTAGGCGTTCCAGTCGTTCCAGCCCATCGGCGGGGTCAGCGCGAGCCCGTTGCCCAACGCCAGTTTGTTCTCCGACCGGTCACCGGCACCCGCCGCCTGGCCACCGGCGGTGGCCGGTGCGGCGGACCGGGCCGCCGTGGCGGGCGAAGCCTGGGCGGGCGCGGCACCGGGACCGCCGACCGCCCAGAGGGCGGCACCGATCACCAACAGTGCCGCCGAGCCGCCCGACGACCATCGGCGCCGGTGTCCCGCGCGACCCGTTTCTCTGTCTGTCGGCCCCATTCGGTCCTCCTTCGCCGGCCGGTCGCACCGGTCCGCCTCGGCTCACATGAAACATATAGTTGTCGATGTTAGCGATAACAAGGCGTCCGTCAACAGCGGATGGCCGGCGCAACCGGGACGACACGAGCAGAACGGGAACGGGCCCAGGCCAGGCGACGACCGGCCGCTGCCGGTCGTCGCCTGCGAACAAGCGGCCGAACGGGACTCCTGACCCGGCCGCCCGGGTCGAACCGGCTGGTCAGCGGGTGGCGAGCCAGGAGTCCTCGGCGGTGTAGTCGAAGGCGTCCGGGCCGTGCGCCCGGACGAACACCGGGAAGGCGGTCCGCCAGTCCCGCTGCCGGGCGGTCTCCACCACCCAGTCGACCACGGCCGGCAGCGCGGTCAGGTAGTTGGTCACCGGCCGGTAGCCGAGTTCCCGCCCGGCGGCGGTCATGTCCAACACGTACGGGCGGGGCACCGACCACGGCGTCGCGCCGATACCGTCCGGGCCGGTCCCGGGCAGCAGGATCTCCTCGGGCCGGTGGTCGAGCTGTTCGTTGATCGCCGTGGCGATCTCCCGCACGCTGACCGCCTCGGCGTCCACGGCGTTGAGCACCCGGTCGCCGGGCCGCTGCGCGGCCAGCCGGACCAGTTCCGCGAGATTCGCCGTACTGGTGGTGTGGAAGCGGCTCTCGCCGCGGTGGTTGAGCACCAGCGCGGGGCGCCGGTCCAGCGCCCGGCGGACGAAGTACCACTCCCGGGGGAAGGCGCTGTGCCGGCCGGCGATGGCACCCGGCCGCAGCACGGTCACCGGCAGCCCGCTGTCCAACAGGACGTTCTCCAGCGCCACCTTGCGGGTCGAGTAGGTCGAGTCGCCGGGCGGCACCGTCCGATGGGTCTCCGGGACCGGCACCGGCAACGCCGGGAAGTCGTCCGGTCCGGTCGACTCGTCCAGCGTGCGGCCGTGCTCGTCGGCGTACACGGAGAAGCTGGACAGGACGACGGCCGAGCCGACCCGGTCGGTCAGCCGGGCGAGCTGCCGGCCGTGCTCCTCGGTGTAGGCCACGCAGTCCACCAGGACGTCGTACCCGCCGGCCAGGGCCTCGGCGAGGGACACGTCGTCGTCCCGGTCGACCGGGGCGCCCCGGACCCCGTCCGGCCAGTCGCGCGGCCGGCGCCCGCCGGCGGTCACCCGCCAGCCGTGTTCCACCAGGTTCGCCACCACGGCGGTGCCCACCTGTCCCGCCGCGCCGAGTACGAAAGCGGATCCTGTCATGGCCGCGAACCTAGCCCCGGTACGCCGCCGGACCCGCATCCTTCTGCGGGCAGCAGAACCCGGGCGGAGGCCGCCACCGTGAATCGCGCCCGGGTCAGTGCCGACGGGCCGGATCAGTGCCGGCAAATCAAGATAAGAGGTCGCGCAGATAGGTGGGTTTGTTTGACGGGACCTGCCGGGGCACAACTCATGTCGGCCGTTTGGTCGTCCCGTGGTCTTCGACAGGTTGCCTGGACCGCCGCGGAACCAGCAGGTCGAGCGCGTCGGCCGGCGATCGTCTGGGCCACGGCGAGCTGTCACCCATGGGCGGCGTTGTGCCGAGGATCGCAACCGCTTGCCCGGTTAAGGACCTGCTGGCAGGCTCAGATCATGATCAGTACCGGCGCCTTGCTTGGTATCGCTCTCGTCGAGCTCACCATGGTCGCGATCCCGGGGCCAAACATGTTCTACCTCGTGTCGCGGACGCTGT